>JAIOYL010000200.1 GCA_021741195.1 Sneathiella sp. | reverse complement strand
CAGCTTGCGATGCAACGCGGACCTCTCCATACCAACAAATGAGGCGGTACGCGAAATATTTCCGCCGAAACGATTGATCTGGGCCTCGAGATATTCCTTTTCGAACCGTTCACGCGCCTCGCGAAGCGGCAGCGCCATGATTTCCGTATTGTCACTCTGGCCATTCATGATCGAATGGGCGGAGCCGGCATCAGGTGGGACCATGCTGGCGGTAATCGGCGCCGATTTGTCCCCGGTCGCCAAAATCATGATCTGTTCCATGACATTCTTGAGCTGGCGCACATTCCCGGGCCAGGCGGAAGATTGCAGCGTGGCGATGGCATCCTCGCCGATTTTCCGAACCGGCAGCCCCGAGCTTTTCGAAAAGCGCTCGATAAAGAACCGCGCAAGCGGTCCGATGTCCTCGGGACGTTCCTTCAGGGCGGGAACGGCGATCGGCACGACGCCGAGGCGGTGATACAGATCCTCCCGCAACCGCCCGCTCGCCATGGCTTCGTGCAAATCCTGGCTCGACGAGGAAATGATTCGAACGTCGACCTTGATCTTGTCGGACCCGCCGACCCGCTGAAACGACTGGTCGACAAGGACGCGCAGCACCTTTCCTTGCGTTTCGAGCGGCATGTCGGCAATTTCATCCAAAAAAAGCGTCCCGCCATGCGCCTGCTCCAGCAAGCCACGCCGCGGGCCTTTTACCGAGCTCATCCGGCCGTCCTCGACGCCGAAAAGCTGAATTTCCAGCCGCTCCGGCGCAAGCGTCGCGGCGTTCAGCACCACGAACGGCCCGTCATTACGGGCCGAACGGTTATGGATCAGGCGCGCCACCACTTCCTTGCCTGAGCCCGAGGGACCGGCGATCAGGACGCGGCTATTGGTCGGCGCCACCTTTTCGATTGTCTGCTGCAACTGGATCATGACATTTGAACGGCAGATCAGATCCGACGTCACCTCGCCCGCCTTGGTTTTCAGTTCCGCGACCTCCCGGCGCAGGCGGACGGCTTCGAGTGACCTTTCCACCAGCTGGATCAGCCGCTCCGCCTTGAACGGCTTCTCGATAAAATCATAAGCGCCCATTTTGATGGTCTGTACCGCCGTCTCGATATTGCCATGGCCGGAGATCATCAAGATCGGCAGGTCCGGATGTTCCTTTTTCACCGTCTGCAGGATTTCAATCCCGTCAAGCTTGCTGCCCCGGAGCCAGATATCAAGAATGGCCAGACTGGGGCGACGGTGGGCGATCTCCGTCAGGCACTGGTCGCTGTTTGCCGCCATGCGCGTCTCATAACCCTCGTCCTCAAGGATACCGGCGACCAGTTCACGAATATCGGCTTCGTCATCTATAATTAAAATGTCCGCAGACATAATCAGTCATTCCCTGTCTTCAAACTCGGTTCATTGATGGGAAAGGATATTTTTATACGTGCCCCTGTCCCGTTTTCAGCATCCGTCATGGTGAGGCTGCCACCATGCTCCTCCATAATCTTGTTGACAATCGCTAGCCCCAGCCCGGTTCCTTTTTCACGATGCGTGACATAGGGTTCCGTCAGCCGGTTGCGGTTTTCCTTCGGCAGGCCGCGGCCATTGTCGGTCAGTTCAACAACGAGGTTTTCCCGCTCCATTCTGATTTCGACGCTTATCCTGCCGCGCGGGAGTTCTTCAGGCGGCCCATCACGCCCTTCAATCGCATCAGCGCTGTTCTGCAGGAGATTGGTCAGAACCCGGTTCACTTGCGGCGCATCACAGCTGCAAATCATCACGCCGCCAGGCTTGTGCAGGTCATAGTTAATTTCCGGATGGGCAATTTTTTGCAAGAATATGGCCTGCCCCACAAGTTCCGACATATCTTCAGGCTTGAACTCCGGTGTTGGCATCCGCGCAAAGGAGGAGAATTCATCCACCATCTGCCCGATATCCCCGACCTGGCGAATGATCGTATCAGTACATTGATTAAATACATCAATGTCATCGACTATCTGCTTGCCATACTTACGTTTTATCCGTTCCGCTGAAAGCTGGATGGGCGTGAGCGGATTCTTGATCTCATGGGCGATCCGCCGGGCAATATCCCCCCAGGCCGCCATGCGCTGCGCCGAGACCAGATCGGTAATTTCATCGAGCGTCACGACAAACCCCTGAACGCTGCCATTGGAGATTTCCGCTGTCGCGCGAACGAGCAGATGACGATGGACGCCTTTGGATTGCAACTGGATCTGGCGCTCTGCTATCCGGTAGGGCTTTTCCCGGATTTCATCCAGCAGAACCGCCATCTGGGGAAGGATCTTGGCAAAGGGTTGACCGACCAGTTCCATCGTCGTCAACCCGATCAATTCCGTCGCCGTCCGGTTCGGCAGATTGATAATGCCGTTCTTGTCAAGACCGATAACGCCGGCGGAAACCCCGGAAAGGACAGCTTCGGTAAAGCGCCGACGCTCGTCGAGTTTTTCGTTTGTTTCTTCCAGCTCCTGCCGTTGCGTCGCCAATTGCTTGGTCATACGATTAAAGGCGCGGCTCAGGGTCGCCATTTCATCGTAGGCCCGGCTCTCATCCACCTTGGCCGTAAGATCGCCCGAACGTACCCGCTCTGCGGCCTTCACCAGACTTTCGATCGGCCCGACAAGCCGTGATGCGATCACAAGTCCGAACCATACAGCCGCCAGAACAACCATCATCGAGATAATGAAGAAGATGACGGCGAACTGGACCTGGATCCCGAACCCTTCTTCCTTCAGTTCCTCATATTCCGCCGCGGCGGCGCGGGTTCGTTCCATATGCGCGAGCACGCGAGGCTCGATAAACCGTCCAACATAGAGAAATCCGTCCAGCAACCGGTCAAGCCGGACCAGTGCCCTCACCTGATCATCGTTTTCATTGGTGGTAATGACCACGTCGCGTTCACGGGCGTCGTTGAAGAGAGACGGTGACAGCTTGTCAAATTCCAGGGCAAAACTCAAATCCGACTGGGCGATAATTTTCTGGTTGCCATCAATGACGACAGCCTCGCTCAGGTTCCTTGCAATCGTCTGATCGCTTAGATAGGCGTCAAAGCGGCTGCGGTTCTCCAGAACCTGCGGCGGCGCACGATTTATCTGCGCTGCCATCGCCAGAACGTCGGAGCGGATATTCTGGATATGCTCCTTCATATAGGCATCCGCGACAACAATCGATTCCGAGACAGCCGTATTGACCGGTTCCGAAAAGTGCTTCTGGAAATAGATATTGAAAAAGAGGGCGGAAAAGAGCGCCACCATGATCGCCGGTGCAACAGCGATGAGTGCGAACAGACGCACGATGCGCCGGTGCATCATGCTTCCCGATCCACCGACCGCTCCCTTGCGCCAGGTCCGGATCAACCGGTGTGTGATGATGATGGAGAGCAGGACAACAATCGCCACGTCAACAATCAAAAGTACCCGGGTATAGGCCGGATTGTCGATTGTCAGGGATTCATAGGTGGCGATACCGCTTGCGATCGCCAGCAGGGCGACGAAGAAAGAGGTTTTAGGCCCCAGTCCGATCTTCCTGGTCCATCGGACAATTGAAAATGCCGATTTCACGTCAGCCCGCGGTAATTCTGCCACGGCATCCTCCTGCCGAAGCAGCGGTGGTGCAGCTAAAATCTGCTAGTTCTTTCGGCAACATTGGCTCGTAAGTTCAAAATACCACATTGTGGCATTTAAGCATCACTTGAGCCCGCGCACAACCTGAATATCCAATTCGCGTATTTTTTTGCGGAGCGTATTCCTGTTAACCCCAAGCAGATCCGCCGCCTTGATCTGGTTTCCATTGGTTGCGTCAAGCGAAAGCGAGATGAGAGGACGCTCAATTTCCCGCAGGACCCGCTCATAAAGGCCGCTTGGCGGAAGCCCGCCGGCATGGGCTGCGAAATATTTGGAGACATGCCGCTCGACAGCCATGCCGAGGCTTTCATCCGCGTGAATGGATTCCTCGCCATTGCCAATTTCCTGCGGCTGAAGCTCCTGCTCAATCACGGTGATATTGATGACGTCGTCGGAATAAAGCGCAGCAAGCCGGCGCACCAGATTCTCCAGTTCGCGCACATTTCCCGGCCATTTATGCTTTTTCAAGGCTTCCAGCGCCTCTTTATCGATACTTTTGACCGGAAGCCCCTCGTCTCGCGCCTGAGCGAGAAAGTGCCGGACAAGATCCGGAATATCCTCGGCCCGCTCACGCAGCGGCGGCAGGCGAAGCGGCACTACATTCAGCCGGTAATAGAGATCTTCGCGGAACAGTCCCTGCCGGACGAACTGCCGGAGGTCCCTGTTTGTCGCGGCGATGATACGCACATCCGTCTTGATCGCCGTGCGCCCGCCGACGGTCGTATACTCCCCCTGCTGCAGGACGCGCAACAACCGGGTCTGCGCCTCGATCGGCATATCACCGATTTCATCGAGAAAGAGCGTCCCCCCTTGCGCCTGCTCGAACCGGCCGATGGCGCGGGCATCGGCGCCGGTAAATGCCCCTTTTTCATGACCGAACAATTCCGATTCGATCAGTTCCTTCGGAATGGCCGCCATATTAATTGGCACGAACGGGCCGGATTTGCGCTTGCCATATTCATGGAGCGCGCGGGCGACCAGTTCCTTGCCCGTCCCGCTTTCCCCGGAGATAAGGACCGTCAGGTCCGTGCCCATCAGGCGCGCCAGCACCCGGTAGATTTCCTGCATAGCCGGCGAGCGGCCAATGAGCGGGGTCTTTGTTTGTTCTTCCTCAAGATCGCCGAAGCGTTTCGAGACTGCCCTCTTGGGCTTCGACAGGGCACGCTCGACAACCTGCAGCAACAGCTTCAAATCGAAGGGTTTCGGCAGATAATCATAGGCGCCGCGCTCCGTCGCCTTGATGGCCGTGAGCAGTGTATTCTGCGCGCTCATGACAACAACCGGGATTTCAGGCCGGATTTTCTTGATCCGGGGGAGCAAATCGAGCCCATTTTCATCGGGCATAACCACATCCGTCAGAATGACGTCGCCAATCCCCTCCAGAACCCAGTTATACAGCGTCGCGGCATTACCGGTGGACCGGACGACGTAATTGGCCCGCGACAATGCCTGCTCCAGAACAGTCCGGATACTCTGATCGTCATCTGCGACTAATATTGTTCCCGCCATCTCTATTCCGCTTCAATTTTGTTGAAATTATAAACTGGCAGCCGGATCATGAATTTGCCTCCTGAAACACTCGATTCATATTCAACAATCCCGCCATGATCGCCGACAATCTTTGCGACAAGCGCAAGACCGAGGCCACTGCCACCAGCTTTGGTCGTGACAAACGGATCAAAAACATGCGGCAGGATCTCGTCGGGAATGCCGGGCCCGTTGTCATGAATACCGACTTCCAGCGGCAGCATGACCTTTTGCTGGTTTCCCGGCACCGCCAGCCGAATGCCGTGCCGGTAGGCCGTACTCAGGATAATTTCCCCGGAACCCTCGGGTACCGCTTCCGCAGCGTTTTTCACAAGGTTGAGCAGTACCTGAACCAGCTGGTCGCGATTACCATAGACAAAAGGCAGGGATGGGTCGTAATTCTCGCGAAAACTGATTTCACGGCCAAACCCTGCCTCCGCGACGCGCCGTACATGCTCCAGCACCTCATGGATATTCACCGCGTCGCGATCGATCGGACGGTCATCGGAAAAGGCTTCCATGCGGTCGACCAGGGCGCAAATCCGGTCCGTCTCATCGCAGATGAGCCGCGTCAGCGCCCGGTCGGCATCGGACGCATTCATCTCCAGAAGCTGGGCCGAGCCGCGGATACCGGAAAGCGGGTTTTTCACCTCATGGGCCAGCATTATCGCCATGGCAGTCACTGACCGCGCCGCGCCGCGATGGGTCAGCTGCCGGTCCATTTTAAGCGCTATGGTCCTTTCCTCGATCTGGACGACGACACTTGGGGTGCCATAGAGGGCCGAAACCTGAAGATTGACATTCTTGACGCCGGTCTTTGGCGTCCCGAGGTCAACGCCATATTCGGAAACACAGTCCCCACTGGTCCGGACCTGCTCAATCAGGCCAAGCAGCGGGCTGTCAAAGGGTATGAGTTCATTGATGGATGTCTTTTTCAGGATATTGGCGGAGGAGCCGAAGAATTCCTCCCCTGCCGGATTGCCCATGCAGATATAGTCTTCCTCATCTATAACAATAAGCGGACCAGGCAACGC
>JAIOYL010000199.1 GCA_021741195.1 Sneathiella sp. | reverse complement strand
CGTCCGGCTAGCTAGTCGATCCGTCCGTTAGGATGCTGGCCGGTGACATCGTCGTCGGCCAGCAGTTCCTCGCCGGGCGTTTGGGCCCGGCCGCCTCTAGCATAAGTATAAAAAGAGATTCAACCATGTTTGAATTAATCTTCTTTTCCCTGTTGAACGGAATTGTGACGGGCCTGTTGCTGTTCATGCTCGCCAGCGGCCTCACGCTCATCTTCTCCATGATGGGGGTTCTGAATTTCGCCCACGCCAGTTTCTATATGCTGGGTGCCTATTTCGCCTATACCGTCAGCATCTATCTCGGCTTCTGGGCCGGGTTGATTGTGGCGCCTATTCTGGTCGGAATCCTGGGAGCGCTGGTGGAACGCTATGGTCTCAGATATGTCCACCGTTGGGGCCATGTCGCCGAATTGATCTTCACTTTTGGCCTTGCCTTCCTGATCGAGGAAATTGTGCAGTTTATCTGGGGCAAAGACACCAAGGCCTATCATGAACCGGCGATCCTCGATTTCACTTTATTCACAGCATTCGGGCAGAACTTTCCGGCCTACAAGGCGTTTATGCTGCTGATCTCAATCGGCATTTTCATCGCGCTGCTGCTGATCCTGACCCGCTCGCGCGTTGGCCTGATTATTCAGGCGGCCATCCATAAACCCAATATGACCGCCATGCTCGGCCATAACGTGCCGCTTGTCTTCATGGGCGTCTTCGGTGTTGGCTGTGCGCTGGCCGGTCTTGCCGGTGTCATTGCGGGACCGGCGCTGACGACATTCCCCGGTATGGCTGCCGTGCTTGGCAGTATTGTCTTCGTGATCGTGGTGATTGGCGGGCTGGGCTCATTGACCGGCGCTCTTGTCGCCTCGCTGGTTATCGGGCTTTTGCAGACATTTGCCATCTCGCTCGATTACTCGGTCAATGATTTCCTTCACATGTTCAACATCTCGTTTGATGCGGAGGGGGCATTCCGTGACCTTTGGACTTTGTCGTTGCCGCAGATCGCGCCGATCCTGCCCTATCTTCTGTTGATCCTGATTCTTATTTTCCGCCCGACGGGCTTGTTCGGGAACCGTGAAACATGAGTGAAATTACCAAAACCGCCGCGCCGACCGCGAGTCGGCCAATTCTCAAGACCCTGACGCCCTGGATCGGGTTTCTTGTCCTTTTGCTCGTCCTGCCGAATATTTTTTCGTCGAATGCCGGGCTATACACAATGAACCTGATGGGCATTTTCGTTATCTTCGCGCTGTCCTACAACATGCTGCTGGGGCAGGGGGGCATGCTGTCCTTCGGCCATGCGGTCTATTTCGGGCTTGGCGGCTTTATGTCGGTTCATTTCATGAACTATATCGAAGAGGGATTGTTTACCTTTCCGATGTATCTGGTTCCTGTATTCGGTGGCCTGATCGGTCTTGTCTTCGCCATTATCATCGGCAGCTTTTCGACCCGCCGGGCCGGGACGGTTTTTGCCATGATCTCCCTCGGCGTCGGCGAGCTGATGGCCTCGAGCTCCCTGATCTTCGTTGCCTTTTTCGGCGGGGAGGAAGGGGTCAGCGGCGACCGGACAACGGGGCCCGAATTGATGGGCATCGATTTCGGCAAGGATATCCATATCTATTACCTGATTGCCGCCTGGGTGTTCGTCACCGTCGCGCTGATGTATCTCTTCTCACGCACGCCCGCGGGCCGGATGGCCAACGCGGTCCGTGATAACGCGGAACGGGCGGAATTTGTCGGCTACAGCCAGCGCAAGGTGCGGTTTGTCTCCTTCTGCATGTCCGGCTTTTTTGCCGGGATCGCGGGCGGGTTGTTCGCCCTCAATTTCGAGATTGTGACGGAAGAGAACCTCAACGCGCTTACCTCCGGCGTGGTGCTGCTGATGGCCTATATCGGTGGCGTCGGCTTTTTTATCGGGCCGATCATCGGCGCGGTTGTCTTCACCCTGCTGCAGAGCATCCTCAGCAACTATACGGATATCTGGCAGCTTTATGTCGGCGTCCTGTTCGTCCTGACGGTGATGTATGTGCCGCAGGGTCTGACCGGGATTATCATGATGCATACGACGGCATGGCGGTTGAAGCGGGTTGGCGGGCTGATTGTTCCCTACATTCGCATCGGGATACCGGCGCTCGCGATGATGGCCGGAATTGCCGCCTTTCTTGAGGCGATCCATCATGTCCGCACCGCCTCCGAAGATGACGTGATGATGAGCCTGATCGGCATAGAGTTTGACAGCCATGCGCTGGTGCCTTGGATCATCATTTTTGCGTTGGCGATTATCGGCGGCGTCGTGACGAAATTGCAGTATCCGCAGCTTAAAGACGCGTGGGAGACGGCCAATAAACTACCGGCCTCCGGCGAGGGAGTGGGCTCATGACGGCAGCGATTGAACTCAAGGGCCTTTACAAGAGCTTCGGCCCGACGGCCATTATCCGCGGCGTCGACCTCGCGATTGAAAAGGGCGAGCGGCATGCGATCATCGGGCCAAATGGCGCCGGGAAATCGACACTGTTTCACCTGATCTCCGGCCGCTACAGCGTGAGCGGGGGCGGTGTCTTCCTGCATGGCGAGAATATCAGCAACCTGCCGCCTTACGAGATTTACCGCAAGGGACTGTCGCGGAGTTTCCAGGTGACGAACATCTTCCCGAACATGAGCGTGTTCGAAAATGTCCGTTGCGGCCTGATGTGGGCGAAGGACTATAAATACTCCTTCTGGCATCTCGTGGACCGGGAGCGGGAGCTGAATGAGAAAACCGCCCAGGTAATAGAGGAGATCGGCCTGACCTCCCGCATGAAAATCCCGGCGGGCGTTCTGACCTATGCCGAGCAGCGGGCGCTGGAGATCGGTATTGCCGCGGCCGGCGGTGCCGATGTCATTATGCTCGATGAGCCAACGGCGGGCATGAGTCATAGCGAGACCGACCAGGCGATCGAGCTGATCCGCAAGATCACGGTCGGCAAGACGCTGGTGATGGTCGAGCATGACATGGGCGTTGTCTTCGACCTCGCCGACCGGATTTCGGTGCTGGTCTATGGCGAGATCATCGCCAGCGACACGCCGGAAAATATCCGGAATTCGAAGGCGGTACAGGAAGCCTATCTCGGCGCGGAGGCAGAAGACTGATGCTTGAAGTAACTGATTTACATGCCTTTTACGGGAAGAGCCATATCCTTCAGGGTGTTAATTTTCATGTCGGCGAGGGCGAAATTGTCTCGCTTCTCGGGCGCAATGGCGTTGGCCGCTCGACGACGATAAAATCGATCATGGGGGAAGTCCCGCCGCATGGCTCGATCAAGTTCCGGGGCGAGGAAATCTCCGGTCTCAAGGAACATGAAATTGCCCATCGCGGCCTCGGCTACGTTCCGGAAAACCGCGACGTCTTTCCCGGCATGACGGTGCGGCAGAACCTGATCATGGGCATCAAGAACATGAAGAAGCAGGGCCGCTGGGCGATGGAGGACATGTTCAAGATGTTCCCGAACCTGCGCGAGCGCGCCGATGTCGACGCGGGCGTCCTCTCAGGCGGCGAGCAGCAGATGCTGACCATGTGCCGGACCCTGATGGGCGATCCTGATCTCGTCATGATCGACGAGCCGACGGAAGGGCTGGCGCCCAAAATCGTCACCCAGGTCGGCGATCTGCTCGCGGAAATCGCGCGGCGCGGCGTCTCCATCCTGCTGGTCGAGCAAAAACTCGCCATCGCGCTTCGCATATCTCACCGCTTGTATGTTATGGGCCATGGACATATGGTATATGAAGGAACGCCCGACGAATTGAAGGCCAATGACCAGGTCCGTAAAGAGTGGCTTGAGGTCTGAGGACTCTCTAACGATAACATCCCGGGGCGCGGGAGATAAAAGCGATGAGTGATCCGGCTAAGATCAGCCTTGACGACAAGTATGAACTGGAAGAAGGCCAGGTTTTCATTACGGGAACCCAGGCGCTTGTGCGAATTCCGATTATGCAGCGCCAGCGCGATGCCGCGGCGGGCCTGAAGACCGGCGGATTTATCTCCGGCTATCGCGGATCGCCCTTGGGCCTCTATGACCAGAGCCTCTGGAAAGCCAAGCCGTTCCTCAAGAATAACGACATCCATTTCCAGCCCGGCGTGAACGAGGATCTGGCGGCGACCAGCATCTGGGGCTCGCAGCAATTGCCGATGTTCGGCAAGACCGATTTCGACGGCGTCTTCGGGATCTGGTACGGCAAGGGCCCGGGCGTCGACCGCTCCGGCGACGTCTTCAAGCATGGCAATATGGCGGGCACATCGGAACATGGCGGTGTCCTCGTCCTGATGGGCGATGACCATATGGCGAAATCCTCCACGGTCGCGCATCAGAGCGAGCAGGCGCTGATCGCGGCGATGATGCCAATCCTCAATCCCGCCACCGTGCAGGAATATCTCGACTATGGCCTGTATGGCATTGCGCTCTCGCGCTACAGCGGCGCCTGGGTCGGCATGAAATGCCTGACCGATACAGTGGAAAGCTCCGCGACCGCCTATGTCGGGCCGGACCGGGTAAATATCGTTATCCCCGAGGATATCGAGCCACCGGCGGGCGGGGTGCATATTCGCTGGCCGGATAGCTCCCTCGCGCAGGAGACGCGGCTGATGCGGCACAAGCTGCCGATGATCAGGGCCTTTGTCCGCGCCAACAGGCTCGACCGCATCACGCAAGACTCAACAAACCGCAAATTCGGCATCGTCACCACGGGCAAGTCCTGGTTGGACGTCGTGCAGGCGCTCGGCGATCTTGGTATCCATGAAAAAGAGGCGGAGGCGATCGGCCTTTCCGTCTACAAGGTCGCCTGTCCCTGGCCGCTGGAGCCGGAAGGCCTCGTCGAATTTGCGATCGGGCTCGATGAAATTCTGGTCATCGAGGAAAAGCGCAGCCTGATCGAGGATCAGGTCGCGAAAATCCTCTATGGGCTCGAAGCGCATCCGATGCTGGTTGGCAAGGAAGACGAGGAAGGGGAAATGCTGCTTCCCTCCGACGGCGAACTGACCCCGGCGACGGTGGCCCGCGCCATTGCCTCGCGTCTCAAGCTCCGGGATATTTCCGAGGCTGTGATGGAAGGGATCAGCGTTGCCGAGGCGCGTGAGGACGGCAATGCCATGCCCGCCGCGCCGGTCACACGCTCGCCCTGGTTCTGCTCGGGCTGCCCACATAACTCCTCGACCAATGTGCCCGAGGGAAGCCGCGCGATGGCCGGGATCGGCTGTCATACCATGGCGGTCTATATGCCCAACCGCCGGACCCAGACCTATACCCATATGGGGGCGGAGGGGGCCAACTGGATCGGTCAGGCGCCCTTCACCAACGAGAAGCATATTTTCCAGAATCTCGGTGACGGGACCTATTATCATTCCGGCCTCTTGGCCATTCGCGCGGCCTGCGCCGCGAATGTGAATATCACCTACAAGATCCTCTTCAATGATGCCGTCGCCATGACCGGCGGCCAGCCGTTCGATGGGCCGCTGTCCCCTTGGCTGATCAGCCAGCAGGTGCATGCGGAGGGCGTCAGGAAAGTGGTCGTGGTCACCGACGAGCCCGATAAATACCCGGGCAATACAGACTGGGCGCCGGGGGTGAAAATCTACCATCGGGACGATCTCGACAAGGTGCAGCGGAGCTTGCGTGAAATCGAGGGGGTGACGGCGCTGATTTACGATCAGACCTGCGCCGCCGAGAAACGCCGCCGCCGCAAGCGCGGGACCTTCCCCGATCCGGCGAAGCGCGCCTTCATCAATGAACTTGTCTGCGAAGGGTGCGGCGACTGCGGTGTCGCCTCAAACTGTGTTTCCGTGAAACCGCTGGAAACCGGGTTCGGCCGCAAGCGTGTCATTGACCAGTCGAGCTGCAACAAGGATTTCTCCTGCGTGAAGGGCTTCTGCCCGAGCTTTGTGACGGTCGAGGGCGGGGGTCTCAAGAAGCCGGAGAAACGCGAGGTTGCCTCCAGCGAGATCGACATCATGAACCCGGCCGCAAACCTGCCCGAACCGGCAGCGCCGGCCATCGACGGCACCTATAATATTCTGGTGACCGGGATCGGCGGCACTGGCGTGATTACCGTCGGCGCGCTCCTCGGTATGGCGGCGCATGTCGAGGGCAAGGGCGCCTCGATCCTCGACCAGACGGGCCTCGCCCAGAAGAACGGCGCGGTCATGAGCCATGTCCGTATCGCGAATTCCGCGAGCGAGCTTGCCGGAACCCGTATTCCGAACCGCCAGACGGACCTGGT
>JAIOYL010000198.1 GCA_021741195.1 Sneathiella sp. | reverse complement strand
CAGAAGGGACTCCTTCGTTCCGGTCTTGCCGACGCTTCCGGTCACGGCGACAATCTGCGCCGTGGCGCGTTTCCGCGCCACCCGCCCCAGCGCTTCCAGCGCCATTAATGTGTCCGGAACCAAAATGACATTCGCATCCTCGGAAAGCCCTTCCGGGATTTCACTGACCAGAGCGGCTGCCGCGCCGTTCGCAAACGCGGCGTCAATAAACTTATGCCCATCATGGACCGGGCCAACAATAGCGACGAAAAGATCGCCTTTCTCCAGCGACCGGCTGTCAATGGAAACGCCGTCGGCCGTCCAGTCGTCGCGGCCCGCTTTTCCGGAAACGGCTGAAATGACCTCGGGGCCGGTCCATAGCGGCATATCAGACATTCGCCCCCCCTAACGTCTCGACAATCTTTTGGACAGCCGCCTTATCATTAAAGGGAATGGTCTCTGTCCCGATAACCTGACCTTCTTCATGGCCTTTACCGGCAACGACGAGAATGTCGTCCGGCTTTAAGGCCTTGATCGCCTCTTCGATCGCATCGAAGCGGTCCGGGATATTTTTCGCCTCAGGGCAGGCAATGATGATTTCGGCGCGAATCCGGGCGGGATCCTCGGTGCGCGGATTATCGTCCGTGACAATCGCGTGATCCGCATAAAGCCCGGCGATCCTGCCCATTTCGGGGCGCTTGCCCTTATCGCGATCGCCGCCACAGCCAAAGACGACATGGATTTGACCCCTTGCATGGTTTCGTACCGCCTCAAGAACCGTTTCCAGCGCATCGGGGGAATGGGCATAATCTACATAGATCGCCGCATTATTCGCAAGCCTTGCAACCAGCTCAAGCCGTCCGGGCACGTTCGTCACTTTAGAAAGTGCTTGGCTCGCTACCGTTGCATCGCCCCCGGCGCCGATGACGAGGCCCAGCGCACAAAGCGCATTCATCACCTGGAATTCCCCGGCAAGCGGCAGCATGATTTCCTGACGCATGCCCATAATATCGACGGTAATTATCTGACCATCGCTCCTTGGCACAATTTTGAGGAGCTTGATTTGTTCCCCGGCTTTGCCGTAGGACAGGATGTCCACGCCACGATCTCTCGCCGCCCGCAAAAAGGCGGGAAAGACTTCCGCATCGGCGTTCAGGACCGCCGTTCCTTCTTTATCCAGCACCCTCGAAATAAGGCCGAGTTTCGCATTCAGGTAATCTTCCGAGGAATGGTGGTAATCCAGATGGTCCCGGGTAAGATTGGTAAAGGCGGCAGAGATAATCCGGGCGCCGTCCAGCCGGTATTGGTCAAGGCCGTGACTTGAGGCCTCGATAACCGCGTGGTTGATCCCGTGCCCGACCAGATAGGTCAGGGTTTTATGTAGCAGAATTGGGTCCGGCGTCGTATAGCCGAGCGTCAGCGTCCGATCGGGGAGAACAACGCCGAGGGTGCCTATACTGGCTGCTGGAAGTCCCATGGCCTGCCAGATCGCGCGGGTGAAATAGGCAACCGAGGTCTTTCCGTTGGTGCCCGTTACCGCGGCCAATACTTCAGGTTCCGCGCCGTAAAAGCGGGAGGCTAGCCGGGCCAGCATCTGCCGCGGATTTTTCTCGCGAAAGCAGGGAAGCAGACTGTCCTCGGGTTCAAAGGAAGTATCCGTGAGAATGGCAACAGCGCCTTTTGTCGTGGCCTCATCAATGAACTCCCGGCCGTCCGCCCGGGTTCCGGAAAGTGCAGCGAACAGGAAGCCGGGCTCGACTTTCCGGCTGTCCGCCGTCAGCCCCTTAACATGCTTGTCATGTACGACGGGCACATCCCGCCCCTTCATCAGTTCAGAAAGACGCAAGTTTTTTCTCCCTTGAATTAATCGGGACAAACATCGCTTTCTGAATGGCGTCGCTCTCTTCATCGACGGGAGTGACAGCCAGGATCGGGCCAATCCTGGAAACCAGTCGGCCGACAATTGGGGCCGCCGTCCAACCGGCGCTTCTGAAGCCATGGGTTTGCGTATTACCCTTAGGTTCATCGAGCATGGCAAAGACAACGTAGCGTGGATCATTCATCGGAAAAGCACTGACAAATGAGGCAATAAGGGCATCACGCTTGTAACGCCCCCCTTCCACTTTTTCGGCCGTACCGGTTTTCCCGCCGACCAGATAGCCTGCGGCTTCCGCCTTTCCGCCTGTGCCCTTTTCGACGACAAGCCGCATCAGCCGCCGCATCGTATCGGAGGTTTTTTCGGAAATCACCTGCCGCGCGATCAAGGCATGTCCTTCATCGCGACGGATAACAGTCGGATTGATATAAGCTCCGCCATTAACGATCGCTGCAATCCCTGCGCTGAGTTGCAAGGGGCTTACAGACAGTCCATGGCCAAACGCAATAGTCATGGTTTCCAGGCTATTCCATCTTGGCGGCAAAATTGGGGCACCGATTTCAGGAATTTCAAGGGACGGCTTGTCGAGCATACCCAATTTCGCAAGGAACGCCTTGTGCTTTTTCGGGCCAATATCATCCGCCATTTTGGCCGCGCCGATATTGGAGGAATACATATATATTTCAGGAACCGACAACCAGCGCTTCTTCGGATGGTCATCGCGTATCCGGAATCCCGCCTTGTGGATCGGCTCCGTCGCATCATAGCCGCCTTGCAGGCCGACAACGCCTGTATCAAGCGCCATCGCCACTGTGAAAGTCTTGAAGGTCGAGCCCATTTCATAGACGCCGAGCGCATTTCTGTTGAATTTGCTGTCCGAAGAAAAATCATTGGGCCGATTGGGGTCAAAGTCGGGCAGCGAGACCATCCCAAGTATCTCACCGGTCTTCACATCCAGGACCATTCCCGCCGCACCGATCGCCTGAAACAGCGACATATGGCGCGACAGCTCATCCCGCAAGGCGTGCTGTATGCGGACATCTATGGATAAATTGACCTCTTTCGCCGGTGTCTCCGCGGAGCCGCTCAACTGGGCTTCAAAATATTTTTCCACGCCGGCAATGCCGTGATTGTCCACGTCCGCAAACCCGAGCACATGTGAGACCAGCGATCCCATCGGATAGAAACGCTTTTCTTCCGCACGAAAATAAAGGCCGGGAATACCGAGAGCATTGATCTCATACTGTTGGGTCGGTGTCAGATTTCTCTTGAGCCAGACAAAATTCTTTGATGATGCCAGCTTGCTCAGAATGGTCGCTTCACTCATGTCATCAAGGACGGTTGCCAGTTTTGCCGCCAGCTCTTCGGGATCAATCACATTTTTTGGCTCAGCAAAGAGCGAGGCCGTTGTCAGGGTTGTCGCCAGAAGGATACCGTTTCGGTCCCTGATTTCAGCCCGCATGCTATCGCCGTAGGCAGAAGGCCGGGACATGTCCGTATCCGACGCCGTTCTTTCGCTGTTACCGTCGCCGCTGATCGCCAGGCCGATAAGTCGTCCGGCAAGAATGACAAAGCAGAATGCAAAAATGACGCCGGCCATCACCAGCCGGTTGCGCCCCTGTTCCAATGTTTCCTTTGCGCTGCCATCAAGACGGAGAAGCGCAAGATGATTTTCCGGATTTCTGGGGCCGAAGGGGGTCGTCATCTTGATGCGAGGGCGAGTTGACTTTGACAACCAAGTCATTTCGCTCATTGCAGGCTCCCGGATTTCGAAAAAGTGGCAAGCTGAATGGGGCCGGCGGGAATTGCCTCAGGCTCGGAATAGTCCCGCCTCGGATTGTGGCGGGGCACGGGAACGTCGCCAAGCTTACCGTCAATCGTCTGGTCCGGCACGTCCGTTATGCCGGCCACCTGATAGGGCGCGATCAACAACAACGGCAGGTATTTTGCCGCCAAGGCCTGCAGAACATCCGGCCGGTTCTGATAGGTCCATTCCGCCTTCAGTATCCGGATGGTTTCCTTGTTTTCAACGATATTTTCATTCAGGGACCCAAGATCCTTTTCCAGCTTTTGGACCTCATAGGACAATTGATACAGCCCGTAAGATACAACCGAGACAAGAACCAGCGACAATATTGTCAAATTCAGCTTCATGCCGCCTCCGTCCAGGCTGGTGCCGCTGTCCTGACAGCGCCTCTGAGACGGGCCGAGCGGGAGCGGGGGTTAACGGCAAGTTCGTCTGAACGCGCCTTGATTGTACCCCGCTTGATGAGCTTGAAAGAGGGAGCTGGCCCCTCGTCAGTTACAGGAACATGACGAGACGGCCTGGCACGCCCTTCAGACCTTGCTGACAGGAAGTTTTTCACGCGTCGGTCTTCAAGACTATGGAAAGATACAACCGCAAGACGACCACCGGGAGTAAGCAATCGTTCGGATGCGGCCAGGCCTTTGACCAGCTGCCCAAGTTCATCATTTACAAATATACGCAACGCTTGGAAGGTACGCGTCGCCGGATGAACTCCTCGTCCTGTTGGACGAACCACCGACGCCACCGCTTCCGCTAACTCAACTGTACGGGTGAAAGGCGCGTGTTCACGCCTCTCGGCTACTACACGCGCGATTGCACGTGATCTTTGCTCCTCGCCATACACAAAAATAATCCTGGCGAGTTCTGCTTCAGATTCTTCGTTGACAACTTCTGCCGCGGTCCGCCCCTGACCAGACATTCTCATGTCAAGAGGACCATCGCGCATAAAGGAAAAGCCGCGCGCTGCTTCGTCTATCTGCATGGAGGATACGCCGATATCAAGGGCAATACCGTCAACGGACGCAACACCCTTCGCCGCCAGCAATTCTTCCATGTCCGCATAGCAACCCTCAAGCATGACGAGGCGGCCGGCAAATTCCCTGGCCATTTCTTCACCGAAGGAAATGGCGACGGGATCACGGTCAATGCCGTAGACGATACAGTCGGCTGCCTCGAGAATGGCGCGGCTATAGCCTCCGGCGCCGAAAGTGCCATCGACATACACACCGCCATCCTTGGGAGATAAAATTTCCAGAACTTCGCGCAACAGAACTGAAACATGAGGAGCCTTGGCATCAGTCATTGCCGCCTCCATCCATTTTTATATTTGAACTGGCGGCGCGCTGGTTCACGGCGCGGGCGCGCGCCTCTTTCTTGCGGACCTCAAAGGCCTCGGGCTGCCAGATCTGGAAGCTGTCGCCGCGACCGACAAACGCGCATAGTCCGTCAATACCGGCGTTTCTAAGCATGTCCGCGGGGATCATGATACGGCCATCACCATCGATGGCGAGTTCAACCGCATCGCTCATCAGCGCATCGGCAAAGCTTTCCCGGTCTTCCGACAGAGGATCAAAACCACCAATTTTCTCGAGAAGCCCCTCCATGACATCCATGCCACAGGCATCGATGGCATCGCCATTGATGGTCGGTAGAAGAACGATGCTTTCAAGCCCTTTTTCCGCCAAAATCACACGAAAGCGCGCAGGAACAGAAACGCGTCCTTTCTTGTCGATCTTGTTCACATATGTGGACAGAAACAGGGCCATACAGCCAAAATCCCCCTAAAATTTTCATTCCCCCAAAAAAATCCGGACCGCTTTAGGCGCAATTCCGGTGCTATATGGGATATTTCGGGATATCATGGGATTTTATGGAAGTCAATGGAAATTGCCCCCAAATTCATGAGGTTCAAGTAACGCGAAATGAAAAAATAAGATAAAATTTTTTTATTTCTTCGGTATTTCTTCGCAATCACAAATTGCTTTTTTGCTGATTGAAAGTAATGCCAAATTTCTATTATGTTCTGTCTTTGTTCCATAGCAGGCAACAGAACGCCACGGGAGGGAGAGGTGCCAAATTTCAAGCGCTGCTGCGAACTACAGTGTCACAAAACTGCATCATCGAAATCTAATTTAAACTCCGGAAGGCAAATAGCCCGCGCTTTTGGACGCTGCTTTTCGAAAATCCGGAGAATCAGATCAAACTCCCGCGGCGACCTCCGAAAAGCTGCGATTTCAACTGATATTTTACTTCAGGATTTCGGCTCTTTCGTGATCCAGGCCGTGCAGTTCTTCCTGCTCGCGACGGAAGTCATGAAGGGCACCTTCCATGGTGCGCGTAATGATTTCCTCGAGGGCGCGGGCGGTATTGATCCGGCCCATATACACATAATCCGCACCGCAGGCATAGACTTCCCGGGCTGAGGCAAGCTCCTCGGCATTGGCGATGACAATCGCGTCCTTGTTGATGCTGCGCACGATCTGAACAAGCTGCTTGTTGCTCGTGCCGCGCAGGATATCGTCGGGAATGGTCGCCACAACCACTTTCGCCTTGCCAACGCCCGCATGCAGCAGGATTTCATCATTGGCAAGATCGCCGTAGCGCACCGATGCACCGAGTTTGCGAATTGCGG
>JAIOYL010000197.1 GCA_021741195.1 Sneathiella sp. | reverse complement strand
GCTGGCCAAGCCGGGCGCCGCTTCCCTGATCGGAAATCGGGAAGCCCCAGCCGCCGATATAAAATTTTTCGCGCGCCACACGGGCAAAGGCGCAGGAGCCGGTCCCGGTAATCAGCAGGCCGCCGTCACCGCCCGCGAAGGCGCCGAGCTGGGCGACAAAGGCGTCCGTTTCCGCCGTCATCGAGGCGAAGGGATGTGGAATATGCCTGATTTCGTCGCGATACGAAACTTCCACCAGCCCGGCCATGGCGATACCGGCATGCAGGGTGGAGAGCGGAACGGCGGGGCCGGGCAAGTGGCTCAGCACCTCCCGGGTGCCACGGAAAATCTCGCTCATCACCGCTTCAAGGCCGAGGGATGCGTTCGCCGGGCCGCCGAAACCCTCGCCCAGCATTTTCCCGTCGGCGGCATATAGCCGCACACGGCAATTGGTGCCGCCGCAATCGGCAGCGAGAAAATGAGGTGTCTGGTCAGGCTTCGTCATGAACTCATAGCAACTCTCTTAGACCCTAAAGGTTTTTCTTATTCCCTTTGTTCCAAAATGAAATTCGGATTGCGGGCCAATATCTATAGTATTGCCCCAACGAACAAGCCGCAATGGCGATCAACGGGAAAAAAATAAGGGTCAGGGCCCAAACAATGAAAACGCAAGTCGCCATCATCGGCAGTGGTCCGTCCGGGTTGCTGCTTGGCCAGCTCCTGCATAAACAGGGGATCGATAATATTGTCTTGGAACGGGTCAGCCCGGACTATGTGCTGGGCCGTATCCGCGCCGGCGTCATCGAGCAGGGCTTCGTCGAGCTGATGCAGGAGGCTGGCGTCGCGGGCCGTATGCTGGCCGAAGGCGAAATCCATCACGCCGTCGAGATCGCCGTTGATGGCGCCTTGCATTCCATCGAGTTATCGAAACTCGCCGATGGGAAGGTGGTGACCGTCTATGGCCAGACGGAAATCACCTATGACCTGATGGACGCGCGCAACGCCTCCAGCCAGCTTTCGGTCTATGAGGCGAACAACGTTACGCCCCATGACGTGAACAGCAACCACCCTTATGTCACTTACGAAAAAGACGGCAAGACCCACCGGATCGACTGCGACTATATCGCCGGATGCGACGGCTTTCACGGCGTTTGCCGTCCGTCCATTCCGGATGGCGTGATCAGGGAATATGAGCGAGTCTATCCCTTCGGCTGGCTCGGGCTCCTCTCCGATACGCCGCCGGTCAATTACGAGCTGATCTATATCAAGCACGACCGCGGCTTCGCGCTCTGTTCCAAGCGCTCGGCGACGCGGAGCCGCTATTACCTGCAGGTGCCGCTGGAAGAAAAAGTCGAGAACTGGTCGGACGACCGTTTCTGGGAGGAACTGAAAAGACGCCTGCCTGAGGATGCGGCGGCAAAGCTTGTGACCGGCCCGTCGCTCGAGAAAAGTATCGCGCCGCTTCGGAGTTTCGTCGTCGAGCCGATGCAGTATGGCCGCATGTTTCTCGTCGGCGATGCCGCCCATATCGTGCCGCCGACTGGCGCCAAGGGTCTCAATCTCGCGGCGAGCGATGTCAACACGCTCTACCGCATCCTGACGAAGGTCTTTAAGGAGAACCGCACGGACCTGATCAGCCGCTATTCCGAGATTTGCCTGCGCCGGGTCTGGCACGGGGTGCGCTTTTCCTGGTGGATGACCGACATGCTGCATCACTTTGATCAGAGCAGCATCGAGGACAAGATCCGCGATTCCGAGCTGAGTTTCTTCCTGGCGTCCCCGGAGCGCCGCGCGATTCTCGCCGAGCAATATGTCGGCCTGCCGTATGAAGAGATCGGGTAACCCTACCAGACGCCGAAAAAGATGCCGCGCTCCTTGGCGTTATCGGTTTTCTTCTCAATTTCTTCAATTGCGACGGTGGTGCGGTTGCGGCGAAGGCGGAGCCAGTGGTTGAGATCCTCCGCCATCTGCGCGCGGACTTCCTTGTGCAGGTCGCTTTCCCCAAGATCAATCCGCTCGTCCGGGTCCTTCACCAGGTCAAAAAGCTGCGGGCGGAACTGGTCATAGGAGATATATTTCCAGCGGCCGGTTCTCAGCATATAGGCGCGGGTCTGGTCTGGTTTGAGCCCAAGCGCCAGCCGGGCGCCGCGCCAGGCGTAATCGGCCTCGCTGAAGACAATCTCGCGCCAGTCCCCGGCATGGCCGCCCTGCACCAACGGCAGGAAAGATTTTCCCTCCAGCAGATGCGGCTTGGCCGCGCCGCCCAGGGCCTCGACAAAGGTCGGGATCAGGTCAATTGCCTCGATCAGGACAGGGATATGGCTTCCCCGCGTGGCGTCGCTCGCGGGGCTTGGATCGACAACGATCATCGGAATCCTGACACTTTCCTCATGAAACATCTCCTTCTCGCCGAGCCAGTGATCGCCGAGATAGTCACCATGATCGCTGGTGAAGACAATCAGCGTATCCTCAAGCCGTCCCTGTTCGTCAAGGAAGGCCATCAGCCGGCCGATATGATCGTCGATCTCGCTGATCAGGCCCATATAGGCCGGGATGACATGGCAGCGCTTCTCCTCATCGGAAAAATTCCGGCTCTCCTCATGGTCCATGAAGGCCTTGATCACGGGATGCGGATCGTTTTTCTCATTCTCCCCGCGATTGGCGGCAATCACGTCCTGCGGCGAGTACATGTTGTGATAGGGAGCGGGCACGATATAGGGCCAGTGCGGCTTGATATAGCTCAAATGCAGGCACCAGGGTGTCTCTCCAAGCTCGGCGATTTTCTGCATCGCCCTGTCGGTCATATAGGCGGTTTCCGAATGCGCCTTGTCCACGCGGGCGGGGAGATGGGCGTTTCTGAGCAGCCAGCCGCTCGCGACCTCGCCATTCTCGTCGATCCCGGAGTTGGCATGGGTATGCCAGGGATTATCGCTGTCATAGCCCTGTTCGCGGAGGTAAACGTTATAGACGAGGTTGGGGTCCGTATAGGCGTCCGGATGCAGGCCGTCGTCGCGCTCCCACGGCTCAAAGCCGCATTCGGCGCTTCTCGTGCCCTCGATACTCGATGGATCGACGCCGAGGCGCTTCATGCCCGCCCGGTCCGCCGCCATATGGGTCTTGCCGATCAGGCCCGTCGTCACCCCGAGCTCGCGCATATGATCGCCAAGGGTCAATTCGCCGATTTTGAGCGGCACGCCGTTATAGGTCGAGCCGTGGGACTGCATATAACGCCCGGTGTAGAAGGACATCCGCGACGGCCCGCAGACCGGCGCCTGACAGAAGGCACTGGTGAAGATCACGCCTCGCTTTGCGAGTGCGTCGATATGCGGCGTCCGCAGGGCCGGATGACCGGTGCAGCCGAGATAGTCGGCGCGCAGCTGGTCGCACATGATAAAGAGGATATTCTTCATGCGGGTCATGGACTTACTTTTCCGTTTCTTATTGTTATTCTAGCGCCAAGGCCCTAGTCGAGCAGAGGCGCATCCAGCCGGTCGGTGTAAAAGGCGAAATATCCCTTGATCGCCTGCATCTCCTGGAAGGGCTCTTCATAGGACCAGGCGATATTCTTCTCCAGTCCGAATGTCCAGTAGCCGGCCATGCCCTTGAACGGGCAATAGGTATCCTTGTCCGTCATGGTGGCAAGGTCGAGGCGGACATCCCCGGGCGGGAAATAGACGACGGGCACATGATTGGTTTCGTGTAAAATCAGCGCGTTCGCGCTTCTCGCGATCACCTCGCCCTGCAACGAGGCGACGATTTCGCGGCCCGGATTTTCCAGGGTGATAACATAGTCCGGGTATTTGGCGAAGCCGGGTGCCTTTTCGATGACTTGATTGAGTTCCATGATCACCTCCTTCAGTCCTGTTCCGTTCTGGCCCATATGTCAGTATGGCCTTTGGAGACAGGAATTCAAGGCTCATTTTAGGGTGCCGCAGACTCCCCCAGCGGCGAGGGAACCTGAAAGGACAGCATTTCGCCAGTCACGGGATGGGAAAACCCAAGGGTCGCGGCATGAAGCTGCAGCCTGTCCGCCATTTCAAGCATCTCGGGCGGTGCGTAGAGCGGATCGCCGAGGATCGGGTGGCCAATCTCCGCCATATGAACCCTTAGCTGATGGGAGCGGCCGGTATGCGGGATCAGCTCAAGCTCGCTGACGCCGCCCTTATATCTAAGCCGCCGCCAATGGGTGAGGGAGGGCTTGCCCTTGTCAAAATCGACCTTCTGGCGTGGCCGGTTGGGCCAGTCCTTCGCAAGCGGCAGATTGACGGCGCCGGTCTCCGCCGCCATCTCGCCGATGACCCGGGCGAGATAGGTCTTGGTGACTTCACGCCTTTGAAACAGCATGCCGAGCGCGCGGGTCATGGCATCGCCCCGCGCCAGCATCATCACGCCGGAGGTGCCGAGATCGAGCCGGTGGACGATGCGCGCATCTGGATATAGGGACTGATAACGCGTCTCGATGCAGTCTTCGTATCCTTCCCGCCGTCCGGGGACCGAAAGCAGCCCGCTCGGCTTGTTGATCACCAGAAGATGCTCATCCGCATAAAGGAGATCAGTGAAGGGCTCGGTCGGCGGGGCATAGGGAATCATGTCTGCAGAATCCTTTGACCGTCCGCTGAGACTTTCATCAGGACAAGACCTGACAGGATGCAGGGCGGCGGTAATGCGCATCGGGTTCGCAAACATTCCCGGCGGCGGCGGCGAGGTAAAGCCAGGCCATTGGCAAGTTCCTTTAAAATGGCCGGGTCGTCCCGGGTTCTTTCAGGGTGCAGAGGTCGTCCTCTTCGGGAACTATATAGGTTTCGGGTAAGTCAGGGCAAGCGCTTATCCACCCGGCGAAGGAGTGGAACTGCGTTCTTGCCTAAACCACTGGTTGGAGTTAAGTTTGCTGCGGTAACCCCGTGCATCCACAAGATGCCGGGGCATCGTTTTTAATAGCCGTGGGGGCGGTCCCCACTCAACTCAAAGGTGCGAAGCATGGCGAAGATACCGTTGCCGATTGATAGTGAACTTGATGACCGAACGTTGAAATTCATCGCAGGCCTGCCGGGACTCAATATTGTCCGCATGCTTGCAAGAACCGGGATCGCGCCGGAAATCTACACAACTGTCTCGGCGATCTTCAACGATGACTGGTTCCCCAGGATTGACCGCGAGATCATGCTGTTCAGGACCTGCCGGGTGAATGACTCGCAATATGAGATCGAGCAGCATATGGCGTATGGCGGGCTCGACCGGGCGATGGTCAACGCGATCCTGTCCGACGGGATGGACGGACTCACGGAGGCGCAGAAGATGATCTGCAGGGCCTGCGACGAGATCACGGCCAAAGCCAAACTGAGCGACGGTACGGTGCAGGCCCTCGTGCGCCACTATGGCGGCTATAACGAGGCGTGCAAGGCGATCTTCGTGATGTCCTGGTTCAACATGCTGTCGCGCTATGTCGATTCAACCGGTATTCCGATCGAGGACGGCCCGGACCCCTATGCCGGGATTACCGGACCGAGCACGTCCGCCGGGCCGTCCCGGAAATAATCCAGTGGAAAGGGTCGTCCCTCTCCCTATTTAGATAATATATGCGGGACGGGAGGGCAAGGGGTGAAAGCGCGGCGCGCTACACGCGTTCGAGCATCACCGCATGGACCTGTTTCCGGGTGCGGAAGCCGAGATTTTCATAGACCCGGATGGCGCGCGTATTTGCCGAATAGACCTGCAGATACGGCGTCTCGCCACGCGCGATGATCTGCTCCGCGACTTTCACGCAGAGCGCATGGGCGAGGCCGCGGCCAAGATGATCGGGATGGGTGCAGACGCCGCTCACCTCCGTATAGCCCGGATGGCGGAAGCGTTCCCCCGTCATGGCGATGAGCTTACCGTCCTCCTTGACGCCCCAGAATTCGCCAAGCAGGCGGGTATCGCGGAAATAGGGACCGGGCTTGGTCAGCGTCGCGAGCTCCAGCATCGCGTCCGCATCGCCCGCGCCCAGCCTCTCGACCACGTGATCCGTTCCCGCTTTTGCCGTCAGCTTTTCCAGCAGCATCTGCTCTCCCTGGCCGGACTGCACGACGCGCAATCCGTCCGGGACAACAACAGGCGGCACCTGAATAAAGAACAGCTTGCCGCCCTCCGGCATCAGGCGTTCGAGGGAATTGAGGCTTTCCCTGCTGTCATCTTTTGTGGCGGCGAAAATACCGACCCCGTCCCGGAGGCGGCGGGCCCGGTCATCGCCCATGGCGAAGCGGGCATGAATGGTGGTCAGGCTGTTCCAGATCGGCCGGTCGAGTATATGGTTATCCATCGACAGACTCCTTCGCCGCTGCC
>JAIOYL010000027.1 GCA_021741195.1 Sneathiella sp. | reverse complement strand
GGCGCTTTCGGGCCCACCTTCCCGGGCGGAGATTGACGTGAACGGCGCTGCGGAATCAGTGAGATTGCTGAATGAATGGATGAAGAACAGGGTATGACTGGCTGGGACGATCTCACAGGGGAACTGGATATCTGGCTCGCCGAAAACAGGACGGCCACCTTCTGGTGGCGCGATGATGATCTCATATCCCCGACGCCCGCGCTTGAGAGACTGCTGCATCTGAAGGAGCATTTCGATATTCCGCTGTCGCTGGCGGTCATCCCCGAGCATGCAGACCCTTCCCTGCCGGATCATATTGGCGATTGTGTTGTTCTGCAGCATGGCTTTTGCCACGGGAATTTTGCTGCCGCCAACGGGAAGAAATCCGAATTTCCCGAAACCAGGCCGATAGAACAGATAACCGACGCGTTGGGAAGCGGAAAAAACCGCCTCGAAACCTTGTTTGGTGACCAGTTTTTCCCAATTCTCGTGCCGCCATGGAACCGGATCGGGGGAGAAACCGTTCAAACAATTCCATCGCTCGGGTTTATCGGGCTGTCGCGCTACAAGGAGCGGACGCAAGCCATTCCCGCTCCGGGGCTGGCCGAGGTCAATTGCCATGTCGATCCGATTAACTGGCGCGGGGACCGCCGCGCGGTGCCGACGGACGTCATGCTCGATATGGTTATTGACCATTTACGGGCGCGCAGGCTGAAGATCGCGGATCCGGTGGAACCGACGGGCCTGCTGACACATCATCTTGTTCATGACGAGGATCTATGGGCCGCGCTTTATAAACTGCTCGCGTTCCTTACCTCGCATCCGGCGGCGAGATGGGTGCCCCCGAAAGTGGCGATTGCCCTGATCGACGGGCTGCCGGACGAGGAATTTCTCCCGGAACCCGAATGAACAGGCGATGGTGAAAGTCTTTACATATCCTGCGCGCACCCTTTTCGGAAATTATCTCCGGGCGTTTTTTGGCATCGTTCTAACAAGCGCTGCACTCTTGTTGTTGAATCCGATATCTGTCATTGTCTATCTGCTGGTTTTTTTGCTTTGCCTGTTTTTATTCTATGGGATTCGGGCAATAATCCGGCACCTGACCCGTTTGGAGGTAGGCGGGGATGGTATTTACATGATTGGTCCGATAAACCGGAGAATTATGTGGGAGGATCTGGGAGGTTTCCGCCTGAACTATTACTCGACGCGACGAGATGGGGAAGCGGGCTGGATGCATTTGAAGCTGAAAGGCAAGGGAGTGAAGCTGAGCATTGACTCAACAATTGGCGACTTTGACGAACTGGTCCGTTTGTCATCTTCAGTCGCTTATCATAACAGGCTTGACATTGATGCCGTAACGCGCCGAAATCTGAAGGCTCTTGGGATAGCGCAGCCGGGAAACGGCTCCAATTTAGTATACGGAACCGCGGACTGATGACGAATGTGTTGCTTGTAAGAGACCTGAAAGTCGAGTTTCGTGTAGCCGAGGGTACGATCAAGGCGGTGGATGGCGTCAGTTTTCGCGTCCCCGATGGTAAAACCGTTGCACTGGTTGGAGAATCCGGGTCCGGCAAGTCGGTTATCAGCCAGGCGATCATGTCCATCCTCCCCAGGCCCGCCCATATTACCGGCGGCGAAATCCTGTTTTTCGATCCGGAAAAGCCGGGCGTCTTTTACGATATCGCCAAGCTCAAGACGGACAGCAAGGAAATGCGCGGCATTCGCGGCGGTCGCATCTCCATTATCTTTCAGGAGCCGATGACCTCGCTCTCGCCGCTTCATACCATTGGCAACCAGATATCCGAAGCACTCCATCTGCATAACAAGAAATCGAAGGAAGAAGGCGAGAAAATAACCATCGACATGCTCAGGCTCGTGGGATTCCCGGACCCTGCGGCGGCACTTCATACCTATCCGTTTGAACTCTCGGGCGGGCTCCGGCAACGGGCGATGATCGCGATGGCAATGATCTGCAAGCCCGCCCTGTTGATCGCGGACGAGCCGACGACGGCGCTTGACGTGACGATCCAGGCGCAAATCCTCGACCTGATGCAAGGGCTGCAAAAACAGCTCGGTATGGCAATTCTTCTCATCACCCATGATCTTGGCGTTGTCGCCAGCATGGCCGATGAAATCGTCGTTATGTATCATGGCAAGGTAATGGAGCAGGGGACGCTCGACGATATTTTCAAGAACCCGACCCATCCCTATCTCAAGGCGCTGATGCGGGCCATTCCCCGCTTTAATATGGCGCGCGGAGAACGGCTCACGCCGATCCGCGAGATCAAGCGTGATGCCGACAGCAAATTCCTTGAGCAGGCAAATCCCCGGAAAGCGGCGACCGGGGATGAAAAGCCGATATTGGATGTGCGTAATCTCTCCAAAAAATTCATAACGCGGAAATCTTCCTTGTTTGGCGCCAAGCCGGGCGGAGAGGTTCTCGCCGTCGATAATGTCAGTTTCTACATCCGGCCCGGAGAATGCCTGGGCCTTGTGGGCGAGAGCGGTTGCGGAAAAACCACCCTATCGAAGCTGATCCTCCGCGCGCTCACCGCGACGGAAGGGGAGGTTACCTACAACGACAGGGGCCGCGACGTTAATGTGCTGGCGCTCGAAGGTGAGGCGCTGTTCGATTACCGCAACAACGTGCAGTTTATTTTTCAGGACCCGTTTTCCTCGCTCAATCCCAGGATGACGGTGTTTGACATCATTTCTGAACCCCTGATTATCCATAATGTCGGCACGACGGCGGAACGGGAGGAGACGGTGCGCGAATTAATGACCCTGGTCGGGCTCGACATCCGCTTCCTGCGCCGTTATCCGCATTCCTTTTCCGGTGGGCAGCGGCAACGGATCGGGATTGCGCGCGCGCTGGCGCTGAAGCCCGACCTGCTGATCTGCGACGAGCCGGTATCGGCGCTCGATGTGTCCATTCAGGCTCAAATCCTAAATCTCCTGAAGGATTTGCAGGCGGAGCTCGGGCTCACCTATCTGTTCATTTCGCATAACCTTGCGGTGGTGGACTATATCGCTGACCGGATCGCGGTAATGTGCAAAGGCCGGCTTGTGGAGACCGCGCCGAAGGAAGTCCTCTTTGCCAATCCCGTGCATCCCTACACGAAGCGTCTGCTCGCCGCCGTGCCGGAACCCGATCCCAGTCACCGGCTCAACTTTGCCAATCTGGTAGAGGAGAAGGCCTCCAATCCCGAGCTTTGGTCTGCGCCTTTCACGGCGGATTTGCATACGAACCCTGTTATGATGGATATTGGGGACGGGCATTATGTGCGGGTGCATGAGAATACGGATGTGAGGGAGCTCAAATTGTGAGTCGGATGCGCAAATTATGGATGGGACTTTTTCTGTCGGCGGTTCTGGCGCTCGTCCCCCTTCATGCTGCGCAGGCCGAGGTGCCATATTTTCAGCATTCCGTATTTTCGGGCTTTTTGCCCCCGATGGAAAAACGCTTGCCGAAAAACCCGCTGGTTGTCACGCCGATGGAGGGCCAGACCCTCGGCGAATATGGCGGTTCGCTGCGCTGCCTGATCGGCAATCCGTCCGACATCAAGCTGATGTTCGTCTACGGTTACGCGCGTCTTGTCATCTATACGCCGGACTTGAAGATCGAGCCGGATATTCTGGAATCGATCGATGTCAAAGAAGGCCGCATTTTCACGATGAAACTGCGGGAGGGCCATAAATGGTCCGACGGCGCCCCCTTTACGTCCGAGGATTTCAGATACTGGTGGGAAGATGTCGCCAACAATGTCCAGCTTTCACCGGCCGGACCCCCTGCGGAACTCATGATGAACGGGGAATTACCGAAAGTCGAGTTTCCGGATGCTCAAACCGTGATCTATTCCTGGTCCGTGCCGAACCCGAACTTCCTTGCGCAGCTTGCGGCAGCGGCGCCGCTGCTGATTTACCGGCCCGCACATTACCTGAAGAAGCATCACATACAGCATATTGATATGTCGAAACTGACGAAAATCCAGAAGATCAAGCTCAAGTCCTGGGCGGCCGAGCATAACCGACTCGATAATCTCTACAAGTTCGACAATCCTAAACTGCCGACCTTGCAACCATGGCATAATACGACCTTCTCTCCGGCGACCCGTTTTGTCGGCAAGAGAAATCCGTATTTTCACAGGGTCGATACAAAAGGCCGACAGCTTCCCTACATAGACGAGATGATTTTCACAGTGTCGGAAAACAAGCTTATTCCGGCGAAGGCCGCTTCAGGCGATGTCGATCTGCAGGCCCGCGGTTTACGTCTGCAGGATGCAACGTTCCTGAAGGAAAACGAGAAACGGTCGCATTATATGGTCCGGTTATGGACTACGGTCCGGGGCTCGCATTTTACGCTCTATCCCAATCTCAACAGCGCGGATCCGATGTGGCGCAAGCTCATGCGGGATGTGAGGTTCCGCCGCGCCCTTTCGCTTGCTATCGACCGGGAAGAGATAAATGACACGCTCTTTTTCGGGCTCGCCGTTGAAGGGAATAATTCGGTGCAAAATCAAAGCCCCTTCTATTCGGAAGACCTTCGCAAAAAATGGGCGACCCATGATGTCGAAAAGGCGAACGAGCTGCTCGACGAGATGGGCCTGACGAAGCGCAATAGGGACGGCATCAGGCTGCTGCCGAACGGGGAGCCGCTGGTAATTGTCATTGAAACGGCGGGCGAGGAAACGGAGCAGTCAGACATTCTCGAGCTGATCCATGAATCATGGGAGGAAATCGGCATCACCGTCTTTACCAAGCCCTCCCAGCGGACCGTGTTCCGGAACCGTATTTTCTCCGGCGAAACGGTCATGTCGGTCTGGTCCGGCTTCGAAGACGGCATTCCCAATGCCGATACGAGTCCGGCAACGCGGGCGCCGACAAGCCAGACGAGCTATCAATGGCCCAAATGGGGTCAGTATTACGAAACGAAGGGAAAATCGGGAGAGCCGATTGACCTTCCGGAAGCCAAACGGCTCTTTGAACTATATGAAAAATGGCTTACTTTCACGGATGAGGAGGTGAAAGCGGAAATCTGGAAGGAAATGCTGGAAATTCATGCTGATCAGCAATTTACAATCGGGGTTGTCGGTGCGATTCTACAGCCGGTGGTTGTTGCGGATAAATTAAGAAATGTGCCGGAAGAGGCGATCTTCAACTGGAACCCGGGCGCACAATTCGGTATTTATCATCCGGATATGTTCTGGTTTGAGAAATAGGAACCTCTGGGGGCAGGGTTGAATGTTTACTTATTTTGTTCACAGAGTGCTGATCATGATCCCGACGCTGCTTGTGATCAGTATTCTGACGTTCGTTATCATTCAGCTGCCGCCTGGAGATTATCTGTCCAATCACCTTGAAGAGCTGAAATCCCAGGGTGAATCCGCCACGGCCATGGCGAAAATCGCCTTTTACCGGGAACAATATGCCCTCGATAAATCACCTCTCGAACAATATGCGCGCTGGATGGGCCTCTGGCCGGGACCCGACGGGTTTTCCGGCCTGATACAGGGAAATTGGGGGCAATCCTTCGCCTATGACCTCCCGGTCAGGGAAGTGGTGGGCGACCGGCTGGGACTGTCATTCCTGATCAATTTTTCGACCATCCTCTTCATCTATATCGTCGCTTTCCCGATCGGCGTTTACTCCGCCACCCGCCAGTATTCCATCGGTGACTATGGCTTTACGCTGATCGGCTATCTCGGGCTGGCGACGCCGAACTTCCTGCTTGCCATGGTCCTTCTATATTATGCCAACGTCTATTTCGGGATTTCCATCGGCGGGTTGATGGATGACAAATTTATCGGTCAGCCCTGGAGCTTTGAAAAGGCGATGTCCATCTTCGATCACATGCTGATCCCTGTTATCGTCATTGGAACGAGCGGCACTGCGTCGATGATCCGGCGACTCCGGGCGAACCTGCTCGACGAGTTGCAAAAGCAGTATGTGACGACGGCGAAAGCCAAGGGGGTTCCGAGACTCAGGGCCTTGATAAAATACCCGATCCGTATGTCGCTTAATCCCTTTATCGCGGATATCGGCAGTCTGCTTCCAGATGTGATTTCGGGCTCGGTGATTGTCAGCATGGTGTTGAGCTTGCCGACGGTCGGTCCGTTGCTGCTGGAAGCGCTTCGCAATCAGGATCAGTATATGGCGGGATCCCTGTTGATGTTCCTGGCGTTGCTTACCGTCGTCGGCATGTTCATTTCCGATGTCTTGCTTGCTGTCCTTGATCCGCGCATCCGGCTTTCCGGGGGGGCGACAAAATGACCGACGCAACCGGACCGAACAAAGAACCGCCGCTTGAGCACTGGCACTCGACGGAGCCGTTCGATCCCTATTCGGTCGAGAAATTCACGCCCGAGCAGGAACGCTTCTACATGGCGTCGCAATGGCAGATGATGTGGTGGAAATTCCGCCGTCATCGCATTGCAGTCATCAGCGGTATTATCCTGCTGCTGTTTTATGGCTCCATTCTGATTTCTGAATTTCTCGCACCCTATGACCTGCATTCGCGGCATACCAAGTTTATTTTTGCACCGCCGCAGTCGATCCACCTGTTTCATGAGGGGGAGTTTATCGGGCCTTTTGTTTATGGGTACAAGCAGCGGCTCGATCGGCAGACGCTGAAGCGGGAATATGATATCAACACCAAGCGCGTCTATCCGCTGCGGTTTTTCTGCTCGGGCGATGAATATGAATTCTGGGGGCTGTTCAAGGCGGACAAGCATCTCGTCTGCGCGGACGATAAAAAGCTGGCATCCTTTTTCTGGCTCGGGACCGACCGGCTTGGGCGTGATATACTGTCCCGGATCATTTACGGGGCGCGCATTTCCCTCTCCATCGGGTTGATAGGGATTGCCATCAGCTTTACCCTCGGGATTATTCTCGGCGGTATTTCGGGCTATTACGGCGGCTGGATCGACAATGTCATCCAGCGTACGATCGAGCTTCTGAAATCCCTGCCACAACTTCCTTTATGGCTGGCGCTGTCGGCGGCACTGCCGGTTACCTGGTCGCCGATCCTCGTCTTTTTTGGCCTGACCGTCATTCTCGGATTGCTTGACTGGCCCGGCCTTGCGCGCGCCGTGCGCTCTAAATTCCTCTCGTTGCGCGAGGAAGATTTCTGCACCGCGGCCCAATTGATGGGGGCAAAGCCGAGCCGGATTATCGGTCGTCATCTGCTGCCCTCTTTCGCCAGCCACCTGATCGCCAGCGCCAGCCTCGCCATCCCGAGCATGATATTGGGCGAAACGGCGCTCTCCTTCCTCGGACTGGGGCTTAGGCCGCCGATAACCTCCTGGGGCGTGCTACTGAACGAGACGACGAATATCAATGCGGTGGCGACGACACCATGGCTTATCTACCCGGTCGTGCCGGTTATCCTGATTGTGCTGGCGTTCAATTTCCTGGGGGATGGCCTCCGCGACGCGGCGGACCCTTACAAGTAGGGTCGGGGTTTCAGGATCACGAGGTCAACCGTCCCTTTGACACCGTCGACCTGCCGTTGGGTGCGGAGTTCCGTCGTCAGGCGCGGCGTGAAGCCCTGCGTTCTTGCCATCTCCAGAGCCTCCCGGGTGGTCACCAAGGTCGCCTTTTCATCTTTCGCATGCTTGTCAAGCTTGGCCGCGAGATTGACCGGCTCGCCGATCACCGTATATTCAAGGCGGCTGCTGTCTCCGACGGCGCCGAAAACGATCGGCCCGACGGCGGCGACGAACCGGACCGTCATTGCCTCCTTGCCGGCGCTGATCCGCTCTTTTGACCAGAGCGCTGTTTCCCTGCAAAGATCCTCCATCGCGCGAAGGCAATCTGCGGCATACAGTTCCGTTGGCACCGCGGCGCCGAACGTCGCAAGAATGCCGTCGCCCAGGAACTTGTCGATGGTGCCACCGTTCTTCTGGATAACCGGCACCATGCGCGACTGATATTCGGCGAGCAATGAGATAACCTCATTGGCCGGCCGTTCCATGGATAGCCTCGTGAAGCCCTGCAGATCGCAGTGCAGAATGGCGGCGTTGCGGGCCTCTCCGGTTCCGGGTTCGATCCAGCTTTCGGAATGGGTTATCTGGGCAGCGATCTCCGGCGAGAAAAAGCGCGAAAGATCCTCGGCGGCCGTCGCCTGGGCAACGGAATTGACGAGCAGCCGCCGCGCCCGGACGATAACGAGGGCAAGGATCAGCGTGACAACGACAATACTGATGACCTTGTCGAATTCCGCACCAAGAAGGATTTTGTGGGACATGGTGAATTCGACATAATTGCGGGTGATCTGCGACATGCCGCCGCCATAATAAACCGCGTAGCCCAGCAGGGTCAGCCAGCCGATGGCGGCAGAGGCGCCCGCAAGCAGGACATAACCGACCTCAAAACGAAGCGCCCGGAGGGCAATAAAGATAAAAACGTAAAGCAGCGTCGGGGCTTTCAGGTAGAAGGCCGGCGGTTGCTGATACTGGATATGAAAGCTCCAGATCAGGAACATCAGCAGCGTCATATCCGCGATCACCGAAATCGCCAGGAACCAGGCCGGGACCTTTCCGGTGTAGGCCAGCGCAAGCCGCAGAAGCGAAAAAGCGGCATAGGCCATTAGCGCATAGGGGACGGGCGCGAACATCACGTCGGCCGAAAAGGTTTTCGGGGACAGGGCATAGAGAGTCGAGAATGTGACGACGATGAAGATCTGCACCCAGGCAATCAGGATTTCCGACTGGGTTTGCTGACGGACAATTGCCGCCTGAACCCGCGCCGGCAGTTCGCCCCTGATTTCTTCTCCAAGGATGGTTTTTTTTATCCGTTCCCACATCCCCGTCATATGCGCCCTAATTTAGATATGGAAAAACAAAAGCGTTCATATTTGCGTGATCATTCTTTTGCGAAGCCAGAGACTGGTCTCGAACGCACCCTGCTCGAGCGGGAGCGTACTGACCACCGACCGGCCAACAGCATCGGCCATCCGGCTGACGGCATATGCGCTGGAGAAGATGACATCAAAGCCGCCACCAAGAAATAGCGGCGCGACGGCCAGCTGCTCGTTATAGCCCCGCCAGTCCCAGCTTGCCGGATAGTCGTCGGGCAGGAAGATATCATGAATATGGACATAGACGCCCGCGGGCAGCGCAGGGAAGATTTCCAGAAACAGGGTATCGACGTCACTACCGGGCATTGCGATATGGCTTGAATCGATAAACAGGAAATCACCGCTCTCGAGTTCGGAAAAAGGCTGGGTCGGGGCCTCATTCAGGGTTTTATGGATCACCTCGACCGGCAGTGTCTCGATTGCGGCGCGCGGCGCCGGGTCGATGGCCGTAAGTTTCGTCGCGAGATTGCCGTCGAGCATGGCGCGGGCCATAAAACGGGTTGAATGGCCGGAGCCGACCTCGACGATGCGGCCGGGTTTCCGGTCACGGACCATATAATAGGCGACGGCGGCGTCCAGCCTCGGAAACCAGTCTTGCTGCCAGCGCGGCTCCGGCGGCGGTCGCCGGTTGAACTTTGCAAATTCCTGCGTGTAAACGGTAAGCTCCTCAAGGATCGTGGCAAAACCGGGCTCAAGGGCCCGCATAACGCCTTCAATCGTCCGGTAGGGTTTGCGCATTCCCGCTTCCGGCATGCTGCCCGCATAGCGGTAGGGAATGAAGAAACCTTCCTTGTGATACCCCAAAATGGTGTTCAGGCCCATGCGAAGGCGGCGCATATTCATGATGATGTTATCCGATAGTTCCTGGCAAATTCATTTGACATGACGCAGACTTTGCCCTCCCTTTCCGGTCATGCTAAACAGAGAAAAACAATAACCGGACGGCAAATCATGGACGCATCTTTTCATATCATCGTTGAAAATACCACTCTTAGAGTGCGTCTTGACAAGCCGGCGCAGCACAACGTCCTGAATCCCGCGACGATGAAGGCGCTGCGCGAGGCTCTGACTGAGGCTTTGGGCAACAAGGACCTCCGGGTCATGGTGTTGACGGGCACGGGAAAAAGCTTTTGCGCGGGCGCGGATCTTGGCGAGCTTGGGCGCTATAATTTTGATGAAAACCCGCTTGAACAACTGACTGATGTCGTCGAAAGGCTCCCTTTTCCGACCATTTGCGCGCTGAATGGCGGGGTCTATGGCGGTGGAGCCGATCTTGCCTTATCCTGCGATTTTCGCATCGGTGTGACGGGTATGGCGTCCTTCATTCCACCGGCGCGCATAGGTATTCACTATCCTCCTTCCGGCCTCGCGCGGGCGGTCGCGCGTCTCGGGCTTGGTCCTGCCAAACGGCTTTTCCTCGCCTGCGAGAAGATGACCGCGGAAGAGTTGAAGGCGATTGGTTTTCTTGATTATCTCGTCGATCCGGATCATTTGGAGACCCGGACGGAGGAACTGATGCGGGATATCTCAAATCTTGCACCGCTCAGTCTTCGCGGTATGAAGGAAACATTGAATGATATCGCCCGTGGTGAGCTTGACATAGAGAAGGCCCGCACGTTTCAGCTTGCCTGCCTGCAGTCGGACGATTTCATTGAGGGAAAACAGGCGCTCGCAGAGAAAAGACCGGCGAAATTTAAAGGGGCGTAGACCTGAGTTTGAGAAGGAAAGAGATCAATGGCTGAATCGGATTTTGAAATTCTGGATGACTCTTTTCGCACCAGCGTGAAAACCAGCGCGCGGATTGAAAAGCTTTGGGACCAGGGCCGCTGGACGGAAGGTCCCGCCTATTTTCCGGCAAGCAAATCCTTGATCTGGAGCGACATCCCAAATGACCGGATAATGCGCTGGGACGAAACCACGGGGCATGTCGGCGTCTTCAGGGGTGGGCTTGGCGCTTATAGCAACGGCAACACGGTTGACCGTCAGGGTCGCCTCGTTTCCTGCGAGCATGGTGGGCGGCGCATTATCCGTATCGAGCATGACGGCTCGGTCACGGTACTCGCGGATCGCTATAACGGCAAGCGATTGAACAGTCCCAATGACGTGGTCGTCAAGTCCGACGGTTCCATCTGGTTCACGGATCCGGCCTATGGCATCGATTCAAACTACGAAGGGTTCAAGGCGGAAGCTGAGGTCGGGGGTGATTTCGTTTTCCGGCTTGATCCGCAAACCGGTAACTGCCGTATCGTCGCCGATGACTTCAGGCGGCCGAACGGATTGGCTTTCTCGATCGATGAGAAAAAGCTCTACATCGCCGATACCGGCGGCTCGCATTATCCGAGCGATGAGCGGCATATCCGCGTCTTCGACGTAAATGATGATGGGCGTCTCTCGGGCGGTGAGGTATTCGCGACCTGTACATCGGGCTTCTTCGACGGATTTCGCCTCGATGACACGGGGCGCATCTGGACAAGCACGACGGAGGGTGTCCATTGCCTCAATCGGGAGGGTAAGGTTGTCGGTAAAATGTATGTTCCGGAGCGGGTATCCAATGTCTGCTTTGGCGGGCAGAAAAGAAACCGACTTTTTATCACCGCGACGACTTCCGTCTATGCGGTGCTGCTCCCCGTCGATGGCGCAAAGTTATTCTAGGCCAGCGACGGGCGAGGAAGCTTCAGGCATCACAGGATGAATTTGGAAAGATCCATATTTGTCGTCAGTTCGCCAAGATGCTCCTGCACATAGGCAGCGTCGATATTTACCACGGTTCCGCCCTGGTCAGAAGCGTGGAAGCTGATCTCTTCCAGCACCCGCTCCAGCACCGTATGCAACCGCCGGGCGCCGATGTTCTCGACCGCCGCATTGACATCGGCTGAAATCGTCGCAATGGCGTCGATGGCGGTATCGGCAAAATTAAGCTCTACATTCTCGGTCTCCAGAAGAGCGACATATTGCTTGATCAGGCTGGCTTCGGGCTCGGTCAGGATGCGTTTGAAATCTTCCTTGGTGAGCGCCCGGAGCTCAACGCGGATCGGCAGACGGCCCTGAAGCTCGGGCAACAGGTCCGACGGCTTGGCGATATGGAAGGCGCCGGACGCGATGAACAGGATATGATCCGTCCGCACCGTGCCGTACTTCGTGCTGACCATCGTTCCCTCGATCAGGGGCAGCAGGTCGCGCTGCACGCCTTCTCGGCTGATGTCGGCACCCTGGCGGTCACTGCGGGCGCAGATCTTGTCGATTTCGTCAAGGGAGACAATGCCGTTATTCTCGGCAAGCTTGATCGCCTCGCGGACCACTGCGTCTTCGTCGAGAAGTTTGTCGCTTTCCTCGTCGATGAGGACTTTGTGGCTGTCTTTCACCATCAATTTACGGGGTTTGGTGCGGGCGCCGCCCAGCTTGCCGAGCATGTCATTGAGATTGAGCATGCCCATCTGCGCGCCCGGCATCCCCGGAATATCGAAGGTCGGCATGCCTGCGCCGCCGGTATCGACCAGGTCCAGTTCGATTTCCTTGTCGTCGAGCTCGCCTTCGCGCAGCATCTTGCGGAATTTCTGGCGGGTGTCGGGCGATGCCTTTTCGCCGACAAGGGCATTCAGAACCCGCTCTTCCGCCGCAAGCTCGGCTTTCGCGACAACCTTCTGGCGCTGGTCCTCACGCACCATATTGAGGGCGATTTCCATGAGATCGCGAATGATCTGCTCGACATCACGGCCAACATAACCGACCTCGGTGAATTTCGTCGCCTCGACCTTCAGAAACGGCGCGTGTGCGAGCTTGGCCAGCCGCCGTGAGATTTCGGTCTTGCCGACACCGGTTGGGCCGATCATCAGGATATTCTTGGGCAGGACTTCCTCGCGCATTTCTTCTGGCAGCTGCTGGCGCCGCCAGCGGTTGCGAAGGGCGATAGCTACAGATTTTTTCGCATCCGACTGGCCGATGATATGGCGGTCCAGTTCGTAGACAATTTCCCGGGGCGATAAATCAGACATTTTGGTGGATACTCTCGATAATAACATTTTCATTGGTATAGACGCATATCTGGGCGGCGATACCCATGGCCTTTCTGGCAATGTCCTCCGCCTCCATGTCGTCGAGGTCCATCAGCGCCCGTGCGGCGGCCAGCGCATAGTTACCGCCCGAGCCAATGGCGATAATTCCGTCTTCGGGCTCAAGCACGTCGCCGGTTCCGGTCAGGATAAGCGACACATTCGCATCGGCGACGGCCATCATGGCTTCCAGGCGGCGGAGATATTTGTCCGTGCGCCAGTCTTTTGCCAGCTCGACGCAGGCGCGTGTCAGGTTCCCGGGATGCTTTTCGAGCTTGCCTTCCAGCCGTTCGAACAGGGTAAAGGCATCTGCGGTCGCGCCGGCAAAGCCAACAACAACATCCGCCGCCGCACCGATCCGGCGAACTTTACGGGCATTGGACTTGATGACAGTCTGGCCGAGGGACACCTGGCCATCGCCGGCGACGACAACGATGCCGTTTTTGCGGACGGACAGTATGGTTGTTCCATGCCAGCTTGGTGGATTTTCAGACATATGTACTCTTCATGTTTTTTAGACGTGTTCTTGACGATGTAACCATTTTGCCGCAAGGGTCAAGGTGCAAAGGCTCCCGCGATTGATGATCCATGTATTTTAGCATCCCTCAGTGGTTCACATTTGACTTTTCCAGACGTCTTCCTCCCGAAGTCCATGCAATTTGGAGGAGACCGCAGATGACAGGTATGAGCGATATCAACCCCTCGGGCGACGACGGGGTATCGAACCTCAGGGCAATATTCGAAATACTGAGTTATATTCATGTCGATGCGCAGCGCGACAACCATACGGAACTCGCCGACCGTATTGATTTTGCTCTCAATCTGGCGGAAAAAATGATCAAGGACGGGAAACCGCCTGCCGCGACCGGTGGAGATGCGAAACCACAATCCGATGTCGGTACCGCAGCCCTGAAAACGAGCGCTTCGGATGGTTAAAATCGCAAAATCCGGCAATCCGCGCAGGGACTGTCTCTAACGCTTGGATTTCCGCTGCGTTCCTGCTATATCGTCGCCAAGGAATTAAGCGATGCTATGATGCCCGGAAGGATATTCCATGCGTGAAGCGAGTGTGAAGAGGAAGACCAAGGAAACCGAGATTGACATATGGCTCAATCTCGACGGAACCGGCGTTTATGATGTCAAGACCGGTATCGGCTTCCTTGATCACATGCTGGAACAGCTTTCGCGCCATAGTTTGATGGATCTGACGGTGCGCGCCGAAGGCGATCTTCATATCGATTTTCATCATACGACCGAGGATACGGGGATCGCAATCGGCGAGGCCTTTGCCAAGGCGCTTGGCGATCTGAAAGGCATCCGGCGGTATGCGTCGGCGCTCATTCCCATGGATGAAACCCTGACCCGTGTCGCACTCGATATCTCGAACCGGCCCTATCTTATCTGGAAGGTGGGGTTCAGCCGCGACAAGCTCGGGGAAATGGACACGGAGCTGTTCAAGGAATGGTTTCAGGCCTTTGCGCAGGCCGCTGGCATCACGCTGCATGTGGAAAACCTGTATGGCACCAATAACCATCATATCGTGGAGAGTTGCTTCAAGGCGCTGGCGCGGTCCTTGCGCGACGCCATTGAAATTGATCCGCGCCGCGCCGATGCTATCCCGTCGACCAAGGGTGTGCTGGGTGGTAGCCTGTAAATTCGACTGCCTCGCCCGCATTCGGCGAGAGGAATAGTATCGGATATGAAAACGGCAATAATTGATTACGGCTCGGGTAATTTGCGCTCCGCCGCCAAAGCGTTTGAGCGTTCCGCCCGCGAAGATGGTCTGAGGGCCGATATCATTGTCACGAGCGATCCCGGTGAAGTTGCCGCCGCTGATCGCATCGTCCTGCCGGGCGTCGGCGCGTTCAAGGCCTGCAAACAGGGCCTGATGGCGGTTGAGGGAATGATTGATGCCCTTGAGGAGGCCGTTATCAGGAAAGGCCGTCCCTTTTTCGGTATCTGTGTCGGCATGCAGTTGATGGCGACACGGGGTATTGAATACGGGATTACGGAGGGTCTTGACTGGATCGCGGGGGATGTCGTGAAACTGACACCGGCCGATCCGGCGTTAAAAATTCCGCATATGGGATGGAATGAGCTAGAAATCTGCGTTCCTCACCCGCTTTTTGAGGGTGTAAAACAAGGATCTCATGCTTATTTTGTCCATAGTTACCAGCTGCAAGCATCCGATCCGGCGCTTGTTCTTGCGACGTCAGACTATGGTGGCAAGGTGACGGCCATTGTCGGCCGTGACAATATGATTGGAACCCAGTTTCATCCGGAAAAAAGCCAGGAAACCGGGCTCCGGCTGATCGAGAATTTTTTGAAATGGAAGCCCTGAATGGCCGATAACAACAGAAGTATCCAACAGCCGGTGATCGAAGCGGTTACCGAGTTCGATCAGGCGGACCTCGATGACCTCTGCGAAGCGGCGGAGGAGGCGATCGTTGACGGCAACGGTTTCGGCTGGCTGAAACCGCCCCGCCGCTCGGTACAGGAGGCTTTCTGGCGGGGGGTGTTGATGGTCCCTGTTCGTGAGCTCTATTGCGCCCGGTTTGAGGGCCGAATTGTCGGATCCGGTCAGTTGGTGAAGCCCTTTTCGAACAACGAGGCGGGCAGCCATATCGCGCAGGTTGCGACCTTCTTCATCGCGCCATATGCGCGCGGCTACGGGCTGGCCATTGGCCTTCTCGCGGTCATCGAGAACAGCGCGAAAGAGCAGGGCTTCAAGATTCTGGAGGTGGACGTTCGTGAAACGCAATCTGCGGCCATTTCCCTGCTTGAAGCGAACGGCTATGAGCGCTGGGCGATCAAGAAGAACTATGCCTGGAACGGCGAGCGCTATGTCGACGGTTATTACTATAAAAAAGAACTGGTTTCGCTGGAGTCAAAATGAACCTGTATCCGGCCATTGATCTGAAAGACGGCAACTGCGTCCGCCTGGTGCGCGGCGAGATGGACGCAGCCACGGTGTTCAATACCGATCCTGCCGATCAGGCGAGAGCCTTCAGGACAGCGGGATTTACACGCCTGCATCTTGTCGATTTGAACGGCGCCTTTGAAGGACGGCCGGTCAATGCGGCGGCGGTGGCGAGCATCCTCGCGGCGACGGATGTTCCCGTGCAGCTTGGCGGTGGTATCCGCGACATCAAAACTATTGAAACCTGGCTGGAAAAGGGTCTTTCCCGCGTGATCCTCGGCACGGTTGCCTTGCGTAACCCTAATCTGGTCCTTGAGGCCTGCAAGCTCTTTCCGGGTCATATCGCTGTCGGCATCGATGCGCGCGGCGGGATGGTCGCCGTTGAGGGCTGGGCCGAAACCAGTGAAACCTCCGCCCTCGATCTCGCGCGAAAGTTCGAGGATGCCGGGGTTGAGGCGATCATTTATACAGATATTGACCGCGACGGCGCGCTGCAGGGCGTGAATGTCGAGGCGACGCGCAATCTTGCCGCCGCGATCTCCATCCCGGTCATTGCTTCGGGTGGCGTCGCCTCCATTCTGGATATCGAAAAACTGCTGACCGCCCAACAGAGCGGGATTGAAGGGGTCATCATCGGCCGGGCGCTCTATGACGGCCGCATCGATCCGGCGGCGGCGTTGGCTCTGGTGCGGAGGGAACATGCTTAAGGCGCGCGTCATACCCTGCCTCGACGTCAAGGACGGCCGTGTCGTCAAGGGAGTCAATTTTGTCGACCTCATCGATGCTGGCGATCCGGTTGAGCAGGCACGCATTTATGATGCGCAAGGTGCGGACGAACTGTGTTTTCTCGATATCACGGCAACATCCGATAATCGCGAGACGATATATGATGTCGTCCGCCGGACCGCCGAGCAATGCTTTATGCCGCTCACGGTCGGTGGTGGTGTCCGGCAGGTTGAGGATGTACGAAAACTGCTGCTGGCGGGTGCGGATAAGGTCTCGATCAACAGCGCGGCGGTCAAGCGCCCGGATTTCGTCCGGGAGGCGGCAGAGCAGTTCGGCAATCAATGTATCGTCGTCGCCATCGACGCCAAACAGACAGGCCCGGACAAGTTCGAGATTTTCACCCATGGCGGCCGCGAGCCGACCGGCATTGATGCCGTGGAATGGGCGAAGCAAATGGTCGACTATGGCGCGGGCGAAATCCTGCTGACCTCCATGGATCGCGATGGGACCCGGTCGGGCTTTAATATTCCGCTGACCCGCGCTGTTGCTGATGCCATCACGGTTCCGGTGATCGCTTCCGGCGGCGTCGGGACGCTTCAGCATCTCGCGGAAGGAATAAGCGACGGGCATGCAACGGCGGTGCTTGCCGCCTCCATATTTCATTTTGGCGAATTCACGATTTTAGAGGCGAAACAGGCAATGCGAGACGCCGGTATTGCCGTTCGCCTGGAGGAGGAAGCTGAATGACAGGGAAAGAACTCCTTGGTCTGGACAAGCTCTTTGCGACGGTCGCGGCGCGAAAGGGCATGGACCCGAATAGTTCCTATACGGCCAGCCTATATAGCAAAGGAACAGCGAAGATCGCCCAGAAAGTCGGGGAGGAAGCGGTCGAGCTTGCCATTGCCGCAGTCAGACAAGATCGCGATGAGGTTATTTCGGAAAGTGCGGACCTCCTTTATCATATGGCCGTCCTCTGGGCGGATGCGGGGATTGATCCCTCTGATATATATAACAGACTGGCAGCCCGCGAAGGGCAATCGGGACTGGCGGAAAAAGCGGCGCGAAAGATCGATGGAGAGGAAAAATAATGGCCTATGACAACGATAATATTTTTGCAAAAATCCTGAGGGGCGAAATTCCCAACGCCACCGTTTATGAAGATGAATCGGTTCTTGCGTTCAACGACATCGCTCCGAAAACCCCCGTTCATGTGCTGGTAATCCCGAAGCGCCCCTATGTCGACATGGATGATTTTTCAGTGAACGGCGCGCCGGAAGAAATAGGGAATTTCTTCGCAAAGGTCGGAGAGATTGCCAGAAGTCTGGGATTGCATGAAGGCGGATACCGGGTTGTCAGCAATAATGGCGCAAACGCCGGTCAGATCGTGCCGCATTTCCATGTTCATATCATGGGCGGCCAGAAGATCAGGGAAGGCAGTATGGCGCGGGGCATGGAATAGCTTTTCGTGCGGCGTCAAGGGGTGAGTTCCGGCAGGTCCCGTGCGTCTTGATCAAAATTGCGGTTTATTACGGCAAGACACCAGCAATGTTAAGCAACCGCCAGTTTCTTGCGAAGCAAGTCCCTGAGATCCGCCACCGGACGGGCACCATAATGGCTGATAACCTCCGCTGCCGCCATGGAGCCGATCCGGCCACTTGCCGCGAGGCTGTGGCCATTCGTGAAGCCATAGAGAAATCCGGCCGCGAACAGATCACCGGCGCCGGTGGTATCGACCACCTCAATGCCGCTTTCCGCCTCAATCTGGTGAACTTCCGCGCCGCTGACGATAATCGACCCCTTTTCACTCCGGGTCAGGCAGGCGATTTCGACATGGCCGCGTACGGCATCTAGAGCAGCGTCAAAACTGTCGGTCTCATACAGTGATTTCACCTCCTCCTCATTGGCGAAAAGGATATCGACACCGCTCTTGATGAACTCCTGAAATTCGTCCCGGTAGCGGTTGACGCAAAAACTGTCAGAAAGCGTGAGCGAGACGCGCTGGCCCGCCGCATGGGAAATTTCGGCAGCCTTGCGGAATGCCTTCTTGCCCCCTTCCGGATCCCAGAGATACCCCTCCATATAGGTGACCTTCGAGGCCGCGATCATCGCAGGATCGATATCCTCGGGTCCAAGCTCTATACAGGCGCCGAGATAGGTATTCATGGTGCGGTGGGCATCCGGCGTGACCAGAATAAGGCTGCGCGCCGTGGCCGCGCCATTGGTAGTCTTTTTGGTTTCGAAGGTGACGCCACTCGCCCGGATGTCATGGCTGAAAATGGCGCCGAGCTGGTCGTCACGCACCTTGCCGACATAAGCGCATTTACCGCCGAGCGAGGCAATGCCTGCCGCCGTATTTCCGGCTGAGCCACCCGACATTTCAATAGCGGACTGCATCTTAGCATAGAGTTCTTCAGCCCGCGATTCATCGATCAGATTCATCGAATTCTTCACCAGATTTTCGGCCTCTAAAAAGGCGTCATCGGTTTTCCCGATCACATCGACGATGGCGTTACCGATACAGGTTGTGTCAAACATCCGCTCTGTCATAATATCCCTATTCGTTACTCTGGCACCGGGCGAGTATAGTCGCTGCGACCGCCGGGGCAAGAAGGCTTTACGCTTGCCGCGGATTTTGAGGGAGAGAAGATGAGCGATCTGGTCAAAATGACGGCAACGGAGGTTGTCGACCTTCTAAAAGCGGGTAAGGTTTCCCCAAACGAGCTTCTGGATGCTTCGGAAAAGCGGATAAAGGAGACGGACGGCGCCATCAATGCCATGCCGACGCTCTGTTTTGATCGCGCGCGGGCCCATGCGGCCAGGCTTGAGACGGAAAATCCCACGGACCGTCCCGAAACTCATCTGCATGGCCTTCCCATTGCGATCAAGGACCTGACCCCGGTCAAGGATGTGCGCTTCACCTTGGGCTCACCGATCTTTGCCGATCAGATTGCCACCTATTCCGATGTCATGGTCGAGCGGCTCGAGGAGCGGGGTGGCATCGTTGTTGGCAAGTCGAACACACCGGAATTTGGCGCGGGCGGTCAGACCTTTAATGAAGTGTTTGGAACGACGGCCAATCCCTGGGATACGACCCGCACGCCCGGCGGTTCGTCCGGCGGCGCGGCGGCGGCGCTGGCGGCGGGTCAGGTCTGGCTTGCGCAAGGCAGCGATCTCGGCGGCAGCCTGCGCACGCCCGCAAGCTTTACCGGCATTGTCGGCCTCCGGCCGTCGCCAAAGCGCGTGGCACATGGGCCGCTGCGTTTGCCTTTCTCGACCTATCCGGTCGAGGGACCCATGGGCCGCAACGTCTCCGATACGGCCTTGCTGCTGGATATGATGGCGGGTGCACATATTCTTGATCCGAGCAGTTTGCCCACGCCCGAAATTTCCTATGTGGATAGCCTTAAAAATATCCCGAAATTCGGGCGCGCTGCCTATAGCCCTGATCTTGGGCAATGTCCGGTCGATCCGGAAGTCGCCGACATTTGCGCAAAAGCGGCACAGGATTTTGCGCGCTATTGCGCAGGCGTCGATGAGACCTGCCCAGATCTTCATGACGGCGAGGAGATTTTCCAGACCCTGCGTGCGCAGATTTTTATCGCCAATCACGCACCGCTTTTGAAAGAGCATCGTGACAAGCTGAAGCCCGAGGTGATCTGGAATATCGAGAAAGGCGCGAAGCTGAATGCGAATGACATAGGTGCGGCCCAACGCGCGCAAGGAGAACTTTACCAGCGTGTCGTCAAATTCTTCTCGGACTATGATTTCCTGCTTGCGCCGGCGTCCATCGTGCCGGCTTTCAGCCATAGCAAACGCTATGTAGAGGAAGTCGCGGGCGTCAAGTTCGATAACTATATGTCCTGGCTGGCGTTGCCCTCGATCCTGACCGTGACCAACTGTCCCGTGATTTCCGTTCCCTGCGGCTTTACGAAAAGCGGCCTTCCGGTGGGCCTGCAGATCATGGGCCCGAACGCCCGCGAGGACCGCGTGTTGCAGGCGGCCTATGCGTTCGAGCGGGATCATGATTTTGCGGCGCGGGTGCCGATCGACCCGAGAACGCCAGCATGAGCCTTAAATTTCTTGCAACGGGGATGATTAACACATACATGAACGGCCAGTATTCCGGAGTGAAAGAGAAAAGGGCGTAATTTGTTTTCTGCAATTAGCAAGGCCATTGGCCAGCTCGATGACAAGGCATTCCGCTCTGTTCTTCTAAAAGCGCTGGCGCTGACGGCGGGTATCTTCATTGTTGTTGGTTTCGGCGCAAGTGAGGCTTTCTCGCTCGTGCCCGAATTTGAGTATGCCTGGATCAACACCATTATCAGTTTTCTGGCGGGGCTCGGCTTTCTTCTTGGCGGCTTTTTCCTGTTTCCGCTGGTGATCAGCGCCCTGATCGGCCTGTTTCTCGATGATATCTCCGATGCGGTGGAGAAGGAGCACTATCCAAACGACCCGCCTGCGCATAATGTGCCGCTTTTGTCCAGCATCTGGGATGCCGTCAAGTTTCTAGCGCTTGTCATTGTCTGCAATATCGTGGTGTTACCGCTATATTTTGTCCCGGTGATCAACCTCTTCGTATATTATCTCCTTAACGGCTATCTGATCTCTCGCGAGTATTTCCAGATGGTGGCGATCCGCCATCATGATGAAGCGGAGGTAACCCGCCTTCGCAAGACCAACGCGACCGAACTTTACCTGATGGGAATTGTCATTGCCTTTTGCCTGACCATCCCGATCGTCAACCTGATTGCGCCGATTGTGGCGACCGCGGCAATGGTCCATCTCTACAAAAAGCGGGTCGGCAGCGTGGCAAAGAGCCGAAGCGTTGTCGCCTGATGGGAAAACTTGCAGCGCTTTTTGTCGTTATGACAGTCGGACTGGCGGGATGCGCGCAAACGCCAGCGACAACCTCAAATGCGGCGCAAGACCAAAAGAGTACAGCGCAAGCTCTGAAGCCAGTTGAAGCCGCGCCGCCAAAAAAGCAAAACCCGTCTGCCCTAGCTGCGATCAAGCCCCGCATATTGCTGGAGCCAAATATCGTTGTCGGCAAAACAGATGCGGAGATACAGGGGGCGTTTGGTGATCCGAACATGAAACGCAAAGAGAGCCCCGCAGAAGTCTGGCAATATCTTACACCCGGCTGCGCCCTTCACCTTTACTTTTATCCGGGTAATGTGGGGGATGGGCTCGTCGTTCGCTATATTGCTATCAACGGGCGGAGCGTCGCCTCCTTCTCCGACCTTGATCGTAAGCAGTGCTTTAACGATCACTTGAAGGCGGTCGGCGCGGAGGAGGCGTTTATTGCCAAGAAGGCGTCGTGACGCCACGATCTTTGGACGATGTGGGTATTACGCGAGCGTCTTTCCCTTGAACGCACATAAATCGGCAACGATGCAGCGATAGCATTCCGGTTTTCTTGCCTTACAGACATAACGGCCATGCAGGATCAGCCAATGATGGGCATGGCGTAAATATTCCTTCGGTATATTTTTTTCGAGTTTTGTCTCGACCTCGAGCGGGGTCTTGCCGGGGGCGAGACCGGTGCGGTTGCCCAGCCGGAAGAGGTGGGTATCGACGGCGATTGTCGGCTGTCCGAAGGCGATATTCAGGACGACATTGGCAGTTTTCCGGCCCACGCCCGCGAGCTTTTCCAGCTCCTCCCGGGTTTGCGGCACCTTGCCATCGTGATCTCGGATGAGCGCCTCGCAGAGCTTGATGACATTCCTGGCCTTGGTTTTGTAAAGCCCGATGGTCTTGATATAGTCGCGCAAAACATCCTCGCCGAGCGCCAGCATTTTCTCGGGCGTATCGGCAACGGCGAAGAGTGGGCCGGTCGCCTTGTTGACGCCGACATCCGTCGCCTGCGCCGACAGAACGACCGCGACCAGCAGCGTGAAGGAGTTGATGTAATTCAGTTCCCCTTCAGGTTCGGGATTATTTTCCTCAAGGCGGCGAAAAAATTCGCGGATATCTGCTTTTTTCATCCTATGTTATAAGCATAGCGTTATTCTTTGCGCAATAATCAAAACGGAACATGCGGATTGTCCAGGATTGACGACAGGCTGGAAGAAGAGGAAGTGCAATTGGCTGCGACGGGCACGTTTTTCCTCACGCTGCATCCGAACCGCAGCTTGTCCCGTTCAGGGTTCATCGTCCTGATGAGTGTGATTGCCGGGGTCAGCTTCGTTTCAGGGCTGCTTTTCCTGTCGATGGGCGCTTGGCCGATTTTCGGTTTCTTCGGCGTTGACGTGCTGCTGATCTACCTTGCCTTTCGCCTCAATTTTCGCGCCGCCCGGCGGTTCGAGACGATCAATATCGAGAAGGATATGTTTACGATCACGCGGGTTGCGCCGAACGGCGACGCCAAAACCGAAGCGTTCGAGGCTTATTGGGCCCGCGCCTTGATCGCAAAAGGACAGCTGTGGGTAACGAACAGGGGCCGCGCCTATGAGATCGGCAATTTCCTTGGCGAAGAGGAGAAAGAGGAAGTGCGCTGCCTGATCGCAGCAGCCCTTGATACCTACCGCAAGGGCGGGGTGCTTCAGTCGCCGAGCCCGAGCACGTCCATCATATCGTAATTGCCGGCAGGCCTGCCTTTCGCCCAGAGAGCGGCACGCACGGCTCCGCGGGCAAAAATCGACCGATCCCCGGCCTTGTGGGTAAGTTCGATCCGTTCGTTTTCGGCAGCAAATATCACCGTATGGTCGCCAACCACATTGCCGCCGCGCAAGACTGCATATCCGATATCGCCGCGCTTGCGCGGACCGGTGATTCCGTCGCGGCCGCGGTCCGCAACTGCATCATGATCAACGCCGCGTCCCGCCGCCGCCATTTTCCCGAGCAATAACGCAGTGCCTGACGGTGCGTCCACTTTGTGGTGGTGATGCATTTCGAGAATTTCGGCGTCGAACTCATCGTCGAGTATGGCGGCCACTTTGCGGGTGAGCTGCGCCAGAAGATTAACGCCTAGGCTCATATTGGCACCCTGAACAATCACAGCCCCCGCATGCCCGCAGGCAGTGATTTCCGCTTGCTGTTCGTCGGTAATGCCGGTCGTGCCAATCACATGGATGGCCCCGCTTTTCGCGGCGAGTTTGGCATGGGCGACGGAGGCGGCAGGCGCCGTGAAATCGATAACGGCGTCTGACATCGCGAATAGAGCGGCCGTATCGCCGGTGACAAGAATTCCCGAGGGGTCAAGCCCGGCAAGGGCATGGATATCCTTGCCCAGATTGCCTGACCCGGCGGCTTCCGTTCCGCCGCAAATGGCGCACCCGACCGTCTCGCTCACCTGTTTGACGAGCATGCGCCCCATCCGTCCGGCCGCGCCGACAATCCCAACCTTTAAATCGCTCATCCTAAAACCCTTTTCGTGCCGATGCCTAACGATTTAGCATAGTCGAGGGGATGTGGCGAGATGGTTATGAGAGGCGGTTTAATCTTTTAAGTCGGCAAGAAAGTCTTTGACGCGCGAGAAAAAGCCTTCCGATTCAGGACTGTGGGATCCTTTACCCTCGGCCTCGAACTCCTTGAGCAGTTCTTTCTGGCGCTTGCTGAGATTGACCGGTGTCTCAACGATTGTATGTATATACATATCGCCGTGGCTGTGGGAATTCATGACCGGCATGCCCTTACCGCGCAGGCGGAACTTGCGGCCCGACTGCGTGCCTGCAGTAATGTTCACCTTTGCCTTCGAACCCTCCAGCGTCGGCACTTCGATATCGCCGCCGAGCGCCGCTGTCGTCAGCGGAATGGGAACCCGGCAATGAATGTTCTGGCCATCGCGCTGGAAAATCCGGTGCTCCTTGACGGTGAGGAAAATATAGAGATCGCCGGGGGCGCCGCCGCGCATGCCAGCCTCGCCCTCACCGGAGAGACGGATACGGTTCCCGTCATCCACGCCAGCGGGAATATTCACGGAAAGAGTTTTCTCCTTACGGACACGGCCCTCACCGCGGCAGGCCTTGCAGGGGTTCTTGATGACGCGGCCCTGACCCTGGCAGGTTGGGCAGGTGCGCTCAATGGTGAAAAAGCCCTGTTGCGCGCGGATTTTCCCCTGTCCCTGACATGTGGTGCAGGTCGTCGGTTCCGACCCCTCTTCCGCGCCGGAGCCGTCGCAGCTGTCGCAAGCGGCCGTGGTCGGGATTTTCAGCTCCATTTTCTTGCCATGGAAGGCATCTTCCAGAGAAATCTCGAGATTGTATCTCAGGTCGGATCCGCGTGGGGCGCGGGCGCGTCCACCGCCCTGCTGACCGTTCATGAAATCGCCGAACAGATCTTCAAAAATATCGCTGAAACCGCCGCCCATGCCGCCAAAGCCACGCGCGCCTGCACCGCCGCCATGCTCGAAAGCGGCATGCCCGAACTGGTCATAGGCACTGCGTTTTTGCGGATCTTTCAGGATTTCGTAGGCTTCGTTGATTTCCTTGAAGATGGTTTCGGCCTCGCTATCGCCCGGATTCCGGTCCGGATGATATTGCATTGCCTGTTTACGGTAGGCTTTCTTCAACGCTGCGTCATCCGCATCGCTGTCCACCCCAAGTACTTCGTAGTAGTCGCGTTTCGCCATAAGATCAATCACTTAACGAATTCCGCCCCGATACGGTATCTCGCCGTGATCGGAGCGGTATGTTCAAAGAAAAGAGTATAACGGGTTCTCCGTAAAAAAACCCTTATTTGTCTTTCTTGTCTTCGTCGACTTCTTCAAAGTCGGCGTCAACGACATCTTCGTCAGAGGAACTGCTTTCTTCCTGGCCGCTGCCGGCTTTTTCAGCCTCTCCTTGTGATTGGGCGTAGAGCGCTTCACCAAGTTTCATGGACGCCGTCTGCAGGGCTTCCATTTTGCTCTTGATCGCAGCGACATCGTCGCCTTCCTTGGCTTCCTTCAACTCGCCAAGTGCAGCTTCAATCGGTGCCTTGATATCGTCGCCGACCTTGTCGCCAGCTTCAGCCAGCGTTTTCTCGGTCGCATGGATCAGGCTTTCCGCCTGGTTCATGATCTCAACTTTTTCCTTGCGAGCCTTGTCTTCGGCGGCATGTTCTTCAGCGTCCTTGACCATCTTGTCGATGTCCGCTTCGCTGAGGCCGCTCGATGCCTGGATCTGGATCTTCTGTTCCCGGCCCGTGCCCTTGTCTTTTGCCGAGACATTGACGATACCGTTGGCGTCAATATCGAAGGTCACTTCAATCTGTGGCACACCTCTTGGCGCACCCGGGATATCCGTCAGGTCGAAATTACCAAGCAACTTGTTGTCCGCCGCCATTTCGCGCTCACCCTGGAACACCCGGATGGTGACTGCCTGCTGGTTGTCTTCGGCGGTGGAAAAGGTCTGGCTTTTCTTCGTCGGGATCGTCGTGTTGCGGTCGATCAGACGGGTAAAGACACCGCCAAGCGTTTCAATGCCGAGCGAGAGCGGTGTCACGTCGAGAAGCAGGACGTCTTTCACGTCACCCTGCAGCACGCCGGCCTGAATGGCGGCGCCGATGGCGACAACCTCGTCCGGGTTCACGCCCTTGTGAGGTTCGCGGCCGAAAAAGTTCTTCACGGCTTCGATAACCTTTGGCATACGGCTCATGCCGCCAACGAGGATAACTTCGTCAATTTCGCCCTTCTGCAGCCCAGCATCTTTCAGGGCCTTTTCACAAGGGGAGAGCGTCCGCTTGATCAGATCTTCCACCAGATGCTCGAACTGCGCGCGGGTCAGCTTCAGCTGCATATGCTTCGGACCCGAGGCGTCGGCGGTGATAAAGGGCAGGTTGATTTCAGTGGACTGGGAAGAGGAAAGCTCGATCTTCGCTTTTTCCGCCGCTTCCTTCAGGCGCTGCAGCGCCATCTTGTCGGAGCGCAAGTCGATGCCCTGCTCCTTCTTGAACTCGTCCGCGAGATAGTCAACCAGCTTGAGGTCGAAGTCTTCACCGCCGAGGAAGGTGTCGCCGTTGGTCGAGCGCACTTCAAAGACGCCATCGCCGATTTCAAGAATGGAGACATCGAAGGTGCCGCCGCCAAGGTCATAGACAGCAACTGTCTGGTTCGCCTTGTCCATGCCGTAGGCAAGGGCGGCCGCCGTCGGTTCGTTAATGATACGCAGGACTTCAAGGCCGGCAATCTTGCCCGCATCCTTGGTGGCCTGACGCTGGGCGTCATTAAAATAGGCGGGAACCGTGATCACAGCCTGGGTGACCTTTTCGCCAAGATAGCTTTCCGCCGTTTCCTTCATTTTCTGCAGGATGAAGGCCGAAATCTGGCTGGGAGAGTATTTTTCACCACGTGATTCCACCCATGCGTCGCCATTGTCGGCCTTGATGATCTCGTAAGGGACCATCTCCCTATCTTTCTGGGTGGTTTTATCGTCAAACCGGCGTCCAATGAGACGTTTGATCGCGAAGAAGGTATTTTGCGAGTTCGTCACCGCCTGACGCTTTGCCGATTGTCCGACGAGCTTCTCGCCGTCTTCCGTGAAAGCGACCATGGACGGCGTCGTCCGCGCGCCTTCAGAATTTTCAATAACCTTTGCGGATTTACCGTCCATAACGGCAATACAGGAGTTGGTCGTTCCCAAGTCAATTCCGATTACTTTAGCCATTTTATCCTCTTCTATATTGGCAGATCATCGCAGCCACTTCATGCACCACGGCGATCCCCGGGCTCAAAACAATGATAATTTTGTTGCCGTGTATATAAGTTCGAAACGGATTGAGTGCAAGGGTTGGAATAGGCATGGGTAGGCATATTGCGTAATTTGTCCGGTCGCGGTTGTCACGGTGAAACGTCATTGCTGACATGTGGTTTCATTTCTTTACCGCCAGCCAATGCTCTGCTACGAGATAAAGCTTGCAATCAAACAATGCCAGGGAGTTTACGTGACAGTCTCATCCCAGCCTGGGGGTGGAAAATCCGCCTCGTTGTTCACGCCTGAGGAAACGCGCGGCCTTCTCAGTGCTTTGGGCGCCTTCATCGTCTGGGGGTGGTCGCCGATGTATTTCAAGTGGCTGTCCCATATCTCTCCGATTGAGATAATCGCCCACCGCATCGTCTGGTCCTCGGTGCTGGTACTGTTTATGGTGGTGATGACCCGCAAGCTCAGTCAATTTCTCGCCATCTATAGCGATCCGCGCAAGCTTCTGGTGTTTGTCATGACGACGCTTCTGATTGGCGGCAACTGGCTCACCTTCGTCTGGGCGATTGCCAACGACCGTATTCTGGAGGGAAGTCTCGGATACTACATAAACCCGCTGGTTAATATACTTCTGGGGATGATTTTCTTAGGGGAAAGGCTGAACAAGTGGCAAACGGTTTCCATCCTGCTTGCCATCGCGGCCGTGACGATCATGACAGTGCAAATGGGGTTCCTACCCTGGATCTCGCTTGTTCTGGCGTTTTCCTTCGGTTTCTATGCGCTTCTGCGCAAGAAAGTCGCAGTCGACAGCTCCGTCGGCCTCGTTGTTGAAACAACCTTGCTGTTTCCACTCGCGCTTGGGTTTCTGCTCTATCTGACCTTTACACCGGACAGCAGCGCAGCGACCTCAGCCAGCGGAAACGGATTTATATATGACATTGAAAGCCTGATTCTGCTGATTGGGACAGGCATCGTCACGGCGACGCCGCTCATCTTGTTCGCAACAGCCGCCCGCTACCTGAAGTTCACCACAATCGGCGTCTTGCAATACCTGTCACCGACCATGCATGTCTGCATTGCGGTTTTCATCTATAACGAACCGTTCGATCAGTCGCGGCTGATCGCCTTCGCCCTGATCTGGCTCGGGTTGATTGTCTACAGCATCGATGGATATCGCGGACGAAGACGGGCCTCTGCCGCTGCCTGAGTTACACTTTTTCGTCGACCCTTGTTTCGGCGCGCTTTTGGCCGCCTTTGGCAACGCCGACCATAGCCGGTCGCAGCAGGCGATCAGCGATGACGAAGCCGTCCTGTGTCACCTGGAGAATGGTGCCGGGTTCCACTGAAAGATCTTCGATTTCATACATGGCCTGATGGAGATTGGGATCAAATTTCTGCCCTTCCGCGTTGATTTTGCGGATTTTATACCTTTCCAGAATTTTCAATAGCTCCGATTCAGTCATTTCAATGCCCGGAAGGACATTTTTCACGTCTTCGTTTTCGCGTGCCGCAGCGGGAATGCTGTCGATGGCGCGGCGCAGATTGTCGGATACGGCCAGCATATCGCGGGCGAATTTCGTGACTGCGTAATTATGGGCGTCTTCCTTCTCGCGTTCGGCCCGGTGGCGCATGTTTTCAACATCCGCCATGGCGCGCAGCATCTTGTCTTTCAATACGGCAATT
>JAIOYL010000196.1 GCA_021741195.1 Sneathiella sp. | reverse complement strand
GAGCAATGCCCGGTCCTTTTCGAAATGGCTCCGGAATTCCTTGTAGGTCGTCGAGCCGATGCAGCGGATATCGCCACTCGCCAACGCCGGCTTGAGGAGATTGGACGCATCCATCGCGCCGCCACTGGTCGCGCCGGCACCAACGATAGTGTGAATTTCATCGATGAACAGGATCGCATTATCGAGTCCCTCCAGCTCCGAGATAACGGCTTTGAGCCGCTCCTCGAAATCACCGCGATACCGGGTGCCTGCGAGCAATGAGCCCATGTCGAGTGAATAGATAACGGCGGGCAGCAGCACACTCGGCACGTCGCCATGAACGATACGCCGCGCGAGACCCTCAGCGATCGCCGTCTTGCCGACGCCCGGATCCCCGACATAGAGCGGATTGTTCTTTGACCGGCGGCAGAGGATCTGGATTGTCCGGTCGACTTCATCCGAACGGCCGATCAGCGGATCAATCTTGCCCGCAGCCGCCTTTTCATTGAGGTTGACGCAGTAGGCATCCAGTGCCTCAAGATTTTCCGGCTTTTCCTCCGGCTTCGGCTCGGCTTCCTTCTCCGCCTTGAACTCGCCCTCGACACCGCGAACGGCGCGCGTGGTTTCCTTGCCCGGCGCCTTGGCGACCCCGTGGCTGATATAGCTGATGGCGTCGAGCCGGGTCATTTCCTGTTTCTGCAGGAAATAGGCCGCATGGCTTTCGCGTTCCGAGAAGATTGCGACAAGAACATTGGCGCCGGTTACCTCTTCGCGCCCCGAGCTTTCGACGTTGATCAGCGCCCGCTGGACGACGCGCTGGAAACTCAATGTCGGACGCGCCTCAACGAAACCGTCCATGACCAGATCATCAAGCTCATCGGCGATGAAGGCTTCAAGATCACGGCGAAGCTGATCGATATCGACGTTGCAGGCGCGCATGACGGCGGCCGCGTCCTGATCCTCGGTCAGCGAAAACAGGAGATGCTCCAGCATCGCAAATTCGTGGTGCCGCGATGTCGCCAGAGCCATGGCGCGATGTAAGGTTTCTTCGAGCGAGTTGGAAAATCCGGGCACTATTCTTTCTCCATCGTACATTGCAGGGGATGTTGATTTTCCCGTGCATGGTCAATAACCTGAGCCACTTTTGTTTCGGCGACCTCGTAGGGAAATACACCGCAATTCCCAACACCCTTCTGATGCACATGCAGCATCACCTGAACGGCGGTTTGCTCATCCATGCTGAAGAATTTCTGCAGCACATAAACAACGAACTCCATTGGCGTGTAATCATCGTTCAACAGAAGCACACGCCACATCGATGGTTTTTTGGTTTTGGGCTTTGTTTTGGTAACAAGGCCCGTTCCCGTTCCCATACCGTCTTTGTCTTTTTTATCGTTACCGCTCATGTTCATTTTAGCCCAACCAGACAACTCAATATATCTTCTCTCCGTTTAATTGCACCCCATACAGATTTCACGCACCGCATGATCCTGTTTAATAAGTATATATCTTAGCAGGAAATTCAAAAAATATTATTACCTAACGTAAAAAATTATAAAAAAGTGAACAGCATTTGATCCAAAACGAGAAAAGGCCCGGAAATTAATCCGGGCCTTTTCAAGACGCTACAATTTACTAAACCAAATTAGGCTTGCTTGGAAAACATGTCGATGCCGGCGGTATACTGCGCGCCAAAGGGTTCCATCACTGATTTTGCCGCATCGGCGATCAGCGAGTTGAACTTGCCCATGTCAGAAACATAGTTCTGAACATATGTGCGGGCGAATTCGGTCTGAAGCTCGACAGCTTTGGTCATATCTTCGGTTTCAGCAATCGACTTCGCGGCAGCAAAAGCTTCCTGAAGACGGCCGGTGCTGAGATCAATCAGCGTGGCGCCGATTTTTTCGCTTTTTTCAACTGCGGCATTGCTTGCCTTTACGAAAGCTTCCGCGCTGTTCTTGTCATAGAACTGCGAACCTTCGAGAGTCTTGATTGCTTTTTCAAAACCGGACTTACCTTCGGCAACGGCCTTTTCGTAATTGGTTTTGAATGTTTCGCTGCTGGACTTGAAAGCCTTTTCAGCAGCTTCTGTTCCGTTCATGAATGCATCCTGAAGCGATTTGCGGCCAGATGCGACCATGCCTTCAATTTCCTTGGTGACGGCTGCTGGGTCAATAGCTGCATTCGTCGTTGTCTTTTTCGTCGTCATATGACTTAACCTTTCTGATTAGCGCCTAAATTGGTTTTGCTGCACTGCAACAATATGACTGGTATATAATACCGCGCTGATGAATGTCAATGGTTAATTTGTGCAGTGCAACAAAAATTGTTTATGCATCTAATTCGTTGATATTATTATAATTTCAACTGCAATAAAGAAAATTTATGCTGCAGAAAGCGGCCTCGCAACAAAAAATTCACAATAAAAATGACGATTTGCTAATGTATTTCAGAGATCCAGGCCGTTGTCATCGACCTGCATGGTGAAATACTTGCCGCCCCGGTCGGAGTTATAATAGCGTGAGGACCGGCCCGGCAGTGTCGGAACGTAAGGCTCAAGGAAGGCGACGCCGGTTTTGTCGCCCTTGGACAGCACGTCGCGGAAAGGCAGCTTTGCAACATCAGCGTTGTCGTCATTCCAGGCGTAATATTTGAATACCCCTTCGCGGCAGACCATGGCTATCCAGTAGAAGGTATCGGAATGTAATATCTGCCCCTTGATCGCCGGTTTCTCAAATCCCGAGGCAACAAGCGCCTTCTCAATTGCAACCAGATCAACGAGGCTGATAACTTCCCGGCTTTCATGGGTTGCCTTCAGAGACGATCCGCTGACCGCGCCGAGGAGCCAGTCGACATTGACGCCGCCATTGAAGACACGCGTCGTCTGCGTCGCCTGCTTGGAGATGTTGAGTTGCAGAATATCGTAAGTTCGAACCTGCTCGTCATAAAGGGCGTTATAGATCATCCGGTAGCGGGCATTGCGGCCGGGCTGACATTCTGCCCTAATATCGTCGCCATTGGCATAGGAAAACCATTGGAACGGCCGGACAACCGGATTGTTCGTTCCTCCCTGCGCGGCACAGGATGTAAGAAGGAAACTGCAAACAAGTGTCGACGTAATTTTCTGAAACAGCGTCATGCGCCGTTGCCCCCAAAACAAAGATATGAAAAGTTACCGGATATTAACTATCCCTGTCTATCTTCATTTAAATGATAATTCGCCAACTTCAAGAGGATATATTACCTGCATCAATAGGATATGTTGTTTTGTTGATCTTAAGGGACAATAAAATTAATCCGAAATTTGATGGACATGATTCGCCGTATTTTCTACACTCGCTCACAGATGGGGAAATATATGCGTAATTGTATCCGTAATTTTTTTATAACAGGCTTACCGTTGACCAAAAGTGCAGAAAATATTTCCGGCGAAGTTCCGAGGGAGCGACCGGCAGCGGGTAAGCAGGTGATGCGGGGTTTTCTGGCCCTTCTGGTGATTGCGGCTGTATTGTCGCCTGCAACAAGTTTCGCGAGAAGATATGCCGCGCTGGTGATGGACAGCCGGACTGGCGAGGTAATCTACTCAAAAAACGCCGACGACAAGCTCTATCCTGCGTCACTCACCAAAATAATGACCCTTTACATGACGTTCGATGCGCTCAATCGCGGACGGCTGCGGCTCGACCAGAAGCTTGCCGTGTCCGCCCGCGCGGCCGGTCAGGCGCCGACGAAACTCGGGCTCAAGAAAGGCGACCGGATTACCGTTCAGGACGCGATGTTCGGCCTGATTACAAAATCCGCCAATGATGCCGCAACGGTTCTCGCCGAGAGCATGGCAGATTCGGAAGCAGCTTTCGCCCGTGAGATGACGGTGATGGCACATAAGCTCGGCATGCGGCGGACCAGCTTCAGGAACGCCAGCGGCCTCCCCAACCGGGGGCAGAAAAGCACGGCACGTGACATGGCGGTTCTGGGTGCGGCGCTCATCCATGACTTCCCGCAATATTACCATTTCATGTCTCTGGAGGAATTTGATTACAAGGGCAAGGCCTTCAAAAACCACAATAACCTCCTGAACAAATATGACGGTGCCGATGGCATAAAAACCGGCTACATCCGGGCCTCGGGGTTCAATCTTGTGGCGTCGGCCAAGCGCGGGAGAAACCGTCTGGTCGGCGTTATTTTTGGCGGTCGGACTGCAAGCAGCCGCGATACCCAGATGGCGTCCCTGCTCGATCGCGGATTTGCCGACGTTGAAAAATCACACCCCTCGACAGTTCCCTTGCCCGCCGACAAGCCGGCGCAGATTGCGCTTGGCCAGCCGCATAGCGATCCGGGACCGGTAAAATTCGCCAAACTTGAAATTCCACCCCCCCCCACTCCTGCTCCGGCGCCGGCAGCATCCGTTCCGCACATACAGATGGTGAGCGCGGCGCTGGAAGAAGGAACGGAATCTCCGTCCCTGACCGTTGAGCATATGGACTGGGCAATCCAGATCGGTGCCTACAGCCTGGTTACCACCGCCCGCGACCAGATATATAAGGCCGCCGCGCAAGCGGGCAACCTTTTGACAGGACGCCGGGTCAATATTGAAAAAGCAATCTCGGATGGCAAGCCCTTTTACCGGGCGCAGCTCATCGGCTTCGATGAGGCCGATGCGCGGAAAGCCTGCAGTAATCTCTCAGAGCGGCGTTTCTCTTGTTTTGTCGTCGCGCCCGACTTAAGCCTGCCGACCTATATCGCACAGAAAAGCGACTCCTGAGCCTAGAGAGTATTCAGCGGTATCTTCAGATAGGACACCCCGTTGCCTTCGGCCTTCGGGAAATGTCCCGCGAGCATGTTCACCTGGATCGATGGGATGATCAGGACCGGCATCGACAGCGTCGCATCACGCTCGGTCCGCATTTTTACGAATTCCTCCTCACTGACGCCGTCATGGATATGGATATTCTTGGCCCGCTGCTCGGCAACCGTCGTTTCCCATGCGAATGCGCGATTGTCGGGACCGTAATCATGGCACATGAACAGCCTTGTCTCCGGCGGGAACGCCAGGATTTTCCGGATTGAACGATACAGATTCCTGGCATCGCCACCCGGGAAGTCACAGCGCGCAGTTCCATAGTCGGGCATGAAAAGGGTATCCCCGACAAACACCGCGTCACCGATTTTATAGGTAACGCAGGCAGGCGTATGGCCGGGTGTATACATCACTTCCAGGGTCATGCCGCCGATCTCGATTTTTTCATTGTCGCCGAACAGATGCTGGAATTGCGATCCGTCGACAGGCACGTCTCCGCCAAAATTGAAAACACCCTTGAAGGTCGATTGCACGGATACAACAACGCCGCCGATCCCGATCGTCCCGCCGAGTTTGCCCTGCAAATAGGGCGCCGCCGTCAGGTGATCCGCATGGACATGGGTTTCCAGGATCCAGTCAACCTTTAGTTCCTTCGACTTGACGAAATCAATAATTTCGTCAGCCGCCTTTGTCGCGGTACGCCCCGAGCTGTTTTCATAGTCGAGAACACTGTCAATAATGATCGCCTTGCGGCTTGCCGGATCCGATACCACATAGCTGACCGTATATGTCGGTTTATGGAAAAAGGCTTTGACGTCCGGTTTCATGATCCACTCCTGCTTCACGGCACAGGCCGTTTCTGCTTATTAATTTATCTGACTTTCTTGACAACATATCTATAATTACGTAGCTAAACAACTATGGATATTAAAGATATGAAGAAATCAGCGGCCCGCGCCAGTACGCTTATGAAAGCTCTCTCGAGCGAAACGCGGCTGCTGCTGCTCTGCCAGCTTAATTCAGGCGAGATATCGGTGAACGACCTTGCTGAAGCATTAAAGCTGCGGCCTTCGTTCGTCTCGCAGCAACTTTCCCTTCTGCGTAAAGACGGGCTGGTGCAGACCCGGCGGGAGGGTCAGACGATTTATTATTCCCTCGCCGGGGAAGAAGCGGACCGTGTTATTTCGGTCCTGTTCGAGCTCTATTGTCAGGATGATCACCCTCTCGCCCCTGAATAACGATGGCGTCATAGTTATCAGAAGGAAAATTTGCGTGGAAAATTTTACACCTTACACCTCCCTGGCCGGCGGAATTATTCTCGGGGTTTCCGCCACACTTCTGATGATGGCGGGCCGGATTGCCGGTATCAGTGGGATTCTGTCGAACCTCATACCGCCCCGATCCGGCGACAGCCTCTGGCGCGTGCTCTTTATCGCGGGGCTCATCATCGGCACAGGCGCCTTTCCGCTGCTCGGTGGCGACATGGCGTTTCTCGATCTGAATCGCTTTGAGTTTAGTGACACGGCGCATATTGTGCTGCTGATCATTG
>JAIOYL010000195.1 GCA_021741195.1 Sneathiella sp. | reverse complement strand
ATATAAGGCCAGCTTTCAGGTGCAGGGAGCGCCAGAAACGGCACCACCATGAAGGCGGCAAGCCCGCTTCCGGCCATCATCACCGCCATGAAAAGCATCCGGTCGCCATTCTTTTTAACGAAAGCGTTCCAGGAAGCATGAAGCAGCGCCGCCAGCAGCACGAGAAAAAACACGGGCAACGACATGACAATCACCAAAAAATTACAACCCGGCTCCGGCCGGCGTCTTGACCAAAAAGACCGGGATCAGGCCTGATCTTCTGTTTTCGCGCCGTCTGCGGCCCGCGCGACCGCGCCGGTTCCCTCTTTCGCGCCGCTTTCGCTCGCATATCCCTGACTCGAAAGGATAACCTGGCTGTTGGCGGCTTTCAGGTTGAAGTACCATTTACCGTTCTTGCCTTCTTTGATCTCATAGTGGCCGTCATCGGAAGCGTTTTTCTTAACGGATTCAATTCCGTTTTCGGCACTTGCCTTCTGCTTGTAGCCCTCGGACGATCCGACGACCTCGCCATTTCCTGCTTTGAGGCGGAAACGGAATTCCCCGCCGTTGTCCTTATAGAGTTCAAACTTTCCTGCCATTGCCTTCACTCCCCTCAATGTACCGGTTTAAATCCAGGTTCTGTATACTGAGCACAATCAGTCCAATTTGCAACCGTTAGCGCCACGATCTTAACCATTCGCCGCAAAATGGCGCGCCGCGGCCGCCAAGCGGGATTTCACGATCAGGATATGAAACGGCAGGATCAAGCCAAGATACAGACGACCGATCAGGTTATGCCGATGCACCAGCGTGGCGAGGGAGACAACCCCGTCCTCCCCCGGCTCGCGCCGGAACGCCACTCTGAAATCAAGATGGGAATCGTCTTCGCCGAGAATAATCTCGCTGTCGGACATGCTCCGTATCTGCATGAAACCGACGTGTCCCCCGACCGCGAGAGATTTGCGGAAGCTGTTATCTTGCGGCAATTCCTGAGTTGTCTTGATGCCAAAGACGCGCACGCACCGATCCCGAAGACGCAAAAGCGTCCGCGCCCATCCCGGCATCGCAATAAACACATATTGAAGGATTTCCTCGAGCGGGCGATCAGACGGGGAAATCGCGACCGAGTAACAGTCAAGGAAATCTCCGGGCTTGACCATCCCGTGAAGCTGGCTCGCTGCCGCGAGCTGTGTCCGCTTTACCGTCATACCATTTTCTTTCGAAAGACCGGGAACCCGCGTCTTAACCGAACCCGCGGCTGATGACCACAAATATTACATGACCCGCCATATAGATGACGATGACGCTGCCGATGGTATAGAAGGTTGCGCTCATCTCATGGCTCCCCTTGGCCGCATAGGCGATGGCATGCGGCAGCCGCGCAACGGCAAATCCGTAAAACAGGCTCTGCGCGAAGAGGAGGTTTGGATCCACCGCGACGAACAGAAGCCCGGCGATCAGGAAGGCCGGGACATTCTCAAGATCGTTGCGGTGCATCCGCCGCGACCGGCCGACATAGTCGTTTACCTCCAGTCGCTCCGGCCGCGGGTTCCTGTTGATCAGGCCCGCCTGAAGATCCTCCGGGCTGGCGAGACCGGCATCGCTTTTCATCCTGCGGTACACTGTCATCCAGCCCTGCCCCATGATCTTGAGAATCATGAGATTGCACGTCGGAAGGCCTTGTATGACCGGAAGATCATCATCTGCCGCTCCTTCGACAATGCGGAAAAGATCAAAGAATTAGGCGCTATAGGCAAGAAGAAGCTGTTTGAGTGATTGTTCAAGCCAATCGCAGAAATCCGGCGGGGACAGACCTTCGACTTCGGTGACGAGCGCAAACATCTCCGGGCTGGCAAGCCTCCAGACCAGAGATGTTGCGCTTTCCCTGTCCAAGTGATCCTGCAAGGGTCCATTGCGCATCAGAGATTCGACAAAGACCGCGAGATTTTCTCGCCGCCCCTCCTGGATCTGCTGATACAGAATAGCAAGCTCCGGCTCTGCATGGGCGGCGGTGCGTACGACGGTCATCAACGGGGCGACATGCGAGAGAACATCCGTGACATCGCGCGCAAACAAGGCAATCTGCGCGCCTTGATGAACCGCCTCCAGAACCTTAAGCGCATTTCCCTGCTTAATGAGTGGAACGCCGGGGTTCCCGCGCCGGACCGTATCGGCAATCAGCGCCTTGATGATCGCGCGCTTGTTGCCGAACACGGCATAAACCGTCTCGTCGGAAACCTTTGCCTCGCGCGCGATCGCCGCAATCGTCGTCTTTGACCAGCCCTTGGTTCTGAACAGGCTATCCGCCGCCGCCTGGATTGCGGCGCGCGTTTGCTCCGCCTGTCTCGAACGGCGCAGGGAATGATATTCACGTGTCTTCTTTTTCGGCATGGACATTTCAATACAGTAATACTAAGGTTAAATAGCGAAATTGTTGTCCTCATGCAACGGGAAAAACACCATGGAAAAAGCTCACCTCGCTCTCTTGAAGCTTCTCCCCGCGTCTTCGGCCCTATTAACGGGCATTCAGGTCGCGGCAATCCTCCTCATCGCTTTGGTGGCCGGCGCCACATTCGGAATTTGGCGAGGATATAATCCCACGGATTATTCCGCGCTGACATTCCTTGAGACGCATCAAGGCGCCGTACGGGGCCTGAATACGCTCATCCCCGCGATGGCGCTCGCGGCAATTATCCTGACCTTGATATTGCTCGCCCGCAGCTATGGAAGCGGACTGTCCTTCTCCCTCTACCTGATTGCCGTCGTGCTGATGATTGGCGGCGGCGTAATCACCCGGCTGGAGAACCAACCCATAAATGCCATCGTCATGACATGGTCCGTTGATACAATGCCCACCACCTGGGTAGAGATACGGGACAACTGGTGGATGTGGCATGTGATCCGGACTTTTGTGTCAGTCGCCGCAGTCACAGCTTTAATCACCGCCGTACTCACCGACCGCCCCAATTGAGGTACGCCGCCGTTCTCAGGTGACGGCCACCACCAGCACATGACCCGCCATGTAAATCACGATGACGCTGCCGATGGTATAGAAGGTTGCGCGCACCTCATGGGTCTGCTTGGTCGCATAGGCGATGGCATGCAGCAGCCGCGCAACGACAAAACCGTAAAACAGGATCTGCGCGAAGAGGAGGTTCGGATCCACCGCGACGAACAGAAGCCCGGCGATCAGGAAGGCCGGGACATTCTCAAGATCGTTGCGGTGCATCCGCCGCGACCGGTCGACATAATCGTTCTTTTCCAGCTGTTCGGGCCGCGGGTCCTTGTTGATCAGGCCCGCCTGAAGGTCCTCGGGACTCGCATAGCCGGCGCCGATCTTCATCATCCGGTAGACCGTCACCCAGCCCTGCCCCATGATTTTCAGCACCATCAGCGACGCCGCGATGGCGTAAGCGACGAATACCGGATTTTCGAGACTAAAATTATACATGAATTTCCTCCGCCACTGCGGGGCGTCGCGCGATATCTTGCGGAACGGCCGCACGGATAGTAGTATAATGCTATCTGAGAAAACTTTGCAATCACCGGGGTAAAATCCGGTTATCGCGGTGACGTTCATGGCCAAATCCCGATTTTTTCTGATCCTGCTGACCCTGTTGCTTCTTGCGCCGCCGGTACTTGCGCAAAATATGTCGCCGGTCGGCGTCTGGCTGCATGAGAACAAGCGGATAAAGCTGGAGATCAAGCCATGCGGCGAAAATTTGTGCGGGAAGCTGGTCTGGTTCCGATGGCCGAACGACGCGGAAGGCTTGCCGCTGGTCGATTTGAAAAATCCGGATCCGGCGCTGCGGACAAGGCCCCTCCTCGGCCTGACAGTGCTTTCAGGTCTTCACCGCGCCGACGACGGGACGTGGAAGGACGGCGAAATCTACAATCCTGACGACGGCAAGGAATACAGGGTGAAACTGTCCGTTCAGGAGGACGGAAACCTGCGCGCGCGCGTCTATGTGTTCCTGTCCTTTTTCGGCGAGACTCAAATCTGGACCCGCGCCGAATAACGTCATTTGCGGCTGGCCGGTGCATTTTATCTCATTCACCCGTCAATCTCCTGTTGCTCGCGGGGGCAGGATCACTATGCTTTTCCCTAACAGGACAAACGCCAAAGGCAATGAGGAGGAAGGACCGCGGGTGTGGCGGTCGACATCCGGCAGGAGAAATAGAAGGCGGCGCCGACCTTAATGCACGGCCTTTTACCTTATCGCCTTTCAACATGCCCAAAATCTCGCCGCAAGAATAAGTTGGTAAAATTCTGCCTCCCCCCTATTCTCCTACCGAAGTATGGCATATCGCCCAGAAGGGATTGCCTTTGATGATGGTACCCCCATCAGTTAAAAGCCTGTTACACCGAATAGTGAAGACACCGGACGGCGTCAGCAAGGATACGGCCCGCATTTTGGCGGTGTCAAAAATCGGTTTTCCCATAGCATTGCTGTGTCACCTCATATTCCTCGCGATATTCTGGCATCTTGACGTACCGGTAATGATGTATTTCAACGTGGCGAGTGTCGTCCTGTGGGCGGTGGGCATATGGTTCCTGTATACCCGCGACGTCGTCCGGGCGACCTTTATCCCATTGGTCCTGATTGAGGTCCCGGCCCATGCCATCCTGGCGACGGCATATTTCGGGCTGGCGCCGGCGTTCTATTCCTATCTCCTCATTTCAACCGCCATTACGTATCTGGCGACTTTTTTTGAGCGGCGAACAAGGATGATGGTAAGCGGGTGTTACCTGGCCCTGATCGTGCTGCTCGGCCTGCACGCCTCGGTCACGGACCCGCTGAATGAATTGCCGGAAAACTGGCAGACTTTTTTCTTTACCTTCAATACCGTCGGCGCGGCAACGGTCATCGCAATAACTATCGGGCTCTATGAATGGATCGCGACAACCGCAGAAGCCCAGCTCGCCATAGAATTCGATCGCGCCGAAGGCCTCTTGCGCAACATTCTGCCGGATGCCATCGCGGCGAGACTGAAGGACAGTCCGGAGCTCATCGCCGAAGAGCATAAGCAGGTCACCGTCCTGTTCGCCGATATTGTCAATTTCACCCAGACATCGTCACGGCTGACGGCGGCGGAACTCATCACGAACCTGAACCGGGTTTTCTCGCGGTTTGACGATCTCGTCGCCAAATACAATGTCGAAAAGATCAAGACCATCGGCGATGCCTATATGGTCGTTGCCGGATTGCCGGCTGCCCGCGAAGACCATGCGAACGTCATGGTTTCACTCGCCCTTGATATGATCGATGCCGCCGCCGAGATGAACGAGGACAGCGATATACCGCTCCGAATCCGTATCGGCATAAACTCCGGACCGGTTGTCGCTGGCGTGATCGGGCACAAGAAATTTGCCTATGATCTTTGGGGGGACACCGTGAATGTCTCGGCCCGCATGGAGGAACTCGGAAAGCCTGATATGATCCAGATCACCCAGTCGACGCGCGAATTTCTTGGTGACGCGTATCGTTATCGGGACCTCGGCAAGATCAATGTCAAAGGCAAGGGCGAGTTACAGGCCTATACGATTGTTGGCGACAATCCCTCCCTCACCTGACGGCTGTATTGTCATTTTATGCCGCCGATCCCTACTCGGCTATTGCGTGCCGCCGCCAGATCATTATTCTATTCCCCAAGAACAACAACGCCAAAGGCGATCAGGAGAAGAGACCATGGATGTAGCGGTCGACACCAATCAGGAAACAAGTAGCGAAACCCGGTATTTCGACGTGCTGATCGTCGGCGCGGGGATTTCCGGCATCGATGCGGCCTATCACCTGCAAAAGAACTGCCCGGAAAAAAGCTTCACGATGCTTGAATCCCAGGACACCTTCGGCGGCACCTGGGCGACCCATAAATATCCCGGCATCCGCTCCGACAGCGATCTTTTCACCTTCGGCTTCAAATGGAAGCCCTGGAAGGGCGTCCCCATCGCCACCGCCGGAGAAATCCTCAAATATCTCGACGAGAGCCTCGACGAGAACGATCTCCGCCGCCATATCCGCTTTCAACAGGAAGTGAAAACCGCCACCTGGTCGAGCGCGGACAAGCTCTGGACGCTGGAAGTCCTGCAAAAAGAGAGCGGCAAGATGCAGCGTTATACCTGCAATTTCCTCTGGATGTGCCAGGGTTATTACCGCCATAGCGAGGGCTATACGCCGGACTTCCCGGGCGCGGAGAATTTTAAAGGCAAGATCGTCCATCCGCAGACCTGGCCCGAGGATCTTGACTACAAGGGCAAGGAAGTGATCGTCATCGGCTCCGGCGCGACCGCGGCGACGCTGATCCCGGCGATGGCGGCGGATGCCGGTCATATCACCATGCTGCAACGCTCGCCGACCTATTTCTCGGC
>JAIOYL010000194.1 GCA_021741195.1 Sneathiella sp. | reverse complement strand
CCGTCTTTCACGGTCTTCTCGGCGAAGGCACGGAGCTCCGCGTCCATCTTGCTCAAAATCTCGTCTTTCGGATGGCGGAAATCGACAGTGAAGAAGACCTTGCCCGGAATGGTGTTGCGCGAATTCGGGCTCGACTGGATCAGGCCGACGGTGGCGCAGGCGAAGGGCTGGTTATCGAGCCCGATACGGTTGACCTCGGCGATGATCTTGGAGGCGGCGACGAGCGCGTCTTTCCGCCGTGCCATCGGCGTCGGGCCGGCATGTGCCTCCTGCCCCGTGATGGTGATTTCATACCAGCGCTGCCCCTGCGCGCCCATGACGACGCCGATGGTCTTCTCCTCATGCTCGAGGATCGGGCCCTGCTCGATATGCGCCTCGAAAAACGCCTTGATCTCGCGCCCGCCGACCTCTTCCGTTCCGGCGTAGCCGATGCGTTTCAGCTCCTCGCCCATGGTCTTGCCATCTAGATCGGCGCGGCTGAGGCCGTAGTCGAGATCGAAGACGCCCGCGAAGACGCCGGAGGCGACCATGGCGGGGGCGAACCGCGAGCCTTCCTCGTTGGTCCAGACGGCGACTTCCACCGGATGCTCGGTCTTCACGTCGAAATCATTGAGGGTGCGGAGGACTTCCAGCCCCGCCAGCACGCCGAATACCCCGTCATATTTCCCGCCGGTCGGCTGGGTGTCGAGATGCGATCCGGTCATCACCGGCGGTAAATCATTATTCTTTCCGGCGCGGCGGGCAAAGATATTGCCCATCTTGTCCACCTTGATGGTGCACCCCGCCTCGCGGCACCATTTCGAGAAAAGATCGCGCCCTTCGCGATCCAGATCGGTCAGCGCCAGACGGCAGCAGCCACCCTTCTCCGTCGCGCCGATTTTCGCCATCTCCATCAGGCTGTCCCACAGGCGGTCGCCCTTCACGTTCATATTCTGCATGTATCCTGTCTCTTCCCTTTTTATTCTGCGGCGGATGCCAGCGGATTACGCGGATCCTGGTTCCAGTTCATGTAGGGCTTGTCCTTGTCGACCCGTTCCATGGTGATGCAGTCATCAACCGGACAGGCCAGCATGCACAGATTACAGCCCACGCAGTCCTTGTCCACAACTTCATAATGGCGGGCGCCATTAACACGGCCCGCCGTGATCGCCTGATGCGAGGTATCCTCGCAGGAAATATGGCAGAGACCACATTTGATGCAGAGATCCTGGTTGATCCGGGCCTTGATGTCGTAATTCATGTTGAGCTGGTTCCAGTTGGCGAGATTGGGAACCGCCAGCCCGCGGAAGTCATCGATGGACTGATAGCCCTTCGCATCCATCCAGTTGGAAAGCCCTGTCGTCATGTCATCGACGATCTTGAAGCCGTAATGCATGGCCGCCGTGCAGACCTGCACCGTGCCGCAGCCGAGCGCCATGAACTCTGCCCCGTCGCGCCAGTTGGCGATGCCGCCGATGCCGGAGATCGGGATGTTTTCGCATTCGGGATCGCGGGAAATCTCCGCGACCATATTAAGCGCGATCGGCTTCACCGCCGGACCGCAATAGCCGGCATGGGCGCCCTTGCCATCGACGATTGGCGTTGGCGCCATCACATCAAGATCGACGCTGACGATGGAGTTGATGGTATTGATCAGCGAGACAGCGTCGGCCCCGCCCCTGACCGCCGCCCGCGCCGCGACGCGGATATCGGTGATATTCGGCGTCAGCTTGACGATCACCGGCAGATCGGAATGCTGCTTGCACCATTTTGTCACCATCTCGATATATTCCGGGACCTGGCCGACGGCAGAGCCCATGCCGCGTTCCGACATGCCATGCGGACAGCCGAAGTTGAGCTCGACCCCGTCCGCGCCCGTATCCTCGACCTTTTTGAGGATTTTCCGCCACGGCTCCTCCTCGCAGGGGACCATCAGGGAAACAACAACCGCGCGGTCGGGCCAGTTCTTCTTGACCCGCGCGATTTCCTTGAGGTTCACATCGAGCGGCCGGTCGGTGATCAGCTCGATATTGCTGAAGCCCATCATCCGCTGGCCGCCCAAATTAACCGCGCCATAGCGCGAGGAGACATTGACGATGGGCGGATCCTCGCCCAGCGTCTTCCAGACGACGCCGCCCCAGCCCGCCTCGAACGCGCGGACAACGTTATATTCCTTGTCCGTCGGCGGCGCACTCGCCAGCCAGAACGGGTTCGGGGTCCTGATACCTGCGAAGTTATATGTCAGATCAGCCATGGTTCTCTCCTGCCCCTATTTCTTCGCGAGATATTCGTTGATGGCGGCGGCGGCGAGCTTGCCGTCCTGCACCGCCGCGACGGTGAGGCCGATGTTGCCATCGATACAGTCACCACCAGCAAAAACGCCTTCAATCGACGTGGCGTAGGTCTCATCGACAGCGATCTTGCTGTTGTGTAGATCGAGCCTTGAGGCTTCTTCGCAAACGGGATCGGGCACAAAAATCTGGCCGATCGCCTTGAACACCATATCCGCGTCGATCACCACCATGTCGCCGGTGCCGGTGAGTCCTCCGTCCGCGATCACCTTCGTATGCTCGAACTCGACGCCGCTCACGTTGGCGCCATTGGTCTTGATGGCGACCGGTCTCATCCAATGCTTGATCGTGACGCCGTTCACTTGCGCGAATTCCTGCTCCTTTTCGGTCGCGCTCATGGCCTCCGGTCCGCGCCGGTAGACGAGCGTTACATCCTCCGCGCCAAGGCGCTTCGACTTCACCGCGATATCAATCGCCGTGCTGCCGCCGCCAATGACGACGACCCGGCGGCCAATGGCAAGCGCCGTCTTGTCCTTGCTCTGGCGCAGCTCCGCGATATAGTCGACCGCGTTATAAAGCCCGCCGATCTGCTCGCCCTTCAGCCCGAGGGCCTGCACCGCGCCGAGCCCGCTGCCGATAAAGACGGCATCAAAATTGCGGCGAAGGTCGGCAAGATGGATATCCCGGCCGAGCTTCTTGTTGTGATGGACCGTGATGCCGCCGATCCCGAGAATGAAATCAACCTCTTTCTGCGCGAAATCATCCGGCACCTTATAGGCGGCGATGCCATATTCATTGAGCCCGCCGGATTTCGGCAAGGCCTCGAATATCTCGCATTCATGGCCAAGCAGGGCGAGCCGGTGCGCCGCCGAGAGCCCGGCCGGCCCCGCCCCGATAATGGCGATCTTCCTGCCCGTCGGCGCGGCGCGCTTAAAGGGCTGCTCGCCGCTCGCCATCAGCCAGTCGGTAGCGTAGCGCTGCAACGCGCCGATGGGGACGGGCTTGCCCTCCTGTGCCGTGCGCACGCAAGCGCCCTCACAGAGAACTTCCGTCGGGCAGACCCGCGCGCAGGCCCCGCCCATGATATTCTCATCGAGAATGTCGAGGCCTGCGCCGCGCACATTGTCCGTCGCGATCTTGCGGATGAAGTTCGGAATATCGATGCCTGTCGGGCAGGCTTCCATGCAGGGGGCGTCGTAACAGAAATAACAACGGTTGGCGTCGATGCGGGCGGTCCTGGCGTCGAGAGGTGGATGGATATCGGCGAAATTCCTCGCCAGTTCTGCTTCGGACAACCGCGCGGCCGCGATATCGCTCATGACACTCACCCCATGTTTTTGCCAGAAAAGGGCAGTCGCTCGGAACCGCCACAATATGTTAAAAAAACCATAGACAAAACCTGACCAAACGGTCAAGATTTATTTAAAAATAGTTGCCAAGGGCGAAAAAATAGGCAATTTTCGATCCGGGAGATTTTCATAAAAGCTGAATCCGCGGGCCAAGATGGATAATAATACAGAACCGATGACAGACGAAAATGCCCAAGGGCGAATCCGTCTTGAAAATATCGAGCGGATCATGAAGGCTGCCGAAAAAGTCTTTGCTGGCAATGGCTTTCGCGGCGCGACCACGGCCGCCATCGCCGAGGAGGCGGGCCTGCCCAAAGCCAATATCCATTATTATTTCGGCACGAAGGCGAAGCTCTATCGCGCCGTGCTCGATGATATCATCGCGCTCTGGCTATCGTCTTTTCGCGAGATCGGCGAGGAGGACGATCCGGCGACGACCCTCGCCGATTATATCCGCGCCAAGATGGAACTGTCGCAGCACCGGCCCAACGCCTCGAAGGTCTTCGCCAACGAACTGATCCGCGGCGCGCCCCGCATCAACAAATATCTCAGCACGGAACTGAAGGAATGGGTCGAGGCGAAGGCCGCGATCCTCGATCACTGGATCGCGGAGGGTCGCATGGCGCCTGTGGACAGCGAACGGCTCCTCTTTCATATCTGGGTGATGACCCAGACCTGGGCCGATTTCGAGGCGCAATGGGCCGCCGTTCTGGGCCGCAAGAACGGCCTCCAACCCGCCGACTTCGACGCCGCCACCGACGCCATCACCACCATGGTGCTCCGGACCTGCGGACTGGTGCCAGTATTGCCGAGATCATCATGACACCGCGCGAGCTTGTCGAGGAATGGGTCTGGCGGTTCAACGCGGCGGATGCCGCCGCCCTCGCCGCTCTCTATGCGGAAACAGCCATCAACCATCAGGTAACCCAGGAGCCTGTCGAGGGCCGCGTCGCCATTAAAGCGATGTTCGAGCGCGAATTCGCCGCCGCCGAGATGGTCTGTATCCCTGAAATCATCCATGAGGCAGGCGACGTCGCCATATTGGAGTGGCGCGACCCGCTGGGCCTGCGCGGCTGCGGCTTCTTCACCGTGAAAGACGACCTGATCGTGTTCCAGCGCGGCTACTGGGACAAACTCAGCTTTCTGAAGATGCATAATCTGCCAATTGAGTGATCTTCAGTATATTATTGCGCTGAAATCTCTTCCTGCAGAATCTCCAGCTCCAGCCAGCGGGTTTCCGCATCTTCCTTGTCGGATTTCGCCCTGGAAAGCGCCGCGACCTTCTGGTTGAAGAGGTCGGGGGTTTTGGTGAAGAGGGCGGGATCGGCGAGGTTGCGTTCCAGTATCGTGATGGTCCTTTCCAGCTCCTCGATGATACCCGGGAGACGGTCATAGTCGCGCTGGTCCTTGTAGGTGAGCTTGCGGCGCGGCGTTGAGGAGGCGCGCTCCGGCGTATCCTTGGGTTTCGCGGCCTTGGCGGCGGTCTTGGTGGCGAGCCGCTGCGCGCGCATGTAATCGCTGTAGCCGCCGATATATTCCTGCGTTTTTCCGCCCTTCTCGACCACGATTGTCGAGGTGACGAGCTGGTCGAGGAATTCACGGTCATGGCTGACGACCAGTAGGGTGCCGTCATAGTTGAAAAGCATTTCCTGAAGCAAATCGAGGGTTTCCATGTCAAGATCGTTGGTCGGCTCGTCGAGCACCAGAAGATTGCTCTCCTTCGCCAGCAGTTTTGCGAGCAGAAGCCGGTTCTTCTCGCCGCCCGAGAGCGCCTTGACCGGGCTTTTCGCCTGCCGGTCCTCAAACAGGAAATCGCGCAGGTACGCCACCACATGGCGCACCTCGCCGCGCACCAGTAGCTGCCCGCTGCCGGGGTCGGCGAGCGTGTCCCAGAGGCTCATTTCGGGATCGAGGCTGTCGCGGTTCTGATCGAAGATGGCGGGTGTCAGGTTGGTGCCGATCCTGACCGTCCCGCTGGTCGGTTCCAGCGTTCCCATAAGGATTTTGAGCAAGGTCGTTTTCCCTGCCCCATTCGGGCCGATGATGCCGACCCGGTCGCCGCGCAGGATCTTGGTCGAGAATTTCTGCAGAACCTCATGTTCCTGGCCGTTTTCATCCCAATAGGTCATGGAGATATCCGTCGCCTCGACAACCACCTTGCCGCTTTTCGCGCCGCTCTTGACCGAGAGCTTGGCCGATCCCACGGGCGCCAGCCGTTCCGCCCTCTCGTCGCGCAGGCGATGCAGCGCGCGGATGCGGCCCTCGTTGCGGGCGCGGCGGGCGGTGATTCCCTTGCGCGACCAGTCCGCCTCCTCGGCGATTTTCTTGTCGAGTTTCTTTACTTCCACCTCCTCGCGGCGGAGAATCTCTTCCGACCACTCATCAAAGGCGGCGAACCCCTTGCCGTGGGTGCGCAGCTTACCGCGATCGAGCCAGAACAGCCGGTTGGTGAGGTTTTTCAGGAACTGCCGGTCATGGCTGATGATCAGCAGCGCGCCCTTGAAGGATTTGAGCTCCTCTTCCAGCCAGAGAATGGTGGTGATATCGAGATGGTTGGTCGGCTCGTCGAGCAACAAGACATCGGGCTTTGAGACGAGCGCTTCGGCGAGGCTGACGCGCCGCGCCTCTCCGCCGGAGAGCGTCTCAAGCTGCCGGTCGCCCTGAATGCTGACCCCTTCCAGCACCTGGTCGACCAGATAGCCAGTATCTTCATCCTCGCGGTCGGCGGCGGACAAGCCGCTCT
>JAIOYL010000193.1 GCA_021741195.1 Sneathiella sp. | reverse complement strand
AAGGACAAAAATAATGACCGAACCAGCTTTTCCCGATATGGCCGATATCAAAAACCGTCTGGTGATTAACAAGAATATTCCGAACGCCATATCGAAATTGACCGCCGATACGGACAATCCGCGCATACTGGTTTCTATTTCCCGCTCACTCAATGCTGATGCCCCGATCGCAGAGGAGCTAAAGCATGCCCTTGGAGACAGTATTGTCGATGTCATCAGCATCCTCACGGAGCATACGCCCTATGGCAAGGTTTTTGAGCTTGCGGCGGCCATCTCCGACCGGCGGGCCACCCATGTTCTCTCCATTGGTGGCGGCAGCGTTATTGACGGCGGGAAAATCGCACTGTTGGTCGCGAACCTGAAGGTGAAAGACGCGGCCACACTCGACGGAATGACCTATGGAAACGGTAAATCACTTGGTTTCACCTCCTGGCCCGTCAAGCATATCGCCGTTCCGACAACACTCTCAGGCGCCGAGTTTACGCCCATTGCTGGTGCGACCAGCAGCAATACAGGGCGAAAAGAGGGCTTCGCCCATGCCTATCTTGTGCCAAATCATATTATCCTGAGTTCCACGCTCAGTAAATATACACCCGAACGGCTATGGCTCTCGACCGGCATCCGCGCCGTTGATCATGCGGTGGAAACGATCTGCGCGCCAACAATTGATCCGGAAACCGATACCTTTTGCACAAAAGGACTCGGGCTGCTTTATACAGGCATGATGGGCACCCGCGCAGACCCGGAAAGTCTTGTCCACCGGGAAAATAGCCAGCTTGGCGTCTATTATGCGACGGCAGGTATCTCGCGCTACCGCATGGGAGCGAGCCATGGTCTGGGCTATCTGCTGGGTGTCATCGGGCATGTGCCGCACGGCATAACCTCCTGCGTTTTCCTGCCAGCGGTTCTTACCTATAACCTGCCGGAAACCAAGGGCCCGCAGTCTAGAATTGCGGAAGTACTCGGCGTGAATTCGGCGGCAGACGTAGCGCCGGCCCTGAAAGAATTTATCGACGCGCTCGGCCTCCCCAACAAGATAAGTACCCTTGAAGTCTCCACCGATGCCATAGCAGAAATCAAAACATCCGCCCTCACGCATCCCGTTGTCCAGGCCAACCCGAGGCCGATAACGACGGTTGAGGATGTCGCTGAAATAATGGCAATCTCAGGCTAATCGGCACAAGGTTGTTACCAGAGATCGCCAATGATAGATTTCACCGCTGCCTGATCTTCAACCGATTTATTCTGGCCAAGCTTGGCCTTACCCTCTATCTGGCTGATCGGGATTTCAAACGCGATGATACCCCGCATCAAACCGGTCAGGCGCTTCTGGTCAAGCTGGTCCGGGTTCCAGGGTTTTGGTAGCTGCCGTTCATTCTCAAATGTCAGCCGGTTCAGCAACGCGCGAACTTCTTCCATATTCTCGATGATTTTTGGCGTGCCATAGGCATGGACCGCCACATAGTTCCAGGTTGGTACATTAATATCCGTTGCATAATAGCTAGGCGAGATATAACTGTGCGGCCCTTGGAAAATTACGAGCGCCTCCCCTTTTTCGAGGATTTGCCCATGCGGGTTGGCGCGGGCCATATGCGCAATCAACGTGCCAAATTCACCCCGGCTTTCATCGTAGGAAAAAGGCAGATGGGTCGCGAGCGGGATACAGTCGTCCCCCGTCGAAACCATCGTTGCGAAACTCGCGTCCGGCAGAAGCCGGATCAGAGTTTCCGTGCCGGGAACGGAAAAATGCGGAGGGACATACATAGAGCTTCATTCCATATAAAAAGGCCGCTTTATTCAAGCGGCCTTACATTATCGATAAATTGGATGAACTCCAGCGCCAATTTAGATCAGCAGACGGAACCAGTTACCGCCGCTCAACCATCATTTTCTTGATCTCTGCAATAGCTTTCGCGGGGTTCAGGCCCTTCGGGCATGTATTAGTGCAGTTCATGATGGTATGGCAGCGATAGAGCCGGAAGGGGTCCTCGAGGTTATCGAGCCGCTCACCGGTATGTTCGTCGCGGCTGTCGATGATCCAACGATAGGCCTGCAGCAGGATGGCCGGCCCCAGGAACCTGTCGGAATTCCACCAGTAGCTCGGGCAGGACGTCGAACAGCAGGCACACAGAATGCATTCATAGAGTCCGTCGAGCTTTTCCCGGTCCTCTTTCGATTGCAGCCGTTCCTTTGACGGAGACGGTGTTTCCGCCTGCAGCCATGGTTTGATCGAGGCATATTGCGCATAGAAATTGGTGAGGTCCGGCACCAGGTCCTTTACTACCGGCTGATGCGGCAACGGATAAATATTAATCGCGCCGTCGATCTCATCCATGCCTGTTGTACAGGCGAGCGTGTTGGTCCCATTGATATTCATGGCGCAGGAGCCGCAAATTCCCTCGCGGCAGGAACGACGGAACGTCAATGTCGGATCAATCTCGTTCTTGATCTTGATCAGCCCGTCCAAAATCATTGGTCCGCAGGTATCGAGGTCCACCTGATATGTATCAATCGCGGGGTTCTTGTTGTCATCAGGCGACCAGCGGTAGACATTAAACGTCTTGAGGTTCGTTGCCCCCTCCGGCGTCGGATGCGTCTTGCCCGTGCCAACTTTGGAGTTCTTTGGTAATGTCAATTCAACCATGTCTAATCCCTACGCGCTTAGTATACACGTGCCTTTGGTTTGATATAATCGATCTCTTCAGTCAGCGTATAATCATGAACCGGACGGTAATCGAGTTTCACGCCTTCCTCATCGCTATGATAGGAAAGCGTATGCTTCATCCAGTTTTTATCGTCACGATCGGGGAAATCTTCATGCGCATGGGCGCCGCGACTCTCTTTTCTGTTTTCCGCCGCCGTCATGGAAACGACCGCCTGCCGGATAAGGTTATCAAGCTCCAGCGTCTCCACCAGATCGGAATTCCAGACGAGGGAGCGGTCCGTCGTCTTGATATCCGCCATCTGATCCCAGACCTTGTTGATCTTGCCGACGCCTTCAAGCAGCGTCTTGCTGGTGCGAAAAACGGCGCAGTCATCCTGCATTACCCGTTGCATGTTATCGCGTACCGTCGCCGTTGAACTGCCACCGCTGGCGTGACGGAACTTGTCCAGCCGCGCGAGAGAGGCGTCGCAGGCATCCGCGGCAAGAGGCGAATGGGCCTGGCCAGGGGTTATAATATCCTTTGCCCTAAGCGCTGCGGCACGACCAAAAACGACAAGATCAATCAATGAGTTCGAGCCGAGCCGGTTCGCTCCATGGACCGAGACGCAAGCGGCTTCGCCGACCGCCATCAGGCCGGGAACGATGCTGTCCGGATTACCATCTTTCAGGTTGACGACCTCGGCATGATAATTCGTCGGGATGCCGCCCATATTGTAGTGCACGGTGGGAAGAACCGGGATCGGATCCTTGTGCACATCGACACCCGCAAAAATTCTTGCGCTTTCCGAAATGCCGGGCAAGCGTTCATCGATCATTGCTGGATCAAGGTGATCGAGATGCAGATAGATATGATCCTTGCGTGGGCCGACACCGCGGCCTTCGCGGATTTCGATAGTCATCGAGCGGCTGACCACGTCACGGCTCGCAAGATCTTTCGCATGCGGCGCATAGCGCTCCATGAACCTCTCGCCTTCGCCATTGACGAGGAACCCTCCCTCGCCGCGCACGCCTTCCGTGATCAGGCAGCCCGCGCCGTAAATACCGGTCGGATGGAACTGGATAAATTCCATATCCTGAAGCGGTAACCCAGCGCGCAAGACCATCCCGCCGCCGTCGCCTGTGCAGGTATGCGCCGACGTGCAGGAGAAGAAAGCGCGGCCATAGCCACCGGTCGCCAACACAACCATATGCGAGCGGAAGAGATGCAGCGTCCCATCCTCAAGACAGAGACAGAGAACGCCCTTGCAGGCGCCATCCTTGTCCATGATCAGGTCGAGCGCGAAATACTCGATGAAAAATTCCGTATCATGCTTGAGTGACTGGCTGTACAGCGTATGCAGCATGGCATGGCCGGTGCGATCTGCAGCGGCGCAGGTTCGCTGTGCGGCCGGGCCCTCGCCAAACTGCGTCGTCATGCCGCCAAAGGCGCGCTGATAGATCTTGCCTTCTTCGGTGCGGCTGAACGGCATGCCGAACTGTTCAAGTTCAAGCACGGCAGCCGGCGCTTCGCGGCACATATACTCGATGGCGTCCTGATCCCCGAGCCAGTCCGATCCCTTGACGGTATCATACATATGCCATTGCCAGTTATCCTCGCCCATGTTGCCGAGCGATGCGGAGATGCCTCCTTGCGCGGCTACCGTATGGCTGCGCGTGGGGAAGACTTTGGTGATCGCGGCCGTTTTCAGCCCCGCTGCCGCCATGCCCATGGTGGCGCGCAATCCCGCACCGCCGGCGCCGACAACAACCACGTCATATTTATGTTCTGTAATTGGATAGGCTTCTGACATTTTTTTTACTTTAACTCCCGAGCGCCAGCTTCAATACGGCGAGCGCCGCAGCCAATCCAATGACCGCGCATGAAAAACTATTTAGCAGCAACAGAGCGACTTTTGTGCTTTCGGTATGAATGTAATCCTCAATAACGACCTGCAAGCCCAGTTTGAGATGATAGAACATCGCCACAATCAACAGCAGCATGACCAGCGCCGCAAAAGGGGTTCCAAGCACGTAGCGTATATGTGAGTAGTCTGCGCCGACAAGATTGATGATATAGGCGAGCGTGATAATAAACAGTGGTATCATGGCAATCGCCGTGACTTTCTGATGCCACCAATGGGTCGTTCCATCCTTAGCGGAACCGAGGCCGCGCACTTTTTTGAGAGGTGTTTTCATTCCCATGATCAGGCCCCCATCCCGTAGGCGATAATCCAAGTGAGCAAGGTCAGCACAACGGAGGCAATGATCGCGGCCATTCCGCTTTTGCGCATTGTCGGCAATTCGAACCCCGTGCCCATGTCCCAGAACAGATGCCGGATACCATTACAAAGATGATAGAACAGCGACCAGGTAAAACCGAACAAGACCAATTGCCCAAACCAGGAGGAAATGAAGCCGCTAACCGTCGCGTAAGCCTCCGGACCACTGGCAACGGCGATTAGCCACCAGGTCAGCAATAAGGTGCCGACACCAAGCGCAACGCCGGTCACACGATGCGTAATTGAGGTAACCATCGTGATCTGAGGCTTGTAAATCTGCAGATGCGGCGACAGCGGTCGTTCAATATTCGCCATGAGCAAGTCTTCCTCGCTGAGTAATTTCCAACATTTTTATTCTTTTTCGCGGTGGAGTTTAATCCTCCGCCTTTTCAAGTCAACAGAACCTTTGATCTATTTATACCTCGATTGTCTTTTTTGGCAAGACAACCCAGTAATCCAGATCGAGGACAACAGCCGGGTCGCGCTTACCATCTGCCATTTTATCCGGAAAGGCATCGCAAGGGGCATCTTTCGTCGCCAACGTTCGAATGCGCAGTGCCCCCGCATCCTTGCGACCGGGAAGGTCCGCCTTTTCCAGGATTTCGCTCCAGGCATAGATCGTATGCCCGGCAAAGGTTGGCGCGGTATGGGACCCACCGTTGATAGCAGCAATTAGCTGCGCATTACCAAGGCCATTGAAAGACAGCGCCCGCGCCAGACTGATGACATGACCGCCGTAGATCAAACGGCGGCCAAAGCGATCATTCTGCATCTGATGCTGATTGAAATGGACCTTGGCTGTATTCTGATAAAGCCGCGTCGCCATCATATGCTCGGCTTCCTCGATCGTCATGCCATCCACATGATCAATCTTCTCGCCAATTTCGTAGTCTTCAAAATAATAAGAGGAACCGGCGAGAGTCGCATCATAGCCCGAAAAATCGAGGCCGCCCGGTACGGAGAGCAGGGCTGGGTCGACGCGGGCAGGCAAATCAGGCACCACTTCCTCGGGCGCCGGAGCGTTCTCGTTTTTCTTGCGGACCATCACCCAGCGGACATAGTCGAGAACGATCGCGCCGGTTTGGTTGGTTCCGGTCGAGCGGACATAAACAACGCCTATCTTGCCATTGGAATTTTCCTTGAGGCCAATAACCTTGGAGCTTGTCTGCACCGTGTCGCCCGGAAACACTGACGCCTTGAACTGCACGTCTGCATAGCCGAGATTGGCGACTGCATTGAGGGACACATCCGGCACGGTCTTGCCGAAAACGATATGAAAAACGAGAAGATTATCTACCGGCGCGGCATCAAGGCCGCAGTCCATAGCGAAGCTGTCTGCGGACTGCAGAGCAAAGCGGCTGCCGTAGAGTGCCGTGTAAAGCGAGACATCGCCTTCTGTAATTGTGCGCGGCGTGGCGTGATCAAGCACTTTGCCGATCC
>JAIOYL010000192.1 GCA_021741195.1 Sneathiella sp. | reverse complement strand
CGCAAACGACTTCCCGCCGCTCGCTTCCGCCATTATCTTCGTGATCGCCGCCGTCAACGTCGTCTTCCCATGGTCAACATGACCAATCGTCCCGATGTTGCAATGTGGTTTACTACGATCAAATTTCTCTTTGGCCATTTTCCGTCGTCCCGAAGCAATAAATTACACAGCCCAAAACACCGAAAATCTTCTTTCCGGCATCACCAATTCCATGGCCTACTTATAATGCGCTGACCAGCGCTTGGAGCGGGTGAAGGGAATCGAACCCTCGTATTCAGCTTGGAAGGCTGCTGCTCTACCATTGAGCTACACCCGCCCTGTATCGCATCGCCCGATGCCAGCTCCATGACATCCCAACGCCTGCTGGCGAATGGTGGAGGGAGTTGGATTTGAACCAACGTAGGCATAGCCAACGGATTTACAGTCCGTCCCTTTTAACCGCTCAGGCATCCCTCCGTATATGCACAAGCCCTTCGACATCGCCGAAGGTGTCCGGCACTATCGAAAATTCCCAACCAAAGTCAACCGAAAAAGAGCAAATCCAAGAGATTTGTTAATTTTTTTTCGGTCCACGCGGAAAAGCCGACTTGTTGCGAGATACGAAGCGCAATATAAGCAACAGCATGTCAAGAAGCAAGTCAGCAAATAGCCACCGGAGAATTCCGGGGAACAGCCCGGAAAAATCGCTGTCAGCCCGTCCGCGTCCACCGCGCAGGGGGAAAACTCATGCTGACAACGATAGCTGGCTGTACGGCGATCACGCCGTTCTTGCAGCTCTCGCCAACCCGGTTCGGAAAATCAGGCGTCTGGTGATGACGAGATCGAAAATGGACAGTCTCGATGACGAGACGAAGGGCCGCATCGAGGAAATTATTGCCCCTGAATTTCTTGACAAGGATGCCATAACCAACCTTCTGCCCGAAAATGCGATCCACCAGGGGATCGCGGCGCTGCCCTCCCCCCTGCCCGACTATAGCCTTGAGGACTTGCCGGATGCAGACGATCCGGCAGTCATCGTCGTCGCCATTCTTGATCAAGTAACCGACCCGCATAACGTTGGGGCGATTTTACGCTCTGCAGCGGCATTCAATGTCAAGGCCCTGATTGTGCCCGACCGGCATTCGCCGCCGATGACCGGGGTGTTGGCCAAGTCCGCCTCTGGCGCTCTTGAACTGGTACCGGTAATTCGCGTCGGTAATCTGTCGCGGGCAATGGATCAGTTGGCCGGCCGCGGCTTCTGGCGAATCGGCCTTGACGGCCACGCGGACCGGGAACCCGAAGCCGCCGCCGCCGGCATCGAAAAAGTCGCGATTGTCCTTGGATCAGAGGGAAAGGGCCTGCGCCATCTGACCGCGGAGAAATGCGATCTTCTGGCAAAACTGCCGATGAGCGGCGATATCGAAAGCCTCAATGTTTCCAATGCCGCCGCCATTGCCTTTTACGAATTGGCACGGCAAAGAAAGGCGCCGTAAAGTGAAATTTGTCCGCCAATTGCCGGGCCCGTAAAAATCTTTTATTTTTTGCTTGTCGAAGGCGCACAAGCCGACTATTTTGCGCGCCCACGATGCCGCCATAGCTCAGCTGGTAGAGCAGTTGATTTGTAATCATCAGGTCCCGAGTTCGATTCTTGGTGGCGGCACCACATAAGCCCTTGAAGACGTGAAGTTTTCGAGGGCTTATCTGTTTCAGAGCCTCTCCCTATCTTTATCTTTCCATTCGGCACAATTAATCCTCAATAACTGCGACTAAACAGTTACACGAAAGATCAAAGCCGTTTTGCGCTAGTCTTCCGTTGTATACTTCTCAACTTAGCGGCCATTGCTCCCTAACCTATCGACAGTTCAACCATTCCAAATTTCTCAGCCATTTCCAAGAAAACTCGTATAGAGAGAATAATAGTTATTATCGCAGCAAGGTCGTCGTCCCTCCGAGCCAGCATAACCTTTCCGTGATTCCCCTCCCCACTTCATATTGAAATCTCTGCATTTTATTTTATGCCCGCCGTCTACGTTTACTTAAAAAAACTATTTAAACGAGTATTGAAATATTTATTTTCTCTATTAACTAGCTTTTATTGCTACTTTTAGTAGTTTTAATATATATTTTCATTGAGAAAAGGATGCACTCTTATGTCAGACAAAGGCGAACGGAAGGTGGAGATCGGCGTAAAAAAAAAGGCTATGACGATCCAGATTTTGTAGAGGTAAAACAACCAAAAGCAGGTTATGAAAATGATAATAATATTCTAGTCGCCGATCACGGCGATAATTTCTTTCCCAAACAATATTTCGCAAATCCATTTCTGAAACCTCGGGGAAACAATTATAACCTGGATCATTTTTTCCCCAAAGATTGGAAACCCGGCACCAAATATGAACAAAGGCTATTGGAAACTGCGAAAGATCTTCTCAACAACACGAATAACGAAGTTTCAAAAGCATCTATGAGCGAAGTTGTATCGGGAATAAACCCCCTTCATCCCTTTCTGGAAGTGGGCGGTGCGTTGCGCACGCAGGTGCCGCTTCCCATGGATATGGCGGAATTGTTCTCTCTCATAGATGTCATTCTCAATCATAACCCCGATAACATCGATGCATGGAAAATGCCCAAAGACGGCTTTAAAGCAGCCGACAAAACCATACCCACCGCTATTGCGTTTGAGGAGGGCCAATCGACAATGCTGTGGACAAAGGTGCCGTATCAAGCCAATAGGAATATATTGATATGGGATGACGTTGCCGGATCCGCGGGAGTCAATAAAGCATGCGCGGCACCCAATTTTGTAAAGCTTCTTGGCAGTATTATTTTCCAGCGATCAGACGAAATTGCCTATGACGCTCGCGGCCGATATGGCGCACATGTCGTCAGGCGGCTCGTTGATAGCCATGCTTATAAAAATGATGATAACAGCCGCACCGTCATCGCCTTTGCCTATGAAAAAGATACCGGATTTCCCTACGGTTACTACGCCGGACTGCTGAGCCAAAGTAAAGTGAATATTACAGGATTTATTCCAAAAAACACCAATAATAATCGGGCGGAGGTGACTTGCCCTTCTCTCCTGCTCAACTATACCTTCTGCATGGACAAACCATATCTTTATTACGGCAAAACGACATCGCTGATGACGTCCCACTTGCTCGCCTATCTATCAAAATATGTTACAGGCCTCGGGCCCGAAAAACATCTGCTGGCGATTCATACAGATAAATCTGCGGCATCGAAAAGTACCCAAAGCATGATGACTGCCGCGACTACTCCTGTCGCATATACAACCAATGATGCTGTTGCACGTGATATTTTCAAAACTATTAATAGAGGTGCGGGTAAAAATGCATTTACCTATCTCTTCCCTGCTGCAGGTTTCGCTGGTCTTATTCGTGTTGACCAGTCCACCGTTCCTTTGATGGATGCAGGTGAAGAAGTGCCCGAGCCATGCGACCGTTTCTATCGAGGAATATTCGACACATACTCTGATCTTGTTGCGAAGCATTCCGCAGACAAGATTGAAGATTTTAAAAATGGCAAGCTTTTCACGGGAGACATGTTCAGTGTGGACAGCTTGTATCTTCCCAGCAACGAGGCGAGACAAACAATTGAAAAGCTCGTGGCCGAACATAATTTCGATAAAATATGCGACAATTTCCAACTTGACCAAAAAGAAGTTATCAACTGGTTACAATCACCCAACAGCCTCGATGATATGGTGATTGGTAAAAAACGGACAGCACCTGTTCTCGGAAAGGATCTTTCGATATCCAACCAGTTTCCGCTTAACTTCGGGTGTAGGTGGGAAGGTCTGAATACGACAATTGATACCACGCCCAAGGCATTACAAAACAAAAAGAACCCAAAGGCTCAACAAACTATCTTTGAATGCATAAGATTCTGGGCCAAATTAGGAAACACGGCCAATCAATATCATGAGTACAAGAACAAGGACGCAAACCCACAACTAGGCGCGGCGATGACATACGTTCCGCGACTAACGGATATGGGCTTCATAATCGTAGGGTCCATCGACACATTCGGCCCAATATGCGCAACAGCTAACGAAAAAGTCCTTCTAAACACTGAAAACTATTCTCTTAAACCGGTAAAAAATTCTACCCTGAGTATGTTTGATTCGAACATGATGAATTACTTGCAGCAAAGGCTCGAGGGCAGCATGTCTAGGTATAATTTCAGCCAGATAGTGCAGCGTGTGCTAAACTTATTGAAACCAATAAGCGAGATTACCGGACCAGATATTCAAGATTCAATAGATGATATTATTGATCTCGTCCAGCAAACAGAGCAATAGAATCAATTGTGAAGTCAATTTAAAAATATCTGAACAATAATAGCAGATATGCGCCTCCACCGGATTGTAAAAAATTCGATGGAGGCCGTTGATCCGCGCTGCAAAATACCTGGTCAGCGTTGGATTTCGCCAAGAGATTATGGGTATCCACCCTGCCCCCCTCACCGGGTCCTTTTCCTTCATTTTTTTTATAACCGTCACATCGACGGAGACGCCAGCCCTAGGGAAAGTCCCGAAGCTATGACCGTCATAACCTCCGCCAGGCCGGTTTCCTCATGGGTGGGCTGGAAATTGTAAAATTAAAAGCAGTATTGACTGTTTTTAAAATTTGTATTACTTTTTTTGATAATTCTATGAACGGGAGGCTACCTTAATGACTGACTTCACATCCATCTTCACCCCAAAAACGACCATCTGGCGGAAAGCCGTCTTTGCAACATTCGCTGCGGCAGTTGCCTTGGGTGCCAGCGCTGCGAATGCAGAAGAAAAATTCGATTTGGCCAACGCCTATGGCGCGACCAGCATCCATGCGGAGGGAAACGTTGTCTTCGCGGAAGCGCTGGCGGAAGCTTCCGGTAACGATATTATCGTCACCGTGCATCCCGGCGGATCGCTCGGATATAAATCAGCGGATCACTTCGACGCCGTCCGCGACGGTGCTGTTGATATTGCCGATACACCTGCCAATTTTCTGGGCGGGATTGACCCTTTCTTCCTCATTTCCTCCATGCCATTTCTGGTGAAGTCTGTCGACGAGGCGAAATTGCTTCTTGAGATAGCGAAGCCGGAATATGAACGCATTCTCGAAGCAAACGGCCAGAAATTTCTTTACGCCTCTCCCTGGCCGGCGTCTGGTATCTGGTCTAGGGAGCCGGTAAAGACTGCAGCTGATCTCGCCAGCATCAAAATTCGAACATTCGATCCGAATGGGACCAAGGCTTTCAAAGCAATTCATGCGGCCCCTATTCAACTGGCCTGGGCCGATGTCGTGCCGCAACTGGCGACGGGTGGTATTGATGCCGTGCTGACGTCCGCTGAAGGCGGCGTATCGCAGAAATTTGTCGAGCAAACCAAATATTTCACGGAAATAAATTACGCCCTGCCGCTCAACATTGTTCACATGAACAAAGACGCTTTCGATAGACTTTCTCCGGATCAGCAGAAAATGGTTATGGATGCGTCCGCTCTCGCCTCTGATCGCAATTGGGCGGAAGTGGTTGGCCGAACAGAGAAGAACTACGCCCAGATCAAAAAAGACGGGGGCGTCATTGTGACCGATGGGAACGAGGCTTTGCTCGCCGATCTTTCCAAGGCTGGAGAGATCGTCCTGACAGAATGGCTTGAAAAAACCGGAGACCGCGGCGCGGCGGCCATCGCGGCGTTCCAGGAGAAAACCGGCCAGAATTAATTCCTGCAATTCGGCTTCGGCGGCGTGAGTCGTCGAAGCCGGGATATGGCGGCGATAAGCTGTTTTGCCGCTATCCATCGAGCACATAGGGAGGGTGCAATGTGGGGTAGAATTATTGACAATTTGAGTAAAGCGGCAGCCATTTTTGCCTGCGCCATTCTCGCCGCCATGACCACAATGATTTTATACGAAATCATACTTCGGACCTTTTTCGCGTCCTCGACCTATGTGCTTGACGAGTTCGTCGGGTACGGTGTTGCCGTTATGACCTTCATGTCCTTCGCACTGACCCTGCGCGATGGTGTGTTTATACGGGTCAGCCTGGTTACGGCGAATGTAGGTCCCAAAGTCCGGCGGCTTCTTGAAGTTGGCTCCTGCGCTATTGGAACCGCCCTCTTCGCATTTCTCGGCTACTATATCCTGAAACTTGTCATACGGAACTTTCAGCATGGGGTGGTGAGCAATTCACTTGCCGAAACGCCCCTGTGGATCCCGCAAGGGCTCGTCTTTCTGGGCGTTGTGCTGCTGGTGCTGCAATTCGCCGCCTTGACAGTCCGCTTCAGCCTCGGTGAACAAATTGTCACCTCGCATGAAGAGTTCTAGGGGGCGGGCATGACCGAATTACTTTCAGGCTTTGTCGTCTTATTGCTGATTTTCTTTTATCTCGGCATCGGTATTTGGGTATTTATCG
>JAIOYL010000191.1 GCA_021741195.1 Sneathiella sp. | reverse complement strand
GGCCGATCATGCAGCCGGTGAAGAACAGGCTCGAGGCGAACAGGAAGGTTTTTCGCGCGCCGAAATTCTGCAAGAGCCAGGCGGAAGCGAGCATACAGACCGAATTCGCACAGAGAAATCCCGTCGACATCCATTGCGCCGAGGCCTGGGTGACACCATAGTCCGCCATGATGTTGGTGAGCGCGACATTGATCATGGTGGAGGAGAAAATCGCCGCGAGCAGGCCGATGATCACCGCGAGAACCGCGAACCATTTGTAGCGCGAGCCGTGTTTCTGCTCCAGCCGTTCCGTGCGCTCGCTCGGCATATCAGCCGGCGAACTCGTCGCGGATTTTCTCGTTGTGCTGCCCAAGCGCCGGGATCGCGCCGAAATCCTGCGCCTCCCCTTCGATATGGATGGGGGAGGCGGGCATGCTCACCGGCCCTTCCGGGCTTGCGACGACGGTGCGGGCCAGCTGCGGATGCTTTGACAGATCGGCGACCGAGTTGAGTGCGCCGAAGGCAATCCGTCCCGCTTTCAGCCGGTCCGCCACTTCATCGCGCGAAAGTTTTCCAAAAACTGCATTGATCTCCCCATTCAGCGCGGGCCGGTTGGCAACGCGGAGCTCGTTCGTCCGGAAGCGCGGATCGTCGGCAAGCGCGGCATTTTTCAGGCCATGCTCGCAAAGGTTTCGCCATTCGGTCTGGTTCTGGATCGAGATGACGACGGGGCCGCCTTGCCTGGTCTCATAGGCCTCATAGGGCGCAATGGACGGATGCGAGAGGCCGACGCGCCCCGGCGCTTTCCCGCCATATTCCTGATGCAGGAGCGGGACGGTCATCCAGTCCGCCATTCCGGCAAACAGGGTCGATTTCACGCACCGGCCGCGCCCCGTTTTCTCGCGCTCGTACAGCGCTTCGAGGACGCCGACAAGACCATGCATCCCGGCGGCGATATCGCAAACGGAAACACCAACGCGGCCCGGACTGTCGGGCGAGCCGGTCACCGCCGCAAGGCCGGTCTCGCATTGTACCAGCATGTCATAGGCCTTCATCTTCGCATAGGGCCCGTCTTCGCCGTAGCCGGAAATATCGACGGTGATCAGGCGAGGGTTCGCGGCGCGCAGCGTGCCGGAGTCGAGCCCGTAACGCCCGACCGCGCCGGGTGCGAGGTTCTGGATGAAGACGTCGGCCCTGGCGATCATCTTTTTGAGAAGCGCGAGATCGTCCGCGTTCTTGATATCGATCTGGATGGATTCCTTGCCGCGGTTGAGCCAGACGAAATAGGCGCTCTGGCCGTTGACGACGGTATCGTAATTGCGGGCGAAGTCGCCTTCGGGGCGCTCCACCTTGATGACGCGCGCGCCCGCATCGGCGAGGCGGCTGGAAAGATAGGGCGCGGCAACCGCCTGTTCGAGAGAGATGACGAGAATGCCGTCAAGAGGGCCGGGCATGGGACGCTCCGTTTGTTATTGGTTTTAAAGCAGGTTTATCTATGCCCCGCAGAGGAAATTTAATCAATAGGCGCGCGACCTACCCCGTCCAGATGGCGAGCGTTCTGCTGATATGAGCATACGGCGCGCCGCTTTCGGCATGCCAGGCATTGAACGCCGCCTGTACCGCCGCCTGATCCTTCTTTGCCGTGAGCTTGCCGCTGGCAACGCCAAGCTTGTTGAGTGCCGTCACCACGTCCGGCGTCAAGATAAAGCCGTCCTTTCCCATCATGCGCACGAAATAGGGCCCGGAGTTACCGCCGAGCTGCTTGAAGCGTTTTTTTATGTCCTCATAGAGCCCGATGATGTCGCTTGAGGGCCAGTCGGCGAGATAATTGCCAAGGGAGCCATATTCCTTTTCAAGCGCAACAAGGGCAAGCGCGTTATGGTGGGTTGCGCGGATCTTGCCGAGATGGCGGATGATCGCCGTATTGTCCATCAGCGCCGCGATATCATCCTCGGACATGAAGGAGACCTTGGTGGGCTCGAAGCCGTGAAACGCCGCCTCGAACGCCGGCCATTTACCCCGCACCATGGTCTGGTTGAGCCCGGTCGAGAAGATGCGGAAACTCATCTCGGAAAACGCTTCCGCCGTCAGGATTTTCCGAAGATCACTGTCTTTCCTTATGTCGGGCATCCGGGCGGCAAGCTCGACTGCCCCGCCCGCGTTCATTTCTGCTTTCGCGCGGATTTCCTTAAACGATACCATCGGCCAGCCTCCGGTTTATGAGTGCAAGATGGAAAGCTTATCCCATTTCCCGTCAGGCGGTAAATCCGCTTTTTGCGACCGGCAGTTCCCTTATACGTGTTCCCGTCGCCGCGAAAAGGGCGTTGGTCAGCGCCGGGGCGATCGGTGGCGTTCCAACCTCTCCGACACCGCCAAGCCGCCGTCCGCTCGCGGCGAGATGAACCTCGATTTCCGGCGTATTGGCAAGGCGTACCATGTCGTAATCGGGAAAATTCTTGTTCACGACTTCACCGTTCTTGAAATTGATCTCTCCGTAAAGCGCTGCTGTGAGGCCAAAAATTATCCCGCTCTCCATCTCCGCGGTTACCGTGTCCGGATTGACGGCGTTACCGCAATCGATCACGCAATAGACCTTGTCGACGGTGAACTCCTTGCCGCCTGTCATGGTGATTTCCACCACCTGTCCGACGATGGAGCCGAAGGATTCGTGCAGGGCGACACCGCGGGCGCGGCCTGTTGCGAGCGGCGTTGACCAGCTGCTGACGGTTGCGAGCTTTTTCAGCACATTGGCATGATCCGGATGATTCCCAAGATGTTTGAGCCGGAACTCGACGGGATCCTTGCCCGCAGCATCGGCCATCTCGTCCATGAAGGATTCGGTGAAAAAGGCATTGTAGGAATGGCCGACACTGCGCCAGAAACCGACCGGTATCGGCAGCTTCACGGGCACATGTTCGACAAGGCGGTTGGAAAATTCATAGGCCATATCCGCCGCGCCTTCCGATGTTGTATTGTCCGGCGCATCCATGGTCGCCCAGGGCAGCAGCCGCGCGGTGAAGGAGCCGGAAACTGACTGGCTGACGATGCGGTTGACCCAGGTATCTATCGTTCCCAGATCACTGAGAGTTCCCCGAAAACGAGAAACGGCGGCGGGACGGTACATGTCATGCTGAATATCGTTTTCACGCGTCCAGATCAGCTTGACCGGCCGGTTCTTCATTTCTTTCGCGATCAAAATGGCCATGACCAGAACATCTATCTCGGCGCGGCGGCCGAATCCGCCGCCGAGCAGAGTCGTGTGGACCGTGACATTTTCCGCCGGGACATTGGCGATTTTTTCGGCGAACCATTTGATCAGGGTCGGGGCCTGATTGGGCATCCAGACCTCGACGCCCGTCTCGGTTACCTTTGCCGTACAGTTCATCGGTTCCATGCAGGCATGGGCAAGAAAGGGAACTTTATAGAGCCCCTCGACGATATTTCCCGCCGCCAGTCCGGATTTTGAATCGCCATCCTCTGCGTAGGTTCGTGCCTCTTCGCTGTCGAGCCCGGACTCCAGTTTTTCGAGAAGATCCTCGGTCGAAAATTTCTCGACTTCATTCATGTTGAAAGAGACGGGAAGCTTGTCTGCGGCGGTTTTTGCCCGCCAAAAGCTGTCACCGATAACGGCAGCACCGGTCGGGAGGATTACTGTTTTCAGCACCCCGGCATCAACATGATCTCCTTATCAATGTAATCAGAGATTCTACCGCCAAAAGCCGGGCAGAGTTTCACGGCGGCATAGACCATGCCCGGCTCATCCACATCGATCCCGAATTTGGCGGCGCCGGTGACTTTTTCCGGAATATCCAGACGTTTTTGCGGTTTGCCAATCAATCGGTAATCGGCAGGCGATTTGAGCGTTGGCGACTGAGGGACGGTTTCCGAGGCGGCGCGTTCGACAAACTCTCCGAAACCGCCACTTTTGCCGCTTCCGGGATGGGAGATAACACCGTTTTTCACGCTGATTTCTGCGACCGGGGCCTCCCATGTTCTAGCCGCAGCATTGACGAGCATGCTGCGCGCCATCGCGCCCGCATGGCGCATCGGCTCCCATGCGTCGCGTATCGAAGTGCTGCCACCGGTTACCTGAACGCCCAGGATTTTTGCCATTTTCTCCATACCCCAAGATCCGATGGTGTCTTCACCTTCATGATATTGATCGGAAAAGGGAAGGGCGTCTTTCAGCACGGTGACATTGGCATAGACATCGGCAATCGGAGCCTGCTCAACGGCAATAGTTGAGAAATCCGCGTCGAGTTCTTCTGCGACCAGCATGGCGAGCGCGGTGTATACCCCTTGCCCCATCTCGGAGCGTGGGATGGCGACGGTCACCTTGCCGTCGTGGTCGATTTTGACCCAGGCGTTGAGCGCGAATTCGCCGTCCTCTGTTGTTGCTGACAATGCAGCATTCTCCGGCTCGCCGCTCCGCAAAAAACCGTATCCGATGGCAATGCCGCCGCCGACCAGAGCGCCAGCCACCAGAAATTTTCGCCGGGTCAGCTTGAACCTGCTCATATCAGCTCGCCCCCTGCAATTTCGCCGCCGCGTGGATCGCCTTGCGGATTCGGGGATAGGTGCCGCAACGGCAGATATTGGTAATACTGTCGTTAATCTCTTCATCGGTGGGATCGGGGGTTTCCGCGAGCAGCGCCGTCACCGCCATGATCATCCCGGACTGGCAATAACCGCATTGCGGCACCTGTTCGTCAATCCATGCCTGCTGAACGGCGGTGAGTTTTCCGCTGGCAAGACCTTCAATTGTGGTGATTTTGGTGCCCACGGCAGCCGAGACCGGCAGGCTGCAGGAGCGAACCGGTTCGCCGTCGACATGAACCGTGCAGGCGCCGCAGGCGGCAACACCGCAGCCGAATTTGGTGCCCGTCAGCTTCACGGTGTCGCGCAGGACCCACAGAAGAGGGGTGTCAGGTTCCACATCCACATCAAATGATGTTCCGTTAATCTCGAGAGTCAGCATAATCCTCCTCCGTTCATAGGCATATCCGCCGCAACTATAATCCAGGAAATGCGGTTCGCCCACAGCAATCAGGTAGAATTTGAATGCGATGACAGTTCATGCAGGTTACCGGACAAGCTTTCCCCGATAACTTTCAGGAACGGCGGCCCGTATTTTTCCTTCTTGCTGGCGCCGACGCCCTGGAGTTCGCCAAAGGCCGAGAGCGATTGCGGCTTGAGCTGCGCCATCTCGATCAGGGTCTTGTCATGGAAGATCACGTAAGGCGGAACATTCTGTTCCCTGGCGAGGGCGAGACGCACGGATTTCAGCAGCGAAAACAGCGTCTCTTCCTCCTTTGAGTTGAAATTCAGGCGTGCCGCAGACGTCGCTTTCCTTTTTTCCCTGACGATATTTGCGCGCTTCAGCTGAAGCGGCTTCTCGCCTTTCAGGACGGGACGGCAACTTTCATCGAGCGACAGGCCGCCATAGCCCTCGCTATCGACATTCAGCATCCCGAGCGCCAGCAACTGCCGCAGGATGGATTGCCAGTCGGCGCGGCTGTAGGCGGCGCCCATGCCATAGGTGCTGAGATTTGTATGGGCGAATTTTTTTATCTTGTCCGTCCCGGCCCCCAGCAGAATATCGATGATATGCCCGGCGCCGAACATCTCTCCGGTCCGGTAGATGCAGGAAAGCGCCATCTGCGCGGCTTCCGTTGCATCGAACTGCTCCGGCGGGGTCAGGCAGTTATCGCAGTTACCACAGGCATCCGGCGGGGTTTCGCCGAAATACCTGAGCAGCAGATGGCGGCGGCAGAGCGCGCTTTCACAAAATTGCAGGAGTGATTCGAGCTTGTCGCGGTCGAGTTTCTGCTGCTGCAGCGTCTTGTCCGGATTTTGCATCAACGTCTTCAGCTTCGCCACATCCTGCAAACCATAGGCGAGCCAGGCATTGGCGGGCAGGCCGTCGCGCCCGGCGCGGCCCGTTTCCTGATAGTAGGATTCCATGTTTTTCGGCAAATCCAGATGCGCGACGAAGCGCACGTCCGGCTTGTCGATGCCCATGCCAAAGGCGATGGTCGCAACGATAATCACCGCGTCGTCTTTGAGGAAGCGGGACTGCGCCGCGCGGCGCGTCTCCGCATCGAGGCCGGCATGGTAGGGAAGCGCGACACGGCCCGTCGACGCAATTTTCCTGGCAACCTGGTCGACCTTGTTGCGCGACATGCAATAGACGATCCCGGCATCTTCGGCATGTTCCGCCTCAATGAAGGCGAGAAGCTGCGAAACGCCGCTGGTTTTCGCCGTCAGACGGTAGCAGATATTGGGGCGGTCGAACCCGGCGCGGAAAATCCGGCCATAGCCAAGGCCAAGCCGCTCAATGATGTCCTTCTCGGTCGGGGCATCGGCGGTGGCGGTCAGCGCGAGGCGCGGCACATTCGGAAACTGCTCATGCAGCACCGCGAGACGGAGAT
>JAIOYL010000190.1 GCA_021741195.1 Sneathiella sp. | reverse complement strand
TGATGTCGCCGGGCGTCAGTTTCGCCATTGCCAATGAAAAGGCACTGGAACGTCACCAGCAGGCCAATTTACGGACGGCCTATTGGGACTGGACGGCGCGTCAGGGCAGCGAGCATTACCAGAACTATGCTGGCACCCCACCTGTCCATCTGTTGTTTGGTTTGCAGAAGGCATTCGAGCTTATCAGGGCGGAGGGGCTTGAAGCGATCGTCGAACGCCATCAGTTGCTCGCGGCCGCGACCCGTGCCGCTGTTTCAAAATGGGCCGAGGGGGACATGCTGTCCTTCAACGTTACCAATCCGGCAGAACGATCAAACTCGGTGACGACAGTCCTTGTGAAGGATGAGAAAACATTGAACAGTATCCACGAATATTGCGATCAGAAATGTGGCGTCGTCGTTGGTGTCGGCATTTCCGCATTGTCAGGGAAGGCGCTTCGTATTGCTCATATGGGGCATTTAAACGCTCCCATGCTTCTGGGTTCTCTCGGCGCAATCGAGATGAGCCTCAAAGCACTGAAAATTTCCCATGGCTCCGGCGGCGTACAGGCCGCAATCGATTACCTGGCCGCCAACGTGCCTACCTGAGAAGGGAATGTGATCTTCGGCACTGACGGAAACGCGCGGGCAGTCTATCAGTTAAAGCATTACTTTTCAGGAGGGACGGATGTCGAAATCAGATAATGCTGGCGTCAAAATACCGCCGCCACTTTGTTATCTGTTTTTTCTGATCGTTGGGATTGCATTTAATTCAGCCTGGATCAATGGTCATATGGCACCCCTTTTGCTAACAGTCGTTGGCTTTCTTATCGCCGCGATCGCTTGCGTTTTTTTGCTCAGCAGCGCGTGGAAGCATAAGGCCGCCGGATCAAATCTAGAGCCATGGAAACCCACGACGGCGATAATCTCCGACGGCGCCTATAAATATTCCCCAAACCCGATCTATGTCGCCATGGCTGCCGTTTATCTTGGCCTTGCCATCGCCGCCGAGAGCCCATTAGCCATCGTGTTATTGGCCGCTTGCCTTGCCGTCATACGCTATTATGTCATCGCGAGGGAAGAAGCATACCTTGAAGATAAGTTCGGCAACGAATATCTAGCATACAAAGCCAAGGTTAGACGCTGGATTTAATTTAGCTGTCAGGTTAGCCTTGGCCAGTCACCTAACCATAGGCAATTCAAGGGATGAGCGCGATGACAGACGATGTAAAAACCCACGTGAAATCAAAAACCACATGGACACGGCTGATTTACCTCATACTTTACGCCATTACCTACAGAGTGGCCGGTATCGTTCTATTCGCGATCACCATACTTCAGTTTATAAAGGCTTTGCTGACAGGATCGCCCTTTGCGCAATTGCAATCGTTTGGCGGCTCACTCGCCGAGTATAACAAGGAAACCGTTGCCTATCTTTCCTATCAAAGCGATGAGAAGCCATTTCCGATCGCCCCCTGCCCGCCACAAAACCCGCCGTCTGCCTCGACCACCGACGATGTGATTATTGTTGCAGAATCCGTGGAGGAAAAGCCGAAGAACCCCCGCACGGCGCGCCCGAAGAAAATCGACAGTGACGATACGGGGACGGGCAGCGCGTAAAAAACCGGGTTTTCTGTTTGCCGTTGGCTCGACACTGTGTCATGAGGGATTGAAACTACCAGGCGAGCAGGAGAGGCAGGCAAATGAAAAGCAAACTTCAACAATTGCTGGACGAGAAGCCCTTCCTGCTGGCCGATGGTGCGGTCGGCACGAACCTATTCGCCGCCGGTTTGCAGTCAGGCGATGCGCCGGAATTGTGGAATATTGACGCACCCGAGAAAATCCAAGCCCTCCATCGCGGGTTTGTCGAGGCCGGCTCGGATATTATCCTCACCAACAGTTTTGGCGGCACAAGTTTCCGGCTCAAACTGCATAACGCGCAGGATCGTGTTCATGAGCTAAACCTTGCCGCTGCAAAAATAGCCCGAAGCGAAGCCGGCCGTGTCAATCGCCCGGTGATTGTCGCAGGTTCCATGGGACCGACGGGTGAGTTGATGGAACCCATGGGTGCGCTCACCCATGAAAGCGCGGTCGCCGCCTTCAAAGAACAGGCCGATGCCCTGATTGCGGGCGGTGTCGATGTGCTCTGGATTGAAACCATGTCCTCTACGGAAGAAGTGGCCGCGGCTGTTGATGCAGCGGAGGCAACCGGCCATCCCTTTGTCTGCACCATGTCCTTTGATACCAACCGGCGTACAATGATGGGGATAAAGCCCAGCGAATTTACGGATTTTTGTCATGAATTACATGCGCGCCCCATGGGTTGGGGTGCAAATTGCGGGGTCGGTGCGGGCGAAATGCTGGAAACCGTGCTTGGCCTTAAATCAACAGCCGCCGCCGGGGATATCATTGTTGCCAAGGCAAATTGCGGTATACCGGAGTTCAAGGACGGCTCATTAAACTATAGCGGGACGCTCGATGTTATGGCCGACTACGCGCGGCTCGCGGCAGATGCAGGCGCACGCATAATTGGTGGTTGTTGCGGCACCAGCCATGCGCATCTTAAAGCCATGGTCCAGGCACTGGACGGATATACACCCCGGAAAAGCCTCAGTATCGCGGATATTGAAGCCCGGTTCGGTCCTGTTTGGAAGATAAAACTACCCGCAGAGGCCTCACATGGTGCGCCCCCGGTAAGTGGCAGTGGCAACCGCCGAAGCCGTCGCCGTCGCCGGGACTAGGCAATAAACTCAGGCGCTGGCGCTTGGCCGCGCGGCCACCTGTTGATACCAGCGTTTCAGATTTGATAGCCCCTCGGGCATTTCAATTTTCACCATGCCAGTAGCGAAATCAACCACGACCATTGCTCCGATGTCAGCGGCAGAATAGTTGTCACCGACGATAAATTCATGCCCCTCAAGCTGCTTGTCCAGATCCTCGAAGAAATAGAGGACGCGCTGCCGTCCGCGTTCCGCCAAATCCGGAATCTGCTCAACATTGCGCGAACCCGTAATGGCCCTGCCCGCAAGCCTCGGTGCGGAATTCCGGAGCGCTTCCGCCACCGCCATGAAGCCGTTGACATTTATATAGTGACACCAGTCATTTATCTGTGCCCGTTCTTCCGGGGCCCTGCCAAACAAAGGGGGTTCCGGATAGATTTCCTCAAGATAGCGGTTTATCGCGTCAATCGACGAAATGCAGGTTCCATCGTCAAGTTCCAGAACCGGCACCGTGCAATTGGGATTGATCTTCTTGAAATCCTCAGAGAACTGCTCGCCCTCACGAATATTGACCGATACTTTCTCGATATCGCCCCCTTTTTCGGCGAGAAAAATCCTGACTCGGCGAGGACTAGGCGGACCCGGAAAATCATAAAGCTTCATTTAGTTATCCTATCCAGTTTTGCGCCCCGGATGAGTTTTGGTTTAGTGAAGGAACCCCTCAAATATCTCGTTGTCACCGATCATACCGATAAGTTTCCTGTCCTCAACAAACAATACGGGAGAGCCTGACCTTCGGCGGATTTCTATGACGTCCCTCAGCATGATGTCAGCGGGCGCAGTAACAAACTCGTCATACTCAATGGCGGCAATGCCGTCGGAATCTTTGTAAGCGACAATTTTCGAAGGTGTCCCGTTGGAGGAAGCCGACAGGATCGCGGAGGATCCGTCTATTTTCAGCCGCCAATAGCCAGTCCGGTCCAGGATAAGCTCCCCGTCCTTTCTTGGAATATCCTCGACCGGCATCATCAATGTCCGGCCCTTAAGCACATTCAGTGGATTCATATGACCAACAAAATCGGCGACATAGTCGTTGGCCGGGTTACGGACGATTTCTTCCGCTTCGTCATATTGCACAATACGGGCCTGGTCCATGATCGCGATTTTATTGCCAATCTTCAGCGCCTCATCCAGATCATGGCTGACGAAAATAATGGTTTTATGCATTTTTTCCTGAAGTTCAAGCAACTCGTCCTGCAGGCGGTTGCGAATGAGTGGATCAAGCGCCGAAAAGGGTTCGTCCATCAGCAGGATGTCGGCATCGGTCGCGAAGGCACGGGCCAGACCCACGCGCTGCTGCATACCGCCCGACAGCTCATGAACAAATTTGTCCTTCCATTGCTCGAGTTGTACAAGTTCCAGTTTCTCGCCAACAATGCGGCTCCGTTCTCGCTTTCCAAGGCCCCGCAATTCGAGACCGAACCCGACATTTTCCTCCACGGTCCGCCAAGGCAAAAGGGCAAATTGCTGAAATACCATGGAAATGCGATGCATCCGTAATTGGCGAAGCGTCGCCGCATCGCAATCAGGTAAATTGATCTGCTGACCCTCATGCTCGATCAAAACCTGGCCGCGGGAGATTTTATTGAGGCCGTTCACCGCCCGGAGCAGGGTTGATTTCCCCGATCCCGACAATCCCATAAGGACACATATCTCACCCGCGTCCACCGCGAGCGAGGCACCGGCCACCCCCAGAACCGCTTTCGTCTGCGCAAGGATCTTCTCCCGGTCCGCGCCCTGATCGAGGAGCGCAAGGGCAGGCGCCGGATCACTTCCGAAAATGATGTCGACATCCCTGAATTCAACAACCGCCATGTTATTTCCTCTCGTTGAGTGTCGGTTGTTTGCAAATGCGGTCAAGCAAGATGGCAATAATCACGATGGCGAGGCCCGCCTCGAATCCCTTGGCAATATTCACGGTATTCAACGCCCGCAATACCGGAACGCCGAGGCCCGGCGCACCGACCATAGCCGCGATCACCACCATGGAGAGGCACAGCATGATGCATTGCGTGACCCCGGCCATGATAGTTGGACCCGCATGGGGCAGTTCAATTTTCCAGAGGATTTGCCGCTTTGTCGCCCCGAACGCCTCCCCCGCCTCAATCAGGGTTTTGGGAACGTTGGAGATACCGAGATAGGTCAGCCGGATCGGCGCCGGTATCGCGAAAATAACAGTCGAGATCAGGCCCGGCACGACACCAAGGCCAAACATGATCATTGTCGGTATCAGGTAGACAAAAGTCGGGATCGTCTGCATCAGATCGAGGATCGGGCGCAGGATCGTATAGAAATTCTGCCGGTGCGCCGCCAAAATACCGAGGGGGACACCGACAATCACGCAACTCAATGTCGCGAAGATGATCAGGCCCAGCGTCCGTACCGTCTCTTCCCAATATCCGAGATTGATTACAAGCAACAGGGATAGCAGGATCAGGAGGGCGAGCTTCCAGCTTCGATGCAGCGCATAGGCAAGGGCCGCAAAAATCACAACGAGCAGTAGCGGCGGACACCACAGCATAAGATTGACAAGCGCGTTGATCAGAAAGGCTAATCCGTCAGAAAAGCCGTCGAAAATCCAGGCGCCGTGATCAAGCATGAGATCGACGCCATCGCTGATCCAGTTTCCAAGCGGAATTTTATGGTCAGTGAGCCATTCCATATCTCGTCCCCCTCCCCTTTAGCGAGACTGCAAAATCTCCCCGGCTTTAATGCCAACGACCGATCCTGCAAGACCGGTCGCTGTAAAGTTCTTACAATCCGAGCGACTTGTTGAGCGCCGCAGCCGCATCTCCGCCATCAAAGGTAGTGACACCAGCAAGCCAGGCCGCCGGAACATCCGGATGCTTCTTCAGCCAGGCCTTGGCGGCTTTATTGGGATCCTGATTATCGTCGAGGATCGCCCCCATAATCTCGTTTTCCATGGCCAGCGTGAATTTCAGGTTGGTAATCAGCCTGCCTGCGTTCGGGCACTCCGCGACATAACCTTTACGCACGTTCGTAAAGACCTCCGCTCCGCCGTAGTTAGGGCCAAAATAATCATCTCCGCCCGAAAGGTAGGTCATGTCGAAATTCGCGTTCATCGGATGCGGCTCCCATCCGAGAAAGACCACCCATTCCTTTTTGCGGTCGGCCCGCGCGACCTGCGCCAGCATCCCCTGCTCGCTTGATTCAACAACCTCGAAGCCCTTCAGTCCAAAGGCATCTTTGGCGATCATGTCCTGTATCAGGCGGTTGCCATCGTTGCCGGGCTCAATCCCGTAGATTTTACCATCCAGTTTGTCCTTGAATTTGGCAATGTCCGCGAAACTCTTGATCCCCCCGTCGGCGGCGGCCTTGTTGACAGCAAGGGTATATTTCGCTCCTGTGAGATTCATGCCCGTTGTTTCAACGGATCCATCCTTACGATAAGGAGCAATATCGCCTTCCATTGTTGGCATCCAGTTGCCGAGAAAGATATCAATATCGCCGTTTTTAAGGCTGGCGTAGGTTACCGGAACGGAGAGAACAGTGGCTGTGGGTTCGTACCCCAGCGCTTCCAGAACAACGGAGGCCGCGGCGGTTGTTGCCGTGATATCCGTCCAGCCTACATCGGAAAACCTGACCTTCTGACAAGAGATGGCATCCGCCACGAATACGCTTGGGCTCGCCCCAAGCAAGGCCACACCCGTGACC
>JAIOYL010000026.1 GCA_021741195.1 Sneathiella sp. | reverse complement strand
AGACGCTGGCCGAAGCGGTGGTTGCACCGGCCTCCCGCATGGTCGGCCGCGCACTCTATCAGGTCAGTTTTCATTACCGCACGAAATGCGTCGTCGTCGGCATCCAGCGGCGCTCGCGGATGATCCGGACCAGCCGTATGACCGATATCCGGCTGGAAGCGGGTGACGTGCTGCTGATCCTCGGCAATCGCGCGGATATCATGCGGATCCGGAACAATCCCGATGTCCTGCTGCTTGAATGGTCGGCGCGCGAACTTCCGGCGACCGCCCTCGCCTGGCGGGCGCGGATCATCTTCGGCGCGGTCGTCCTGAGCGCTGCCACCGGTCTCCTCCCCATCGTCGTTGCCGCCGTCGTCGGCGCAGTGGCGATGGTTATCAGCGGCTGCCTCAACGTCTTCCAGGCAAGCCGCGCGATTGACCGGCGGATCCTGCTGTTGATCTGGGCGGCGCTCGGCCTCGGCGCGGCCATGCAGGCGACGCGCGGCGCGTCTTACGTCGCCCATGGCGTGTTATCGTTGCTGATGGGGGCCGGGCCTGCCGTAATCCTGTCAGTGTTTTTTCTGATGGTCGCGGTTTTCACCAATATCCTCAGCAATAACGCGACGGCCGTCCTCTTTACCCCCATCGGTATCAGTATCGGCCGCGAAATGGGAGTGGACCCGCTGATCTTCGCCTACGCGGTCATTTTCGCGGCCAATTGTTCCTTTGCAACCCCGATGGGGTACCAGACGAATCTTCTTGTGATGGGTCCTGGCCACTATAAATTCATCGATTTTTTCCGCGCCGGTGCGCCCCTGGTCCTGATCCTCTGGATTATATTTTCGATTTTCGCGCCGATTTACTATGGTTTGGTATGAAATCCGGAAAATTATTAATCAGTCCTATTTGCTAATATGTGAATTCGCGTTACCTTTATCGAATGGTTAAATTATCGGGAAACATGCCACGATGAAACGCGTCGAGATCCCATCGCGGTTCTTCTTTTCGACGCCCCCCGCCCCTTGCCCTTATCTTGAAAACCGGCTGGAGCGGAAGGTAGTGACGCTGCTTGCCGGAGAAGATCCGGACAATCTCCACAACACGCTGAGCCAGGCGGGTTTCCGCCGCAGCCAGGACCTCGCCTACCGTCCCGCCTGCGACGGCTGCGACGCCTGTATTCCGATCCGGGTCCGGACGGAAAATTTCAGTCTGAAGAAGTCCTTCCGGCGTATCTGGCAGTCGAATTCCGACATTAAGGCGCGGATACTGCCCTCAATTGCGACCCGCGAACATTTCACGCTTTTTCACCGCTACCTGAAATCACGCCATTCCGAAGGTGGCATGGTCGACATGGATTATTCCGACTATCAGGCGATGGTGGAGGAAAGTCCGGTCAGGTCGCAGCTTGTGGAATTCCGCAAATCCGATAACAGCCTGTTTGCCGTCTGCCTGACCGATGTCATGCTGGACGGGCTGTCGCTGGTTTACAGCTTCTTCGATCCCGCGGATGAGAAGCGCAGCCCCGGCAGCCATCTCATTCTCTGGCACATTTTCGAGGCGGCGAATAGGCAGCTCCCTTTCGTCTATCTTGGTTACTGGATCGAGCAGAGCCCGAAGATGGCCTATAAGAAGCGGTTTTTCCCATCCGAGATTCTGACGCGCGAAGGGTGGGAGCTTCTCCCCAGGGAATAAGCTGGGCCTACCCGCCATCAGCCCAGGACTTTCCGGGTTTTCAGCGACAGGCAAGGGACCGGTTGAGTTGCGGACGATCCCGAAGGACCATCCGCATCTCACCCCATTCCTAAACTATCCCAGTTCAAGGTTTCCCTAGAAATAGTGGGACACATCCTTATGCCCGGACTGGCAGGCGGCGACGAAAAGCGCCTGCTCCCGGTTCAGCCTGGTCTGCTGACGCAAGCCCAGAGTGCTGCGGATCGTCTGTTCATACTGTTCCAGACCGGCGCGCAGGTTGGCTTCCGCGCGGCTGCGCCAGGCCAGCTGTTCGTCATAGTCGGCCGCGACCTTCTCCATGCCTTCCGACGCCTCATTGATATCGGGCGTATTGGCTTTGAGGCTGCGCCTGACTTTCGAGAGGCCCGAGGCAATATTCGAAGCCCCCTCTATATCGCCTGCCCGCTTGCCGAGGTCTTCAATGGCAGCCACCAGCTTCGCCGGATCCTCTGACGTGATCTCCGACCTGATCTTCATCATATCTGCCTGCAGAGCCGCGAAGGCCTCATTGCCGCGCAATATCGCCAGCAATTCCGCAACAGGTTTGTAGGCTTCATCCGCTGCACGCCGGTACTTGTTGCGGAGCAACTCTTCACTCTTGAGCAGCTTTCGGAAATCGCCATAGGTCGTTTTCCATTCAGCCGGAATCTCCGCCACCAGTTTGGCACGATCAGCCTCCAGCACAGCGACCTTTTCCAGCAGCAGTTTCTTCGCGTCCGCCTGATCCGCGCTATACATGCGGCTGGCTTCGGTTTTCAGTCCCTTTATTTTGGCGTCCTCGTCGCGAATATTGCTCTGGATTGACCGTACGTTATTCTGCAGGGGTTTGTAGTCCACGACTTTCTCACTAATAACGTCATCCGCCGCCCTGGCCTGTTTCAGGAGATCAGGAGCCGTTTCAGCAGCCACGAAGCTCTGTTCAAGACCGGATTTTATCCGCTTGGGCAAATAGTCGAGATTGAGCTCCCTGGCTGACTTGATGGCGGCGCTGATCAATGCGCCGTTTTCAATGAACTGGTCGGAGATATATTGATCGACACAATAGTTCAATCGCGGGTTCCTGGGCGGCGGCGCCGTTTCCGATGTCAGAGACGTCCTGTTGGGCAGGTAGTTCACCAGGGGTGGATAGAGCCCGACGATGACAAGCGCGATCAGCTGCAGACAGATAAAGGCGATAACCCCCTTGTACATGTCGAGCGTCTTCACAATCGGCGGGGCAACGCCGCGCAGGTAGAACAGGGCGAAACCGAACGGCGGCGTCAGGAAGGACGTCTGGATATTCAGGCCAATCATCACGCCGAGCCAGACGGCGGTGATATTCGCCGACGGATCCGCAAGCAGGATCGGCGCGACAATCGGCACGACGACCACAGCGATTTCGATGAAGTCGAGGAAGAAGCCCAGAACGAAGATCACCGCCATGACGATGGTGAACTTCATCCAGAAACCGCCGGGCATGCTGTTGAGGAAGTCGCGCACCAGGTCCTCCCCGCCGAAGGCGCGGAACGTCGCCGTTAGCATGGCCGCGCCGAGCAGAATGATGAAAACAAGCGACGTGGTCTTCGCCGTTTCGATCATCACCCCCTGCAGAGTGTTGTCGATATTGAACGTCCGCCAGCAGCTCCAGCCGAGCGCGACAATCAGGCCGAGCGTCGCCACGACACCCAGGAAAATACCAAGCGCATCCTTTGTGGTAACGATGGCCTTGATATTGGGCTGGAAAATCAGGAGAACGGCGAAAATGCCGACGAGAGACGCCAGGCCGAGCAGCACCGGTGAGTAAGCACCCCTTTCCCCCTCCTTCAGCCGATAGCCCGCCATCATGATCGCACCGACGGCGCCGATGGCGCCTGCCTGGTTGACCGTCGCGATACCCGCGAGGATCGATCCGAGAACCAGGAAAATCAGCCCGAGCGGCGGAAACAGCGCGAGCGACAGCTTGGCGAAAAAAGCCTTGTCGAACGTGCCGCCATGAACGGCCGGGGCCACCTTCGGGTTGATCAGGGCGTAGATCAGGATGAACAGCATATAGATGCCGACCAGCAGCAGGCCGGGAACAAAGGCGCCGAGGAACATTTCCCCGGCGCTGGTCGAGACGACATCGAAGGACGACGGCATCGAGATTTCACCGGTCGCCGCCTTGTAGAGCGCCTTGCGGGCGGTCCCCGCCTGATCGACGGCGCTGGCAAGCTGGTCGGCAAGGATAATCAGAACGATGGACGGCGGGATGATCTGGCCGAGCGTACCCGAGGCCGCGATCGTCCCCGTCGCGAGCGACTTCGAATAGTTGTTGCGCAGCATCGCCGGCAGCGAAATAAGCCCCATCGCCACCACGGTTGCGCCGACAATACCGGTGGTCGCCGCCAGCAGGGCGCCGACGAAGACAACCGATATACCGAGGCCGCCCGGCACCGGACCGAACAGCTGCGCCATGGTCACCAGAAGATCCTCGGCAATTTTCGAGCGCTGCAGCATGATCCCCATGAAGATAAACAGCGGAATGGCGATCAGCGTATCGCGCTCCACCTCCCAATAGACGCCGCGAAGGTTGGTGACCCCGGCGCTCAGCCACTGCCAGGGGCCGCCATGGGAAAAAAAGGCATCCGGATTGCCCATCGTAACATAGCCGGCGATGGCGGCGGCGGCCACCGTCACAATGGCGGAGCCGGGCAAGGCGAAGGCAACCGGAAAACCGGATCCGAGGGCCAGAGCCATCAGGAAAATAAGAAGGGCGAGAAAAACGAGTTCCATGATTTTACATTACCCTGTCAATGACGACTCATGGTCAACATGACCCGGTTGCTCGAGATAATCGGAGACGGCCTCCATCAGATAACTGACGAACTGGATCAGCATGGTCACGGCGAAGACGGAGAGAAATCCGGCCATCAGATATTTTATATGCATCCCGAAACCTGACTGGCTGACCTCGAAATTGGCCATCGGACTGTAGAGAATGGCGGCCGTGCTGCCCATCCCGACAAACAGGATCGTCCAGCAAAATGTAATACCCATGAACAGGGAGCCGACGGCGTTGACGAAGCCTTTCGTCTTGCTGGTAAAGCTTGCGTAGAAAACGTCGACACGGACATGCCCCTCCTCCACGAGGGTGTAGGCGCTGGCGAACAGGAAGAGCGCGGCGTACCAGAAGCGCACCAGATCGCCCATGAACGCCTGCTCATAGGAGAAGATGAACCGCGTGAGCACGATCAGCAGCTCGGCGAACACGACCAGCAGCGTCAGCCACTGAAACCCGAGCGTGCGCGAGCGCAAGGCGATAAGAAGCGATAAAAGAATCAGCGGGATATGAACCCAGGGGCCGCGAAAATGCGCGCGTCCCATATCCGCGCTGATCTGATCGCCGACAAGATAGGGCAGGATCCCCTCAATCCGCAGGAACGACAGCGACATATCCACGATACCGACGAGGAAAACAGCCCAGAAAGCCGCGCGGACAAGATAGGTGTTGAAGCGGGTGATCATCGCCGCCTCGTCGCGCAGGTGCCGGTTGGCCGTGCGGCTGACCAGGACAACCGAAAAGACAATGCCGGCGGCGAAACCCGCCAGCTGGATCCAGGATTTCGCCGTGACTTCACCCGCCGCGAAAATCGGCCCTATCCCGGGCCAGCCCAGAACGAATGTCAGATAGTTGTTGAAAAAATAAAGCGGCAGCGCAACCAGCATACACCACCCGAAAACGCGGACCGCCCATTGCAGTCCCCGGCCAGATGCATAGACATCCCCAGCCATCGTCATACGTGCCTCCCATAGAGGAAGGGGCGAGATCGTTGTCCCGCCCCTGCCCTGCAACTAGTGCTGTTTAAATCCCCAGAACCCGGTTCCGCTGGTTGGAGAAGGCGACTTCCGCGATCTTCTGCCAACCACCGATTTCCCGGAGATTCTTCTGGAAGGAATCATCAATTTTCGTTGCAAGTGCGCTATGGGCGCGGGTCTCTTCAAAGACCTCCCGAGCGGCTTCGGCGAAGCTATCATAGATATCGTCGCTGAATTCCTTGAGGACAACGCCATTTTCGGTGATCATCTTCTGTAGATATTCACCGTTGAGCGCCTGGGCTTCTTCATACTGGGCGGCATGTTCTTCCATGCAGCAAACGGTAATCACTTGCTGTTCCCACTTGGAGAGGCTTTCCCACCAGGACTTGTTCATGCCGAAGGCCAGTCCCCCACCCGGTTCATGCATGCCCGGATAGTAATAGTATTTCGCGGCTTCATAAAACTTCAGGAAGTAGTCATTATACGGCCCCACCCACTCGGTCGCGTCGATGGCGCCGGAGACGAGGTTTTCGTAAATCTGACCGCCGGGAAGCGAGACAACCGATGCGCCGAGCTTGGCCATCACGTCACCGCCGAGACCCGGAATACGCATTTTCAGGCCCTTCAGATCCTCAGCGGAGTTCACTTCCTTGTTGAACCAGCCGCCCATCTGCTCGCCGGTGGCACCACAGGCAAGCGCCTTGAGGCCGAACTCGCCGGACATTTCGTCCCAGAGCGCCTGACCGCCCCTGAACTTGATCCAGGCGTTCCATTCCACCGTGGTCATGCCAAGCGGAACCGAGGTAAAATAGGCGAAGCCCGGATGCTTGCCTTTCCAGTAATAGTCGGCACCGATATAGGCTTGCGCGTTACCGGAGGCGACTTCGTCGAATGAGTCAAAGGCGCCAACCCGTTCACCGGCCGCGAAGTAATTGACCGTAAGACGGCCTTCGCTAATTTCCGTTATGCGGGCGCAGAGACGCTGGGCGCTGATACCAAGACCCGGGAAATCCCGAGGCCAGGTAGAGACAACCGTCATCTCCTTGCGTTCCTGCGCGAGTGCCGGTGCGGCGAACGGTGCCGCAGCAACCCCCGCACCTGCAATCGCAGCGCCTGTTAAAAATTTGCGTCGTTCCATAAAATGTTCCTCCCATTTTGAAACATGATAGACAGAATTGGTTCCGCCCATATCAAATAGTCAAATTTAACAGAATCCCTGCGACGCATCACTGAACTGGTTGACCGTCAGTTTCGTCTTTTGCTGACATCTAGGTCAGATAATTTTATCGCAAGCTCTCCCTGTTGATGACATTTTGCAGGAAGATAAACCAAATACAAGGCAAATTTTCATATTCAAAAAGATGCATATTATGTGGCGATTAATATAATTCACATTAAGTATTTACTATAACTTATTGAAAAATATTGATTTAACAATTCCTAAACATAGATATTTACCTGCCATATCAGGCCTGCTGCGTTAAATGCCAGCGCCGTCATGAATATGTCAAAATTATTGACCTTTATCCAAAAGAATCATCCGAGGCAGAATTTTGCCGCCGAATCCGTAGGTTAAGGTGGCGCACCCCTGCCCTGCGCGGCGCCACTGCCTCGCTCGGGAAGTTGCGGAATTCCTGCGGCTCGCCTATAAGGCCGATAGATTCATCTTCTTCAGGGCCTGGCCCGTAACGTGAAAGAAATCCGGTTGACCCGTCTTGAGTTCCTGTCCCGCGGTCTCGATCGCTTCAGTTCGATGATCGGAAAATGCGTCTCCTGGCTTGCGCTGGTAATGGTGCTGGTGCAATTCGCCCTCGTTCTCGCGCGGTATGTTTTCGGGATCGGTTCGGTGGCGCTGCAGGAAACAGTCATCTACAGCTTTGCCCTCCTGTTCCTGTTGGGCTCCGCCGACACCTTGCGCCGCGGCGGTCATGTCCGGATCGATATTTTCTACGCCAGGGCAGGCGACCGCCTCAAGGCCGCGATCGATCTTTGCGGCAGCCTGTTCCTGCTCACCCCGGTCTGTCTTGCCGTCTTCATTCTGAGTTGGCCCTATGTCGCCGGATCCTGGGAGATATTGGAGGGCTCACGGGAAAGCTCCGGACTGCCCCTTCTGTTTGCGCTGAAGTCCGTGCTGCTCCTGTTCTGCGTGATGATGATCCTGCAGGGTCTCTCGACCATCCTCCGCTCGCTGCTGACGTTTCGTAAAGGCGCATAAGTCATGGGGCTCGCCGAGATATTCGCGGTGGGTCTCTTCGCCCTCGCCATCACCAGCCTGATGGCGGGCTTCCCCGTCGCCTTCACCTTGTCCGGCGCGGCGCTTTTCATGGCTGGCCTCGGCTGGATATCCGGCGTCTTCGATATCTCGCTGCTCGGCGCCATTCCGTCGCGCATCTTCGGCAATGCCATGTGGAACGAGACCCTGATCGCCGTTCCGCTGTTTATCTTCATGGGATTAATGCTGGAAAAGTCGAAGGTGGCGGAGGAACTGCTCGATGCCATGGGGATGCTCTTTGGCCACCTGCGCGGCGGGCTCGGGATTTCGGTGTTCGTGGTCGGCGCCCTGCTCGCCGCCTCCACCGGGATTGTCGGCGCCGCCGTCGTCACCATGGGCCTGATGTCGCTGCCGACGATGCTGAAGCGGGGCTATGATCCACGCCTCGCCGCAGGCGCCGTCTGCGCGGCCGGCACTCTGGGGCAGATCATCCCGCCCTCCATTGTCCTGATCATTCTCGGCGAACAGATCTCCAACGCCTACATCGGCGCGCAATCGCTCCGTGGCAACTGGTCGCCCGAACCGGTTTCGGTTGGGGATCTCTTCGCCGGCGCGTTATTGCCGGGCCTCCTGCTCGTCGGCCTATACATGCTGTATCAGGTCTTTATGGCGATTTTTAAACCTGGAAGCTCACCTGCAATCGAGTGCGATGACGTCGCTTTCGCCCACGGCAGCCTCGCCGGGACGGTCATTCGCTCCCTGCTGCCGCCAGTGATCCTGATCATTGCGGTGCTGGGCTCGATCCTGATGGGTATCGCGACGCCGACCGAGGCGGCCTCCGTCGGTGCCGTCGGCGCCATTCTGCTCGCGGCTTTACGCGGCGGCGGACGGATGGCCTTCTGGATCTATGGCGCCGGGGCCAGCATCCCTCTCCTGCTCCTGCTCGCGAATATCTTCGACCTTCGAAGCGGTCTCGGCGATGGCGCGCGCACCGGGTTGATTTTCGTGCTGCCGCTCACGGTTCTCCTGATCGCCGGGCTCGGCCTCGGTCTCTGGCGTCTGTTTCAATCGGGCATCCTGAGACAAGTCTGCCAGTCGACCATGGAAATGACCGCCATGGTCTTTGTGATCCTGATCGGGGCAACCATTTTCAGCCTCGTCTTCCGCGGCCTCGGCGGCGAAGGTCTCGTCTACCGCCTGCTCAGCGATCTGCCGGGCGGCAGGTTCGGTGCCCTGCTGGCCGTCATGGCCGTGATATTTGTTCTCGGGTTTTTCCTCGATTTCGTCGAGATCACCTTCATCGTTGTGCCCGTGGTCGCGCCGGTGCTGCTGCTCATGGATGTCAGCCCGATCTGGCTCGGCATCATGATCGCACTGAATTTGCAGACATCCTTCCTGACCCCGCCGTTCGGCTTCGCGCTCTTTTATCTTCGCGGCGTCGCCCCGCCCGAGGTCACGACCGGGATTATCTACAGGGGCGTCATTCCCTTTGTCTGCCTGCAGCTTGCCGCGCTTGGCTTGCTGGCCGCCTTCCCGGCCCTCGCGACCTGGCTGCCGCAGTATCTTACCGGTGCGAATTACTGATCAGGCGGGAAGTTCCCTTCCCGCCTGACATGTCTTTTATTTACGGTTTTTTCCGGCCAGCTTCCAGGCCATCGGAAGGACCGCAACCGCAAGCGCGATCTTGAAGACGGCGCCCGGAAGGAACGGGTACATCCCAACTTCAAGCGCTTTTTCGAACCCTGTGAAGGTCGAGAGCCAGGCGATACCACCGGCAAAGATCACGGCAGTCCCGAGAACCATGGCGATGGACGTTTTTACAAGGGACTGACCCCATCCCGTCTCAACCAGCCAGCCAACCAGCGCAGCCGCGGCAACAAAGGCAAAAAGATACCCCGCCGTCGGCCCGGCAAAGGAGGCAAGACTACCGCCATTGGCAAAAACCGGCAAGCCCATGGCGCCTTCCGCAAGATAAAGCGCGACGGTCGCACCGCCGAGCCGCCAGCCATACGCCGCGCCGATTAAAACAACGGCAAAGGTCTGCATGGTCATGGGTACGGGCCACATAGGCACAGAAATCTGAGCGGAAACCGCAAGGAGCGCGGTTCCCGCAAGGGCGAGGAGCGCAACGCGAAAAAGTTTTGCACGCGCGGACGCCGAGGCGTCCATTGACCATAGGGCGCCGATCAACGTGGAGGAGGATGTCACTGGGGAAGTCATAAAAGTTCCTTTCGAAATATGCGCCCTTGCAGGCGGCAAAAGAAACATCTATCTACCAAACGACTGTTTGCCTTACAAGCAAAAAACAAGCAAAACGTATATTAACTACTTTTTCTTTCTCTTATTGGTTCTGAAATCATATGCACCCGGCCGCTCGCGCGGATCGGCATCCGGCCCGAAAATCCTCGTTTTCTGGATTTTCTGGGTGCCCGTCGTCGGCAGATCGTCGAGAAACAAAATCCATCCCGGTGTTTTAAAGTAAGCGAGCTTGTCATTTGAATAGGTGAAGATTTCTTCCGCCCGGTCCTTGGAAGCCTCGATCCCCTCCATCAGCACGATACAGGCCATGACCTCCTCCTCGCGCAACTCATCCTTGACGGCGATGACGGCGACCTTTGCCACATCGTCATGGGTCTGCAGCACCGCCTCCACTTCAGCGGCGGCGATATTTTCGCCAGAGCGGCGGATGATGTTCTTCTTGCGGTCGACGAAATAGAGCATGCCGCTTTCGTCCTGGCGTACGGTATCGCCGGTATGGAACCAGCCTCCCTTCCAGGCTTCCTCGGTCGCCGCTTCATTCTTCAGATAGCCCGCGAAAAACCCGCGCCGCGGATCATCTCCCTTGCAGCGGACCAGCATCTCGCCCTCGATACCGGCGGGCACGTCGTTGTCCTGATCGTCAACGACCCGCGCCTCCAGATCCCCGCTCGGACGGCCAAAGGCGCGGGTATGGATTTGCCGGGGCTCAAAATTATTGCAGATCAGCCGGCCGGTTTCCGACATGCCCCAGACCTCGACCAGCGGAAAGCCGTAGCGCTCCTCAAAGATCCCATGCAATTCGGGCTCGTCGCCTGCGCCAATGCCGAAACGCACGGAATGCGCCCTTTCAAACTCGTTTTTCGGCTGGTTCAGCAGCATCGGCGGAACGACACCGAGATAATGAATGATGGTCGCCCGGGTCTCGGTAACTTCCTGCCACCAGGTCGTCGGATGAAAGCGGTCCGGGACAATCTGGCAGCCGCCCGAGAGCAGCATGCACATGAAGGAGACAGTCGCCGCATTCATGTGAAAGAGCGGCAATGGGTTATAAACCCGTTCCTCTCCTTCGCGAATGGTTAATGCCCCGCCGTAATCGATATAGGCCTGTCCGGACGTCAGGTAATAGTCATTGGTCAGGATGCAGGCCTTGGGCCGACCGGTGGTGCCCGAGGTATAGAGCAGGCTGGCCTCGCTCAAGAGGCCGGGCGCCCCCGGCACCGGCGCCGGTCCCGGCCTCGGCATCCGGCTTCCGAAATCTTCAAAGATGGCGACCGGTAGAGGCTTCTTGCGTTCATTCGCGACCGCCTGGATATCCCTGGCGCGCTCGCGGATGGTGACCACCAGATCGGCATCGGAATGATCCATCTGGTAGAGCATTTCATCATGCAGGTAATCGGGATTGATCGGCACGACCGATACACCGAGGGCATTCGCCGCCAGCATATGGAAAAAATACTCGGGCCGGTTTTCAAGAAGAAAGGCGATGCGGTTGCCATGGCCGAATCCGGATGCCTCATACACCGCCTTTATGCGTTCAACTTCACTCGCCGCTTGCGCATAGGTAAATTCGATCCCCCCCTGATGATAGCTTCGCTTCTCATACGCCGGCGCACAAAGAAAGGCATTCGCGGGAAATTTCGCCGCTGTTTTGCAAAAAGCGTCATATACGGTGTTCACGAAACCCTCGTTTAACTAAACTTGTTACTTTTATTAAACCCTCTTGGCGCCAGCCGGCCGGCATTGCCGCGTTTGGTGTACCAGCCCGTGAGATCGGTTTCCGTGCGGGTTCGCTCGCCGGATTTCCAGGTGAGCCCCTCTGCCTTCGTGAAGGTCTTGATGTCAGAAAGGCCGCCGTCCTTGTAGCGCTGGAGCGTTACGCCCCGCCCGCGCGCCATTTCACCGATTTCCTCAAGCGCGAAGCAGTTGAGTTTGCGGTTGTCACCGATCACCGCGACGCTATCGCCGTCCACCTCAACGCAGAAGGCCGCCTCGACATCGCCCGAGACATTGAGCACCTGCTTGCCGTTGCGGGTCTGCGCGATGACGCTGTTCTCATCGACGACAAAGCCGCGCCCGTCGCTGGAGGCCACCAGCAGCTTGCGGTCCGGCTTGTGGACGAACAGCGCGACGATATCCTGGTCATTCCCCAGATCCATCATCAGCCTGACCGGCTCGCCATGCCCCCGGCCGCGCGGCAGCTTGTCGCAGCCGATGGTATAGAAGCGCCCGTTGGTCGCGAACAACACCAGCTTGTCGGTGGTCTCGGCAGTGATCCAGAACCGGCCCCGGTCACCGTCCTTGTATTTCTCGGACCCGTTTTCCTCAGCATGTCCCTTGAGCGCGCGGATCCAGCCCTTTTCGGAGCAGATGACGGTGATCGGTTCCTTATCAATCATCGCTTCCAGGGGCATATCCGGAAGCTCCTTCGCCTCGCCGATACGGGTCCGGCGATCAGATAGCTTGGGCAGCTTCTGCAACGCCTTTTTCATCTCGCGGATTTCGTCCGAAATCGCCGTGCGGCGTAATTCCTCATCCTCGAGCAGGGCTTCGAGTTCGGATTTCTCCGCGCTTAAGCGATCATGCTCGGTCCGGAGTTCCATCTCCTCCAGTTTGCGCAGGGACCGCAGGCGCATATTGAGGATGGCTTCGGCCTGATTATCGGTCAGCTTGAAAGTCTCGATCAGGCTCTGCTTGGGATGGTCCTCCTCGCGGATAATGCGGATCACCTCATCGAGATTGAGGAAGACGATAAGATAGCCGTTCAGAACCTCAAGCCGGGCCTCGATCTTGCCAAGGCGATTTTTCGATCGCCGGATCAGCACCTCGAACCGGTGATCGAGGAAGGCAAGCAGCACGTCGCGCAGGCTCATGACCCTCGGCGTCTGGGTGGCGTCCAGCACGTTCATGTTGAGCGGAAAGCGGCTTTCAAGATCGGTCAGGCGGAACAGGCCCTGCATCAGCATTTCGGCCTCGATATTCTTGCTGCGCGGCTCCAGCACCAGCCGGACGTCCTCCGCCGATTCGTCACGCACATCGGCAAGGAACGGCAGCTTCTTGTTCTGGATCAGTTCGGCAATGCGCTCGATCAGCTTGCTTTTCTGCACCTGATAGGGAATTTCCGTGACGACGATCTGGTATGTCCCACGCCCGAGATCCTCAACCTCCCATGTCGCCCGCTGGCGGAAGCTGCCGCGTCCGGTGAGATAGGCCTCGCGGATATTTTCCGGTTTCTCGACCAGTTCGCCGCCGGTCGGGAAATCGGGCCCCGGAATAAATTCCATCAGCTTGTCGATCCCGGCATTCGGGAACTTGATCAGATGCAGGAGCGCGTTGGCAAGCTCGGTCGCGTTATGCGGCGGGATCGAGGTTGCCATGCCGACGGCAATGCCGGCCGAGCCATTGGCGAGCAGGTTCGGAAAGGCGGATGGAAGCACGACCGGCTCCGATTCCTCACCGTCATAGGTCGGGCGGAAATCCACCGTATCCTGATCGATATCCCGCAGCAGCATCTCGGCGATGACCGTCATCCGGGCCTCGGTGTAGCGCATGGCCGCCGCGTTATCGCCGTCGATATTGCCAAAATTCCCCTGCCCCTCGACGAGGGTGTAGCGCTGGGCGAATTCCTGGGCGAGGCGGACCAGCGCGTCATAGACCGACTGATCGCCATGGGGATGATATTTGCCGATAACGTCGCCGACGACGCGGGCGCATTTCTTGAAACCGGAACCGGGATCCAGCTTCAGCATCCGCATGGCATAGAGCAGCCGCCGGTGGACAGGCTTCAGGCCGTCACGCACATCGGGAAGGGAGCGGGACATGATGGTTGACATCGCATAGGCAAGGTAGCGCGAGCTTATGGCGTCCTTCAGCGAGGTCGGAACGATCTCGCCGGGTCTGATGGGGGAATGGTCAGTCATGCCCCCTATATACCACCTGATTTCTCTTTGAGGAGTGAAAAATTAATGCGGATCGCTTTCTGATATTTTTTCAGGCACCAACTGGCTGTACCGCCGCCTGAAGGCGCTCATCAGCCGCTCCCGCGCGGCCAGATGAACGTTGGGACGATGCTCCGCCACGAATTTCTCGATGAAATAGCCAGTGAGCGCGAGGCCGTCCAGAATATCCTCCGGCGGCACCTCATTTTCCGCGACAGTTTCCTTGCGTTGCTCCTGCAAAAAGGCAGGCAGTTTCAGGAGCTTGTCATGATAGGGGCGGCCCGCTGCGGCGCTTACCGCCCGTCCCGATTTCGGCGAGACATAGACAAGATCCTCCGTTGTTCCAGTGCTTGCGCATTGGCTGAGATCGAGGCCATAGCCGATCTCTGCGAGCAGCCCCAGCTCCCAGCGGATCAGCAGCAAAGGCCAGATATGGGTCTCCGTTTCCAGCGACTGGAACAGGAGAAGCGTCGCCTCATAGAGCATCAGATGCGGCTCGCGCTCGGGCAGCGCGATATCGAGGAGGGCGAGCGCCGAACTGCTCGCCGCGAGGGCGAGCGGCGCATCGAACAGGGCGCTTGAATAGGATTTCCGAGCCTCGACGGTAAAACTGCCCAGCTGCTCGGCAAGGCGGCTCCGCCAGGCCAGATCAACCTCGTTTCCGGGCTGCAGGATCCCGCGCAGACGCCGCCCGACGCCGCCCCGCACCAACCCGGCCGAGCGGCCATGGTCACGGGTGAAAGCATGAAGGATCACGCTGTTTTCACCGTGCTTTCTAACGCTGAGGATGAGGCCGGTATCATTCCAGTTCATGGACCGACACTAGCAGATATGGCGCCAGGGCCGAACAAAATTCGTGCCCGGTTTTTTCTCACAGGCACGGCCCCGCGGGCGTCAGGCGAGCACTAGCAGAGGAAGGACAGATGCCCCTGGAAACCCATATCGCCCTGATCAGCACCATAGACAATAAAGACCTTCACTACCAGAAGCTCGAAACCGACGGGATCGAATGGCCGACGCCGCCGCCCGACGTTCTGTCTCCGTTCACATATCACCGCTGTAAATGTACCGGTCCGACCTCGGGCTATCAGATCGCGCTCAAATATGACGGGCTGATCTGCCGTATCGATGTCACCGCCTGGGGGATTTCCTATAAGAAATCGACGCCGACCTATCATGATATGGAAATTATCCAGATCAGCAACTCCTCGCCCTACCGCCTTGAAATCGTCCTGATCTAGCAAACCCAAAAAAATATTGCAGTTGCGAGAGGATTTTTGTAAATCCTTGATTCAAATCAATGCTGCATCTGCGAGAGGACGGCAAATTCCGCCCATTCAATGATCTGGATTTTTATTGTCGAGGATATTTCGATGACACTTTTCAAAAACAAATCCCGCCGCAACGCAATCGAACTGGCAAAGGAAGCCGCCTATATATTCGCCTTCCCGGTTCTGATGCTCATCTGGGCCATTCAATCCTATAGCTAAAGCGTTTTCGCCCTCACAGGTCCCGTCCGCAATCGTCTGAGGAATAACGCCAGGACGGCGTTTTCCATTTTCGATCAAGGACGGAGACCTTTATGACCGATACACATCCCTACTGGCCGCCCCACGGCTATCCTGTCGCGCCGCACCCGCATTACCCGCTTCTGGCACCGGCGCACGCCCTGACGCCGTTGCCGGGCCATCATACCTATACCTATCCGCATCCCTATGAAGCGGGCATTCCTCATCCGGCAGCCGCGCCGGCGCCGGCGCACTATACCCTTCACTACCCGAACCCGCCGCAGGAACATCATGTCCACCATCATCACCACCATTTCCATCACCATCCGGCCCCGCATAAAGGCCATACCCTGCATATCCGGATGATTACGGTCACTGTGGATATCACGAAGGTGCAATGGACCTGGCATGTCACAGATCAGGGTGGCACACTGGTCAAGAGCACGACGAAAATTCATGAGACATTCGAGGAATGCATCGCCGACGCAGGCCGTAACGGCAATGTCACGATTGTCTCAGAGCATGAGGATATTTCGAAGGCAACGACGACCTGGCTCTGGAATATCACCGGTCACACCGGCCAGCCGATCAAAGCGGCAGTGGCCCCCCACGCATCATTCACCGGCTGCATCAATGATGCGCGGGCGCAGGGATTGACGATTGCCTGACCTGAATTTGGATTTTGGATGCGGCGGCGTTCAGTGCCGCCGCATCCCTTTTATTCAGGCGTCCAGTTTGGGTTTCAGGATTTCCGTGACCACGCCGGGGTTCGCTTTGCCTTGCGTCGCCTTCATCACCTGACCCATGAAGAAGCCGAAAAGCTTGTCCTTGCCGCTTTTATATTCGGCCGCCTTGTCGGGGTTAGCGGCAATCACCGCGTCAATTGCGGCCTCGATCGCGCCGGTATCGGAAACCTGTTTCAGGCCCTTTTCCTCAACGATCGCGCCTGCCATCTTGCCGGTATCGAACATTTCCTCGAAGACTTCCTTGGCGATCCGGTTGGAAATCGTGCCGTCCGAGATCAGGTCGAGAAGTTCTCCGAGCGCTGGCGCTGCAACCGGGCTCTCACCCAGTGACTTGCTCGTCCGGTTGAGATGGCCGAACAGCTCCCCGATCACCCAGTTGGCGGCGAGCTTGGCATCACGCCCCTCGGCCACCGCCTCGAAATAATCGGCGACCTCCTTCTCGGCGACCAGCACCCCGGCGTCATAGGGCGACAGGCCAAGGTCCTTGATAAAGCGCGCCTTCTTCGGATCGGGAAGTTCGGGCAGGGTCTCGCGGATACGCTCGATAAAGGCGCCATCGAATTCAAGCGGCAGCAGGTCCGGATCCGGGAAATAGCGGTAGTCTTGCGCCTCCTCTTTCGAGCGCATGGACCGGGTTTCCCCCTTGACCGGATCATAAAGCCGGGTTTCCTGATCGACGGTGCCGCCCGCCTCCAGGATATCCACTTGCCGGTTGGCCTCATAGATGATCGCCTGCTGCATGAAGCGCACCGAGTTGATGTTCTTCAACTCGCAGCGGGTGCCGAATTCATCACCGGGTTTGCGCACCGAGACATTGACGTCGGCCCGCATGGAGCCTTCTTCCATATTGCCATCACAAGTGCCAAGATAGCGGACAATGCTGCGGATCTTCTTCACATAAACCGCCGCCTCCTCCGGCGAACGCATGTCCGGCTCCGAGACAATCTCCATCAGCGGTACGCCGCAACGGTTGAGATCGATGAACGTCTGGCTCGGATGCTGGTCATGCAGGCTCTTGCCCGCATCCTGCTCCAGATGCAGGCGGGTGATACCGATTTCCCGCGTCTCGCCGTCTTTCAGGTCGATGAGGATCTTCCCCTCGCCGACGATCGGCTGCAGATACTGGCTGATCTGGTAACCCTGCGGCAGGTCGGGAAAGAAATAGTTCTTGCGGTCGAAGACCGAGAATTTGTTGATCTTCGCATTGAGCCCGAGCCCGGTCCTCACGGCCTGTTCGACCGCCATCTCGTTGATCACGGGGAGCATGCCCGGCATCGCCGCATCAACGAAAGAAACCTGGCTGTTCGGCTCGGCGCCATATTCGGCGGAAGCCCCGGAAAAAAGCTTCGACTTGCTTGTTACTTGCGCATGGATTTCGAGGCCGATCACGACCTCCCAGTCTCCGGTTGCGCCCTGAATAATCATTCCCATTGTTATCCCCTCCACCAGTCGGCAGGTACAGCGGTAAATGCGGCAGCCTCTTCGAGGACGCCCGCCGCCCGGAACACGGTCTCTTCATCAAACGGGCGGCCCAGGAGCTGCAGTCCGAGCGGGAGCCCATCCTTCGAGAGACCCGCCGGCACGGAAATTCCCGGCAATCCCGCAAGGCTGGCGGGCACCGTGAAAACGTCATTGAGATACATCTCCAAAGGATCATCCCCCTTCTCGCCGAAGCCGAACGCCGCCGACGGCGCGGTCGGGGTCAGGATCGCATCGACAGATAGATAGGCCTGCTTGAAATCCTCGGCGATGCGCGAGCGGACTTTCTGCGCTTTCAGGTAATAGGCATCGTAATACCCGGCGGACAGCGCGTAGGTGCCGATCAGCAACCGGCGCTTCACCTCCGCGCCGAAGCCCTCTCCGCGCGTGCTCGCATACATATCATTCATGTCCTTGCCCTCAACACGGAGACCGAAGCGCACCCCGTCATAGCGCGCGAGGTTGCTGGAAGCCTCCGCCGGCGCGATGATGTAGTAGGCGGGCAGCGCATATTTCGTGTGCGGCAGGCTGATATCGATAATCTCGGCGCCCGCCGCCTTCATCCAGTCGATGCCCTGCTGCCAGAGCGCGCCGATTTCCTCGCTCATGCCCTCCAGCCGGTATTCCTTCGGAATGCCGATTTTAAGACCGCGGATATCACCCGTGAGCGCCGCCTCGAAATTCGGCACCGGCATATTCACGCTGGTGCTGTCTTTCGGATCGAACCCGGCCATGGCCTCGAGCATGATCGCGGTATCGCGCACGCTGCGCGCCATTGGTCCTGGCTGGTCGAGGCTGGAGGCGAAGGCAACAACACCCCAGCGCGAACAGCGGCCATAGGTTGGCTTCATGCCGACGATGCCCGTAAAGGACGCGGGCTGGCGGATCGAACCGCCGGTGTCGGTTCCCGTCGCGCCCATGGCGCTGAAGGAGGCAACGGCGCTGGCCGAGCCGCCGGAGGAGCCGCCCGGCACCAGATCGCGGTTGTCGCCCTGACGCCGCCAGGGATTGACCACATTGCCGTAATAGCTGGTCTCGTTGGAGGAGCCCATGGCGAATTCATCGAGATTGGCCTTGCCGAGCATGACCGCGCCTTCGGCCCAGAGGTTCGACGTAACGGTGCTCTCATAACGGGGATTGAAGCCATCCAGAATATGCGAGGCGGCGGTCGTCAGAACATCCTTCGTGCAGAAGAGGTCCTTGATCGCGAGCGGGATGCCTTCAAGCTTGCCCGCCTCCCCCCTGGCGCGGCGCGCGTCCGACGCCGTCGCGGCGTCAACGGCCACTTCCGGGGTTTCGGTGATAAAGGCGTTGAGCGGTTTTGAGGCCGCCATCGCCGTGATATGCGCGGCGGTCAGCTCGCGCGCTGAAAAATCCCCGGCTTTAAGCCCGTCGCGAGCGGCGGCAATGCTCAGTTTCGTGAGATCACTCATTATTCAATCACCTTCGGGACGGCAAAGAACCCGTCTTCACGGCTCGGGGCGTTGGCGACGACATCCTCGACATAGCCGCCGTCGGTCACCGCATCGGCGCGCCAGCGCAACCGCATATCCGCAACCGAGGTCATCGGCTCGACATTATCGGTGTCGACCTCGCCGAGCTGCTCAACCCAGCCCAGAATATTATTCAATTCGGCCGCCATCGGTTCGAGGTCTTTTTCCTCGATTCGGATGCGGGCCAGATTGGCTACTTTCGCCACAGCGGCTTTATCAAGCGACATCTGTCACCCTTTGCTATAAAAGAAACTTTCCGGAAGGTCGGTCCGGAACATATTAAACCCGAAAACAGGCGCCAAACCGACATTGGCTGCAAATTAGCGTAAGCAATGCTCCTCGGCAACCCCACCCATTTGAAACATCTCGTGCCTAAAGACAAGCGGCTCCTCGGCATGGACCCCGGAACCAAAACCATCGGTCTGGCCCTCTCGGATGCCGCCTTGAAGGTAGGCACGCCTCTTATGACAATCAAGCGGACAAAGTTCAAGGCGGATGCGGAAGAAATCCGCAAAATCATCGACAAATGGAATATCGGTGGTTTCGTTATCGGCCTGCCGATCAATATGGACGGGAGCGAAGGGCCGCGCTGCCAGTCGATTCGCCAGTTCCAGAAAAACCTCGAGGATTATTTCGACCTGCCGATGTGCTTCTGGGACGAACGGCTCTCGACCGTCGCCGTCACCCGCGCCATGTTGGAGACCGACACCTCGCGCGCAAAACGGGCGAAAGCGGTCGATAAAATGGCTGCCGCCTATATCCTGCAGGGCGCCCTCGACGCGATGAGATAATTTTTTATCCAACGCTTGCTCCGCAAACGCTTCGTCGCTATACAGTTTTCTTTTAATGACAAATACAGATCCCATACGATTTGCCCATCGGCATCTCCTCGATATCGCGCGGCTGAATGCAACCGATATCAATCAAATCCTCACCCTCGCCGAACATTACGCGAAACTCGCGCGAACCCCGGACAAGAAGCAGGACCTCCTGCACGGCAAGACCCAGATCAATCTCTTTTATGAGAATTCGACGCGGACCCGGACCTCGTTCGAGCTGGCCGGGATGCGGCTCGGCGCCGATGTGATCAACATGTCGGTCGGCTCCAGTTCGGTGAAAAAGGGCGAGACGCTGATCGATACGGCGATGACGCTGAACGCCATGCATCCGGATGTTCTGGTGATCCGCCATTCCGATTCGGGCGCGCCGCATCTCCTCGCCCAGAAAGTCGACTGCGCCGTGATCAATGGCGGCGACGGCAGCCATGAGCATCCGACGCAGGCGCTTCTCGACGCGCTCACCATCAAGCGCCGCAAGGGACGGCTTGAAGGGCTGATCGTCGCCATCTGCGGCGATATCCAGCATAGCCGCGTCGCCCGCTCCAATATCGCGCTTCTCAATATCATGGGCGCGCGGGTGCGCATCGTCGGCCCGACCACCCTGATCCCCTCCAACGCCGCAAAGATGGGCGTCGAGGTATATTACAAGATGTCCGAGGGGCTGAAGGATGCCGATATAGTCATGATGCTGCGCCTGCAGACCGAGCGGATGCAAGGCTCCTTCGTACCGTCGATCCGCGAATATTTTCATTTCTTCGGGCTGAACAAGAAAAAACTCTCCGTCGCCAGGCCGGACGCCCTGATCATGCATCCGGGCCCGATGAACCGCGGTGTCGAGATTGACTCCGAGATTGCCGACGACCTCAATATCAGCGCGATCTCCGAGCAGGTCGAGATGGGCGTCGCCGTCCGCATGGCCTGCCTCGATCTGCTGACACGGGGAGATCAACGATGACCGGACCCGTTCACGCCCTGATCAATGCCCGCCTGCTCGATCCGGCGACGAATACGGATGTCATGGGCGGCCTGTTGATCGACAAGGGAAAGATCCTCGATTGGGGCGTGCATATCAAGGACGGTAATATACCGGATGGCGCAAGCGTCGAAGATTGCGGCGGTTCTTACCTTAGCCCCGGCCTCGTCGATGCCCATGCCTATCTCTGCGAGCCCGGCAAGGAGCATCGCGAAACCATGGCAACCGCCGGTATGGCTGCCGCCGCGGGCGGGGTCACCACCATCAATGCCTTCCCGGCGACGGAACCCGTCATCGATGATCCGGCGCTGGTCGAGATGGTGATGCGGCGTGCGAAAAACACCTGCGCGGTCAAGGTCTGCATCACCGGCGCGCTGACGAAAGGCCTGCTGGGCGGGGAAATGGCGGAAATCGGCCTGCTAGCGGAGGCCGGTGTCGTCGCCATCAGCGACGGGCAGTTCGCGATTCAAGATATCAACCTGATGCGCCGGGCGCTCGCCTATGCCAGCATGTTCGATCTTCCCGTGATCGTCCATGCGGAGGACCCGGCGCTGGCCGCGGGCGGCGTCATTACCGGCGGGCGCACCGCCACATTCATGGGCCTCAAGTCAATTCCAGCCTGCGCCGAGGCGATCCTGGTCGAGCGCGATATCCGCCTCGTTGCCATGACCGGCGCGCGCTGGCATGCGGCGCATCTCAGCACCCGCGACGCCCTCAACACCATCCGCCGCGCGAAAAATGACGGGCTCAAGGTGACCGCCGGGACGGCGCCGCATTATCATGCGCTTAACGATCTCGAGGTTGGTGAATACCGCACCTTCGCCCGAGTCTCCCCGCCGCTTCGCGAGGAGGAGGAGCGCCTCGGCGTGATCGAGGCGATCAGGGACGGGACGATCGACGTCATTTCCTCCCAACATCTGCCGCAGAGCGCCGACAGCAAGCGCGTTCCCTTTGCACAGGCGAAACCCGGCGTCATCGGGCTCGAGACCATGCTGCCGGTCAGCTTGCGTCTCTATCACAACGGCGATGTTGATCTATTGAGGTTACTCCATACCATGACCGTCGCCCCGGCAAAATTGCTCGGGCTGGAGGCCGGCGCGCTCAAAAATGGCGCGGATGCGGATATTTTCCTGTTCGACACGGAAAGGCCCTGGCAGGTGGACGGCGATTCCCTGCTCTCGAAGTCAAAAAATACCGCCTTCGACGGCCATCTTTTGCAAGGCCGCGTCCTCAAAACCTTTGTCCGCGGCAAAGCCGTTTTCGAACTATAGGAGGCAGTGACATGCCCGATCCGCTTGGTGATATCAGCTATACCTGGCCCTTTTACGCCGCCGCCGTCGCCGGTTATCTGATTGGCTCCATCCCGTTCGGGCTAGTGTTGACAAAAATGGCCGGGCTTGGCGATGTACGCAAGATCGGATCTGGAAATATCGGCGCGACAAACGTGCTCAGGACCGGCAACAAGGGCCTCGCACTGGCAACGCTGCTGCTCGACGGCGGCAAGGGGGCAATCGTTGTCATTCTCGCCAATATCTATCTCACGCAGGATTATGCGGTGCTTGCTGGCGGCGGCGCGTTTCTCGGCCATCTTTTCCCCATCTGGCTGAAATTCAAGGGCGGCAAGGGCATGGCCACCTTTATCGGTGTGATGCTGGCGATCAGCTGGCCCGCAGGCCTCGGCGTCGCGCTCACCTGGCTGCTGGTGGCCGTCATTTTCCGATATTCTTCCCTTGCGGCGCTGGTGTCCGCCGCGCTCGCGCCGGTTTATATTTATGCCCTGATGAAGCTCTCCCCTTTGGGCGATATCTATTTCGGCGACGTCCAGCGCATCGAATTCGCAGCTTTCATGGCCATCCTGATCTTTATCCGTCATCACCAGAATATCCGCCGCCTCCTGAAAGGCGAGGAGCCGCGCATCGGCAAAAAGAAATCCTGATATCGGGTTGAAACATATATCACTTGTACTTATTTTTAGGGGAAATTTCCGATCGGGATAATTTCCATGAACACGGGCGCCTCACCTCATTTAACGGATATCAGAATACGCCGCCTGAAGGCTTTTCAGCGGGCCGTGAAGTGCAAATTCTCAACGGCGGTGGATCACCACAAAGCCGATATCGAACGGCAAAGCGCCCGTTTCAGGGAAAAATTCCCAATCATCGCCCGGGATATCCGGCGGCCTGAAGAAAATCCGTCGGAACCTAAAAGTGAGGCCGGTCCGATCGATACGGCGGTTGAGGAACCTGCCCCAGTAGCGGCGGAGACACCCGGCTTTCAGCTCAATGCCGGAAGCCCGTTCAAGGATCACGAAAAACCCCGCCTAGAATTTGGCCGGAACAAGCAGGTTCGCGGACGCACTCGATCGGCTCCCGTAACCGAGGCCCCGCCGCCCGAGGATCGAGAAGGCAAGGATGCCAGCGTGTTGGAGAGGCTTCAGGAACTTGAAGAATTGCATATACTTCGGGAACTCGAAAAATTTCAGGCGCGCCAACAGCGGCAGACACATCAGGAAAGCCGGGGACGCCAGGAGCAGCCGGAATTTATAAAGCCTCAGGAGGCGCCAAAAAATCAGGGCAGCCACTTTTCGATCAACCGGCTTTTCGATCTTTCGCCCCGATTTCCACAAGACGCCAGTGATCGGGATCAGGACCACTAGAAATCGACGCGTAATCCATGCGCTAAAATTCAATTGACGCGATTGGGGAAATTCTGTCACCTTGCCGTCATGGAAACGACGCGCGAATTGTCAATTGAGGAAAGGCTGGCCTGGCTGCGCCTGATCCGGTCCGAGAATGTCGGGCCGATCACCTTTTTTCAGCTGCTCGCCCGCTTCGGCTCGGCGCAGAAATCACTGGATGCGCTTCCCGAGCTTGCCCGCCGGGGCGGCCGCAAGAAACCGATCAAAATCTGCCCGCCCGCGCTCGCGAAGCAGGAAATGGACGAGGTGTTGGAGTTTGGCGGCCGGATGATTGCCGCTTGTGAGCCCGACTATCCGCCTGCACTCCGCGCCATTGCCGATCCACCGCCGGTGATCTCGATCAGGGGACATGCGCATCTACTCACCCGCGATATCCTGGCAATTGTCGGCGCCCGCAATTCTTCCGCCGTGGCGGTCCGCCTGACGCAAAAAATCGCCGGGGATCTGAGCCGCCAGAAAATCATCATTGCGTCCGGCCTCGCCCGCGGGATCGACACGGCGGCGCATCAGGCATCGCTCAAGGATGGAACAATCGCCGTGGTCGGCGGCGGCCTCGACTACCCCTACCCCCGCGAAAACAAGGCGCTGCAGGAGCAGATTTACGAGCAGGGCTGTGTCATCGCCGAGCAACCCATCGGCACCGTCCCGCAGGCCCGCCATTTCCCGCGCCGCAACCGGATCATCTCCGGCATGGCGCTCGGCGTCCTCGTCGTCGAGGCCGCGCCGCAATCGGGTTCGCTGATCACGGCGCGAATGGCGCTTGAGCAGGGGCGCGAGGTTTTCGCGATCCCCGGATCGCCCATGGATCCCCGGGCGCGCGGCACCAACAACCTGATCCGGAGCGGCGCGGCCCTGACCGAAACCGCCGACGATATTCTGGAAGCGCTGCAAGGCATTCGCGGACGGCCCCTGAAGGAGCCTGACCAGCCGCTCCTGCCCTTTGCCGAACCGGTTCCACCGGCGGAGCGGGAACTGGAGCGGATACGTCCCGACGTGATCTCGTTCCTCAGTCCGACGCCGGTCGAAATTGACGAAATTATCCGTCTGACCGGACAGCCTGCTTCCATCATTTTAACGATTTTACTTGAACTCGAGCTGGCAGGCAGAATAGAACGCCATTTCGGAAACAGGGTTTCCATCGCCCCTTAGCGTCTCTATATAGGACGGAATGGCCGCCGCGAATGCGGCCCCAAATCAGAAGAAAGTCTGCGGTATTGATATGAACGTAGTTGTCGTCGAATCTCCTGCAAAGGCCAAGACCATCAATAAGTACCTGGGCAAGGATTATGTGGTTCTGGCGTCCTACGGGCATATTCGTGACCTGCCGTCAAAGGACGGATCAGTGGAACCGGACCAGGATTTCGCCATGCATTACCAGAACGATGCGAAGTCCGCGAAACATATCAAGGCCATCGCCGACGCCCTCGATGGCGCGGAAAATCTTTTTCTCGCAACGGACCCGGACCGTGAGGGCGAGGCCATTGCCTGGCACGTCATGAAGGTGATGGAGGAAAAGAAAAAACTGAAAACCGCAAAAGTCAGCCGCGTCGTCTTCAACGAGATCACCAAGCGCGCCGTGCTGGAGGGAATCGCCCATCCACGCGAGCTTGACATGGACCTCGTCAATGCCCAGCAAGCCCGCCGCGCCCTAGATTATCTCGTCGGCTTTACCTTATCGCCTGTCCTTTGGCGGAAATTGCCGGGCGCGAAATCGGCGGGCCGGGTGCAGTCGGTCGCGCTTCGTCTGATTTGCGAGCGCGAGCTTGAGATCGATGCCTTCACCGCCGAGGAATACTGGACGATCGATGCCGATTTCCTGACTGAAACAAAGGACAAGATCACAGCGCGGCTCACGCATCTTGCCAACAAGAAACTTGATAAATTCTCGCTCCCCGATGCCGAAAAGGCCCATGCCGCCGCCGAAAAAGTCCGCGCCGGTGATTTCAAGATCGCCGACGTCACACAGAAACCTGCCAAAAGAAACCCCTCTCCACCCTTCACCACCTCAACCTTGCAGCAGGAAGCCTCCCGCAAGCTCGGTTTTGGCGCCAAGCGCACGATGATGGTGGCGCAGAAACTCTATGAAGGGTTCAATCTCGGCGGCGAGACACAAGGCCTGATCACCTATATGCGGACGGACGGGCTCAGCCTCGCGCAAGAGGCGGTTGAGCGCGCGCGCGCGGTCATCGCAAAGGAATACGGCAAGGAATTCGTTCCCGAAAAGCCCCGCTATTACAAGGCGAAGACCAAGAACGCGCAGGAAGCCCATGAGGCGATCCGTCCGACGGACCTGTCGCGCACCCCGGCGATGGTGGCCAAATATCTCGATGCCGAGCATCTCCGGCTTTATGAGTTGATCTGGAAACGCACGGTGGCAAGCCAGATGGAAAGTGCACTCCTTGAACGCACCACCATCGATTTCAGTGACGGCGCGGGCCAGATTTTACGCGCGACCGGCAGTGTCGTCCGCTTCCCGGGTTTCCTCAAGCTCTACGAAGAAGGCCGCGATGACGTCGACGATGAAGAGGGCGGTAATCGCCTTCCCGCCGTCAAGGCCGGCGAAAAGGTCGCAACCGATATCGTCCGTGAGGACCAGCATTTCACCGAACCGCCACCTCGCTACTCGGAAGCCAGCCTCGTCAAGAAACTTGAGGAGCTCGGGATCGGGCGGCCGTCGACCTACGCCTCGATCATTTCGGTACTGCAGGACCGCGATTATGTTAAAATCGAGCAGAAACGGTTCATTCCCGAGGACAAGGGCCAGCTGGTGACGGCGTTTCTGTCGTCCTTCTTCACACGCTATGTGGAATATGATTTCACGGCGCAGCTTGAAGAGAAGCTCGACGATGTTTCGGCCGCAAAAATAGATTGGAAACAGGTGCTGCGCGATTTCTGGTTTGACTTCAACCTTTCCGTCGAAGGAACAGCGGAGCTTCGGGTTACGGATGTCCTTGAAGAGCTGAACCGCGTCCTCGCCCCGCATATCTTCCCGCCCCGCGAGGATGGCAAGGATCCGCGCGCCTGCCCGAAATGCGAGGATGGGCGCGTCAGCCTGAAAACCGGCCGCTTCGGCGCCTTTATCGGCTGTTCGAACTATCCCGACTGCCGCTTCACCCGCCAGCTTGGCGATCATGCGGAGGGCGCGGATAGCGGCGTCGATGAGGGACCCCAGGAAATCGGCATCGATCCCGCAACAGGATTGATGATCACCCTGCGCAAGGGCCCTTACGGTCCCTATCTGCAGCTTGGCGAGCCGGAACCCAAGAAAAAACCGAAGCGCGTCTCCATTCCAAAGGACATCCCGCTTGAGACGGTGGATTTCGAACTTGCCGTCCAGCTGATGGCGCTGCCGCGCGACGTCGGCCCGCATCCGGAAACCGGCGGCATGATCACAGCCGGTCTTGGCCGCTATGGTCCCTATGTGGAATGTGACAAGAAATACGGCAAGGTGCCGGGCAGCATGGAGGTCCTCACAATCGGCATGAACCGCGCCGTCGAACTGCTGGCGGCCGCGAAAACACGGGGTGGCGCTGGTGGCCGCACAGCCGCACCGCTTCGCGTGATCGGGCAGCATCCGGCGGACGGCGCGGATATTGCCGCCAAGGATGGCCGCTACGGCGCCTATATCACCCATGGCGGCATCAACGCGACGATCCCCAAAGGCTCCGATCCGATGACCATCACTCTTGAGGAAGCTGTGGCGCTGCTCGCGGAACGCGCCGAAAAGAGCGGCAAGAAACCGAAGCTTGCGAAGAAGGCGGCCAAAGCCAAGACGCCCGCGAAGAAAAAGCCCGCCGCCAAAAAGGCGCCTTCGAAGAAATCGGCGGCAGCGGCGGAATGAAAATTCTTTCAGAAACAGAAAACGGGATATCTTGACACCCAAATCTACAGACAGATCGCATTTGCCGACCAGGGAGCAGGTTCGCGCCTTTATCGATGAAAGCGAGACACCGGTCGGCAAGCGAGAGATCGCCAGAGCCTTTAATATCAAGGGTGCCGACCGCATTTACCTGAAGAAAATCCTGAAGGAACTTGTCGACGAGGGGCATCTCGCGAAAGGGCGCAAGCGCGAGCTGGCTCCGGCCGGGGCGCTTCCCGCCGTCGCGGTGATCGAGATTGACCGCCTGAATGAAGACGGGGAAGCCATTGCCAGGCCGATGAACTGGACGGACGGCGCGCCGCCGCTGATCTATCTCGTGGCAGACGCGAAAACCCGCAGCAGAGCGCCCGGCGTCGGCGACCGCCAGCTGGCCCGCCTCGCCCGGATGAAGGACGGCACATATGAGGCACGGACTATCCGTCATCTTGAGGCCGCCGCCGGTCCCGTGCTCGGCGTCTACACGAAGGTCGGCAAGGACGGCCGCGTGCAACCAACCGACCGCAAGATCAAGAAAGAAGTGATCATCCGCGAGGAAAACTCCCTGGGGGCGCAGACCGGCGAGGTCGTGCTCTGCGAGATCCTGCCGGGGAAGACCCATGCGCTTCCCGAAGGGCGGGTCAAGCAGCGGATCGGTCCCATGGGCGATGCTGCGTCGCTCAGCCTGATCGCCATACATGCCCATGGCATTCCCTCCGAATTCAGCGACGCCGCCATCAAGGAGGCGCTGGCGGCGAAGCCGGTCACCCTCGGCAACCGGACGGATCTGAGATCCCTGCCACTGGTGACCATCGATCCGGTGGACGCACGCGACCGCGACGATGCCGTCTGGGCTGCGCCGGATGAGGATCCGAGGAACGAAGGCGGCTGGCAGGTCATCGTCGCCATCGCCGATGTCGCCCATTATGTGACCTATGGTTCCGCGCTCGACAAGTCGGCGCGCGAACGCGGAAACAGCGTTTATTTCCCGGATCGCGTGGTGCCGATGCTGCCCCATGAGCTTTCAAGCGATCTCTGTTCGCTGCATGAGAATGTCGACCGCCCCGTGATGGCGGTGCAGATGTGGTTCGATGCCGACGGCAACAAGCTCCGCCACAAGTTCATGCGCGCCCTGATGCGGAGCATCGCCTCCCTCACTTACCGGCAGGTGCAGGATGGCCGCGACGGCCACCCCGACGCGGTGACGAAGCTGATATATGCAGATGTCATCGCCCCGCTTTATGGCGCTTACGCGGCGCTCAAAAAAGCGCGGGACAAGCGCGAGCCGCTTGATCTCGACCTGCCCGAACGGCAAATCGAGTTCGGCGACGACGGCTTTATCAAGGCCGTACACAAGAAACAGCGGTTCGAGGCGCATCTCTTGATCGAGGAGTTCATGATCCAGGCCAACGTCTCGGCGGCGGAAACACTGGTCAAGCTGAACCGTCCCTGCATGTTCCGCGTCCATGAACCGCCAAGCCCTGACAAGCTGCTGGGTCTGCATGAAACCCTTGCCGATATGAATATCCGCTTCGCCAAGGGCCAGGTTGTCAAGACGAGCACCTTCAACCGCATCCTCGCGCAGGCAAAGACCGAAATTGACCGCGAGCTGGTGAGTTCGCTGGTGCTGCGGAGCCAGTCGCAAGCGGTCTACAGCCCCGACACCCTGCACCATTTCGGCCTGCATCTGTCAAACTACGCGCATTTCACCTCACCGATCCGGCGCTATGCCGATCTTCTGGTGCATCGCAGCCTGATCGCCGCGCTGAAACTCGGTGACGGGGCCTTGCGCGACGAGGAAGCGGCCGAGTTTACGGAGATCGGCACGCTGATCTCGGCAT
>JAIOYL010000189.1 GCA_021741195.1 Sneathiella sp. | reverse complement strand
GCCAGGCCCGCAAAGCGTAGAAAACTTTCCTCCCTCACTCTATCAAATGTAAAAAGCACCCAATGGGTGCTTTCTACCTTCAATATCCTATCGCGGGGTGGAGCAGCCCGGTAGCTCGTCAGGCTCATAACCTGAAGGTTGCAGGTTCAAATCCTGCCCCCGCAACCAATAAAAACGCCGCTAAGTCAATGACTTGGCGGCGTTTTGTCGTTAACAGGAAAGACAAAGAAATTAACTCTGGAAGCAGAGTGGAATTAGATAAAAACGGGTCGTTTCATGTGCTTTGAAATATTATCCAGCTATGAATGACCTCGGACTTTGGCTTACTGTTTTATAGCGTTAGGTTTGTCCATTGGGACATCCTTGCAGGGAATATCTGAAATCTGGTCGAAGGATCTTCGGAAGCGGCCCGGTATGCTTGGGCAGGCGCGGCTTATTCTGTCTTTAAGCGAACCCTGCTATCGCATCGCCAGGAATACGGCAAAGGCGGCCATCAGGATGCCGCCTGTTATGGCAACCAAATCACGGCGGGGCAAAAACTTTTCGGCCATTACGAAGATGGCGATCACCGCGACCCAGGCCAGGTTCATGATGCCGCCGACGAAAAGCAGCAGCATTGATGTCCAGCAGCAGCCGATGCAGAACAGGCCATGACGCAGGCCCATATCTAGCGCACCTGTCTTGCCGTCTTTCCAGTGCCGTCCGAGAAAGCTGTAAGGTGTGGCGCATTGTGCGAGACAGGCATGTTTCAGGGGCGTGAATTGATAAACTGCCGCCAGCGTGAAAAAACCCACAGCCAGCCACTGGCTGGTGGTGACCATCATCGGTGAGAGCAAGGTCATTTCGCCCAAAGCCCATTGCAGGGACGTCGCCAGGGCAGAAAATACACCCCATAACAGCAGGTATCCGCCGACAAAAATTATCGTCCGCAAGAAGGGCTTTTCGTCGGCTTTCTTTTTGCGCAACAGCAGGGAATATAGCAGGATCATCGGGGCGGCGCTTGGCAGCATCATGCCGATCATCATCACCCACCACATGGTAAACATGGCGGTAAAGGTGGCGAGTGTCCAGTCCATATTGGGCATGGTCATTTTGTTGACCATGAGTTGACCCATGCCCATCAGACGCATGTCGCCTTGCGCCATGTCATTCGCCAGCAGCGCTAGCCAGACCCACGAGATGACGCTGATGACGATGACGGATACCAGCACCAGCAACCGGTCGCGCTCAAGCATATGCTCCAGCGCGCCGGCCTGCGGGTTTGCCGCCGTCGACTGCCTAGGCGGCATTGTCCAGGCCGTATTTGGCCTTTGCTTCTTCGTAGCTATAAGCCATGCCATTGTTGTTAAACGCAAAATACGCCAGAGAACTGTGCCGATGGTTGAAATCGACCTTGATTCTGCCGATGCTCTTGACATCACCGTTCCCGACCTCGGCTTCGTAAAATGTCCAGCCGTGAGGTAGAACCGTGCGGACCTGCACAGGATCGTCTGTCACCGGATTGCGGATCGGCTCGGTACTGGCGCGCAACAGGTTCGGCACGGTCAGTTTGGCCCGCCGGCTTTTGATGTCCCAGTCAAATTCGATTGGGGCAAATGTTGGCTCGTGAATGGTATCAATGATCACAGAAAAGATGTTGAAGATTGTGCCGACCGGTTGGCCTTCTCCGGAAAGAATGGCGAAGATGGCATTAATTTGATCTTCCGACAGCCCTTCGGGCAGGATCGGATGCATTTGTCCGCCACCATGATGGATAGCGCGGGGAAATGTAAATGTCGCTGCGATCAGGCCACCGTCAAGGCGGACATCGCCATAATAGCCTTCATCGACTTGCATGGCGATCACGCCTTCACAATAACCCCGGGTTGGTTCCGCCATGGTTTCGCAGGGGCAACCGGTGTCGCAACTGCAATATTCCAGCCATTTTCCTTCAAGGTGCCAAGGGGAGTCCGTCATTGTCGTACCTCCAAATAGTTGTTTTTTAGGACGCAAACTACTGAAAACACATACGGATATGATTATGGTTAAGAAATGCTGTTATGTAAAGTGTGTTGGAAGCCTGTCTATCTGACAACCTGAAGGTCGCAGGTTCAAATCCAGCCCCCGCAACCAATCGCCAATGAAAATAACATTGTTACGCCTGCTATTCACCAGGCATGTTCCTCGCCCGTCCATTTGAAAAAGCGCCCGGAGTCGGATTTCTTCAAATTCGTGATGGCGGTGAACAATCCTTCGGCGCTTTCCTCTGGGGATATGGTCGCCGACTTGCCGCCCATATCCGTCTGCACCCAACCGGGATGGAACAGGCTGACAATGATGCCCTCCGGCTCCAGGTCCAGCGCCAGGATGCGCATCACCTTGTTCACGGCGGCCTTGGAGGAGCTGTAGGCGTAGCTGCCCCGGCCCGGCCAGGTCATCGCGCCCATCTGGCTTGTGATCGTCGCGATTTTTGGCGCAGGGGAGAGCCGTAAATTTTTGAGTACCGCCTGAACCATCCGGAGCGGCGCCATGGAATTGACCGCGAAGGCCCCGGCCCAGGCGTCATAATCCATATCGAGAAGGGTTTGATGGTTGCCGCCCTTAATGCCCGCGTTGTTCAGGAGCACATCAACCCTTTGCCCGTCGATTGTTTTGGCAAAGGCCTCGACGGAGTCTTGCTGGCTGACGTCCAGCCGGTAGACGCCGATCTTGTCGCCCGAGCGGTTCGCCATCTCCTGAAGCTCCCGCGCGCTGTCCGGATCGCGGCAACAGGCGAGGATCCGCCATTGGCCGGATTGAAAAAACCGCCGTGTGAGCGCAAGGCCGATGCCCCTGTTGGCGCCCGTAATGATAACCGTCGAGAATTCCATAGCCTTCGCCTCGTTTCTTCAGAATGATCCAGAGCGCCGCGCATGGATAGGCCGCGCGGCCTTTATAGCATAGCGATATGCGGGAGCATGGCTATAACCCCCATGCAAAAACCGGAACCGGTAAGCGTCTGTAAACCTGGGGGCTGTTCGGAGTTTCACAATTACACCCCCTCCCGCCCTCCGCCGGGAAGGTCCGTTCCAGGCCCCTGACATAAAGGTTTTCCGCTCGATCCAGTGGAGCGCGCCACAAGCTCCGGCGCGACCAGCCAACCCGAGCCCAATATGCCCCCAATCGCCACCAACGTCAGCCCAACCAGCCCGATATCCCGCTCAATTTCATAAACTTAACCCCTCCTGCACCGACCCACACCCCATAACCGGCGGCAAATACTCATGACGGAGATAATACCCGCCGTGTGACAATCGCGGTTAGCTAACCAAGAAACGGTGGTTGAGTAAAGAATAATTCCGGAGGGGGAATTGGGGCTGAAATTTATTCTGCGTTGCGGATGTATGGATGGCAAAGGCGAGTTGGTAGGTAATAATCGTTTGTTGTTTTCTATTTTAGGAGATTAGCAATAATTTCACCTGTGCCGTTTGGATCAAAAAGCCAATTATAGAGTTCAGCAGGAAAGTTAATGATTTCGCACCAGTTAAAATTCCAAATTAAGTATATCGCGAAAACTATAAATAGAACCATAAACATGTTCGGTACGTGCTGTTCCGTATCAGTAAATGAACGGTATTTTTTTGGCCGGAGCCCCTTGCCGAGTGCAACCCATTCGGCGGAGAATACACTCGCTCGAAGCTCTTCTTCTAGACGGAGGATTACCCGAAATTTGGCGGCATTGAGCCGCCCGTAGTTTTTAATTAGATTTCCCCACGAGCGACATAAAAATATTCCCACTAGAGTAGGTAAAAGGAGAGCATAAACGTTAGCATCCCCAACTGGATTTTCCTTAATTATGAATCCGGATGCGGTGACAATACCGCCAATAACTGTAATAAAAAAACCATTTGTTATTTGCCTTCTCTGAATAAGTTTCTCAGAAGAATCAATCATTATTCGATATAAATCATTTATTTGACTGCTATGATTTTCATTTTTTTTGTCAAAATGTGATTCAAATTCTTCTGCTAATTCGTACTTACTCTTCAACTTATCAATTGCGACGTCATTTTCTTTATATGGTATTATACTAACTATTTTTTTGCCCATTCGTTTGGCAACATCAATTTCCCATTTTGCATTTTCCGATTCTTCACAATCCTCGGGATCAAACAAAATTACAATTTCCGAGTCATAAATTATAGTTTCTGCTTTTGTTTTCCACTCTTCGCCATATGATTTTTTGAGAAATATTAAGTCTAAACTTACTTTGTTTGATTTTGCCAATTCCAAAATTTGACGCTTAGCTTCGCTCTTTTTTTTATGCCGATGTATTATAAATGTTTTCATAATTCTAATTAGTTAACGTCTTCCCGAAACAAGCAACTTCAGATTTTTCCATGTCCATTTATATAGTTTGTCACTACTAGACGCAGATTTTGGCTTCGTGCATGTTTTATTCGGGTATGCGGCAATTAAAAAATAAGGTTTTCCTATGGATTTAGCGAGTGATAACTCTTTTGAAACACCAGTTGCTAAGTGGGTTTTAGTGCCACATAGGACAATCATTACATCAATATTGTTTAACCTCCTGCGAACTTTTTCTTCCCAATTACCGATTAGATGATCTTTTACTGAGTTATCTTTGAAATCAAACGGACTATCGGGCAGTTTCGCTTGGCCAGCAAGAAAATGTTTTACTACTTCGTCATTGTCATAGTCAAAACTAATGAATGCTCTCTTTTTTGTTGTCATGCAAAACCCATAATAAATTTCATTAAACGTATACTATTATAGGTAATATATGTAAATCGCGTTCTATTTCGATTAACACTTTAGTTTGTCGAGACATATTTCCAATCCCCTCACACCCACTCCCTCTTCGCCAACGTAATCCGGTCCACAATCTCCCCGCCCTGCACCGCGAGGACGGAGCCGCGGGGGAGGGGGTGCCAGTTGTCGTCGGAGAGGGGGACGCTGGCGAAGATGAGGGCGGCATTGCCGGCCTCCGCCGGGGAGGTCAGCTCCAGGCCCCTGACATGGAGGTTTTTCCGCTCGATCCAGTGGAGCGCGGGCTCGCGCCGCGGCCCGAAGACGCCGTTCTCGTCATAGCGCCGGAGGTCGGAATGGATAAAGAGCGCATCGCCGTCGCTATAGACGAAATTGGCGCTGCCGAGGGTTCGGATTTCCTCGGCGACATAGGCGATGACCTCAAGGCGGCGGGTGAGCGCCGGCATTCCGTCATACCAGAGCGGCGCGAGCTGGTCGAGCAGGTAGCAGAAAGCATGCTCGCTATCCGTGCCGCCCATGGGCAGGAAGCGCGATGACATGAGCGGCATGGCTTTCCTGAAGCCCTCAAGGTCGCCGTTATGGGCGAACACATGGGCCCGGCCATAGGCCTCGCGCTTGAACGGGTGGGTATCCTCATAAACCTCCCTGCCCGTCGTCGCATAGCGGACATGGGCGATGACGCAATGGCTGCTGGTCCGGTTTTCCTCGACAAATCTTATCCAGGGGCTGTCAAAGGCCGGGCTCGCCTCCTTGACCAGCAGGGTGTCGTTATTCTGCTGGAAACTGAGCCCCCAGCCGGACTTGTTGAGATGGCTGCGCCCGCCATGCTCCGAGAACTCGTGCAGCGAGTAGCGAAGCGCGACGCGATGCTGGCTGGAAACCGCAAATAACTCACACATTCTTCCCTCATTCCGTCTTTTCGTTGCGCCGCTATCAGGCTGTCATAAAGGCTGTCATAATATATCAACTCATCTTGCTAAAGTTAAAATTGAAAGTCTATAGTAGCGCCGGTAGAATTGGAACGGCCGGGTGGCCGGGTTTTGATAATTTATGCAGAAGTAATGGGATGAAGAGAATGTCGGAGAAATTTCCCGCCGGACTGGCGTTGCTGGCGGAGCCGGTGCTGAATAAAGGAACCGCCTTCACGCTCTCGGAACGGCTGAAATATGGCCTTCTCGGCCTGCTGCCGGCGCATATCGAGACGCTGGAGGAGCAGACCGGCCGCGCCTACCGGGCGATCAAGGAGAAGGATACGGACCTTGAGCGGCATATCTACCTCCGCGCGCTTCAGGACACCAACGAGACGCTTTTCTACAGCCTGGTGATCGCCCATGTTGAGGAAATGATGCCCCTGATCTACACCCCGGTGGTCGGCGAGGCCTGCGAGCAGTTCAGCGAGATTTACCGCCGCCCGCGCGGGCTATTTATCTCCTATCCGCATCGCGACAGGATTGACAAGATCCTCGATAACGCGCCCAACGAGACAGTGGAGGCGATTGTCGTCACCGACGGCGAGCGCATCCTCGGCCTTGGCGACCAGGGCACCGGCGGCATGGGCATCCCGATCGGCAAGCTCGCGCTCTATACGGCGGCGGGGGGTGTCGATCCAAGCGTGACGCTTCCCATCATCCTCGATGTCGGCACCAACAACCAGGAACGGCTGGACGATCCCTTGTATATCGGCTGGCGCCATGAGCGGATCGCCGGCGATGACTATTTCGAGTTTGTCGACC
>JAIOYL010000188.1 GCA_021741195.1 Sneathiella sp. | reverse complement strand
CAGGGCCGACGGGCTCCCGCTCTTCAATACCGTTCTCCATGCGGTCATGACAACCGCGAATGACATCCGTGAATTCCGCACCCGGTTCCGCGGGCAGACGATTATCGAGCATGACGTTGTTCATGCCTCCTACACGGTCCCGATCGCCAATGATCAATTCGCTTTCTGCGAAACCCGGTATGTGCGGGACTGGAAGGCCTTCGATGAGAACGGCCGCCGGGCGACGGAAATCGCCAAAACGCAGGGTGAGCTAACCGATAAAACGGCGGGCGAAGATCACTGGATCTATCTCAGTTGCATGCCCTGGCTCGATTTCACCGCGGTCCAGCATCCCGTTCCGAATGCCGAGGACTGTATCCCCCGGATTGCCTGGGGGAAAATGACGGAAGAAGGCGGGCGCTGGCATATGGCCGTCAACCTGCAGGCGCACCATGCGCTGATGGACGGCCTGCATGCGGCGAAATTCTTTGAGGGGCTGGAGGAAAACCTGAAAGCCTTTCAGGACGCCAGGTCGATATAGGTACTTCTCACCACGTCAAGCGACTGGATCTGGTCTTCGCGCGGGATACGGGCGTCGACCGGATCAAACCCGCTTGAATAAAAAACCAGCCGGTTGCAGAGATCATTATCACTCAGAAGTGGAAATCCGACAGCAATGCTATTGGCGATCCGGCCGCTTTCCGACTTCCCCTCAAGTTCCGAGAACAGGCCACAGGGGCGCGCCACCAGCTCGTTCATGATCCTGGCCGTCTCCCCACGCTTATCCCCTTCCCAGAAATCCAGAAAATTCCTTCCGGTGACTTCATGGCCGATGCGTTCGACGATTTCGGTTCCCGCCAGCCGGTAGATAATTTCTTCCGGCGAGACTACTTCATAAATCGCAATGTTCGGCAAAAGAGGTAAAATTTTCGAGGGATCGAAGCTACTGCGGTGTGGAATGAGGCCATCACAATCCAGGCTTCGCCAGTAATTGACAAAGTCCCGGGCATCTGCCGTCACCCAGTCAATCTCGTCAAATTTTTTAGTGGTCATAAACGATCATACCCCAGTTCCACCCCGTTACTATTTTTCACACGTCATGGCAGTATGAGTGCGCTGATTATTATAATATACAAAAATTTTATATACGCATGCCCGGATAATTCCAATATCAATTAAATTTCTTTGGATTCCGGCGAAAACAGGTGGCGTATATATTTTTTCGCCTATACATATTTTACGATTATTTACTGTAACTTACGGCCAAACCGGCCCGCGCGTCGTTTTGAATACCATATTGCGGGATCGGATAGCGGAGACCGTTTTTCGAAAGCGCCGCCAGCCCCTCAATCACCTTTGGCAGGTACGCAGGGGGAATCGCCATCAGGAGTTCATCCTCGAGAACGCCGCCATAGCGCCGCTCCGCAAAGCAGGGCAGCGACAGGCTCGGCTCCCCGGTCGAGAGCGCCCGTCCCCAGCTATCCGCGCAGGAGGATTCGCCGACCACCGAAAAATCAAGCTTCTTGTAGCCCGCCCATTGCAGGCCGTTGATGAACAGGATCATCTGCGCCGGTGTCGCGTAGATCAGGCAGATATCCGGCGGATTGAGCCGCTTCGAGGCGAGCGGCGAGACTGCCATCGCCGTGAACTGCCCGGCCGGGACGACGGTCATCGCCGACTGGTGGTTTGTCGCATCCTCGGTCGTCTCATACCAGACGCCCGCGTAATTCGCGCCCTTTTGCCAGGCGGCATCCTGCGGGCGTAATCCCAGCACCGCGCCGCATTGCGCACCGACGAAATCCTCCGCCGTCACCCCGACGGTCCAGCCGAGACGGCAGGCCTGGGCGACGATCTGGTCCGCTGTATGGATGAATTTGGGCCGCCGGATCTTTTCCACCGCCTCCATTTCCTCTTTCGTCTCGAAGAGCTTCATGCCGATCGGCGTCGCCCGGAGCCGGAGATATTTGTTGAGCCCGTCGAGTAACGCATCCCAGTCATAATAGTCTTCGAGTTTTGTCATTTTTATTCTCCCTCGGTTTTTTTACCAGAGTGACATGAAATCGCTTCCTTGTCATCCCACGCATATTTTTGGAGGAACATTTTTACATCGGAAAATTACCAACCTAAAGTAGGATTTTTCATGTTTTACAGAGAACCAGAATGATTTCGATACATGACGGCAACAGAAAATGGTGGGTTCTGGCGGCGATGGGCGGCACGCTCGCGCTGATCGTCCTTGATGAGACCGTTGTCGGTGTCGCCCTGCCGACCATCCGCAGGGAACTCGCCATGAGCCAGGTCAATTCGCACTGGATCGTCAATGCCTATTTCCTGGTGTTCACGGTGCTGGCGGCGGCGGCGGGCAAGATGGGGGACCTGTTCGGCTACCGCAACCTGTTTCTCGCCGCGCTTGGCATTTTCGGCCTCTCCTCCATCGCCTGCGGCTTCGCGGAAAGCGGACCGGCGCTGATCACCGCCCGCGCGGCACAAGGATTGGGCGCCGCCGTCATCTTTCCCTTCACCGTCGCCATGATCACCTCGGTCTTTGCGCCCGCAGAGCGCGGCCGCGCCTTCGGCATCCAGACCGCCATCGGTGGCTGTTTCATTTCCATGGGGCCGCTGGTCGGCGGGTTCCTGACCGACGTATTGAGCTGGCGCTGGATTTTCTGGATCAATATCCCGGTCGTCCTGATCATTGCCGCGGTTGTCATCGCCGCCTGGCGGGAACCGGCGAAAAAAGCGGACGGGACACGCGGCAGGATCGACTTCAAGGGGCTCGCCGCCCTGATCATCGGCCTTGCCGCCCTCGTCGGCGCCGTGATGGAGGTCCCCGATTACGGCTGGGGCAATTCCTATATCATCGCCGGGATCATCATCGGGCTTGTCTCGCTGGCGGTCTTTATTGCGCTTGAGCTTGACATCCGCGAGCCCCTCTTCGATCTCGCGCTCTTTTCCATGCGGACGATCTCCGTGATGAACAGCGTCGTTTTCATGGGCGAGTTCGGCAAGATCGCGCTGATCGTCTTCGGCGCGCTGTTCCTGCAGCAGGTCCTCGGCTTTTCGCCGCTGATGGCAGGTGCCGCCCTGCTCCCGGCGGTGGTGCCCTCGCTCTTCGCATCGCTCGTCGTCGGTAATTTCGCGGACAGGTTCGATGCGCGGAAAATCTCCCTGATCGGCCTCGCCCTCAACGCGGGCGGCATGATCTGGTTCGCGGTCTTCCTCAATTTCGAGTCCTACGTCCTCCTGATCCCGGCGCTCATCGCCTGGGGCTGCGCGCTGCCGTTTCATTTCGTCTCGACCCGCCGCGCCATCGTCAATTCCGTTCCCTCTGGGAAACTCGGCCAGAGCGGCGGCCTGACCATGACCGCGCAGCTTCTGGGCGGCACCGTCAGCATGGCGGTTTGCGGCACTATCCTCGCTGGCACCGGACGGTTCGACGGGCTCTACTGGCTCAGCGGCGCATTAATGGCCCTCGTCGCGGCAAATGGCTTTCTCCGGCTGCGGCGGGAGGAAGCGTAATATCCGCGCCCATTCCTCTATTGAAATTCCGGCGAAAAACGCAATGTTATGGGAAAGCCCGTGCCCCTGACCGGACGAGAAAATGACACAAAAACCCTATCATCACGACCCGAAAGGCGGTTTTCGCAACCCCGAAGGCAGCCCGAACCTGCGTATCCGCAAGCGCCGCCTCCTGCGCTTTATCTACCGGCAAATGCGCAACAAAGAGCTGCCCGATGTGCCGGACGGCCATGTACTGGATAGTGCCGCGGTCGATGCCGGGATCCTGGCGGGCGGCAACCCGAGCGTGACCTGGCTCGGCCATGCGGCCTTTATTGTGCGCACCGGCGGCAAGGTGATCCTGACCGACCCGTATCTCACGGAATGCGCCGGACCGGCCATGATGGGGCCGAAGCGCTATGTCCCGGCGGCGCTGAAAGCGGAGGAACTGCCGAAAGCCGACGTCCTGCTGGTGAGCCATAACCATTATGATCATCTCGATGCCCGCGCGCTTGCCGCCTATCCGCATAAGGAGCATACGCAGGTCATCGTGCCGCTCGGCCTCGCGTCCTTCTTCACCCGCCGCGGCTTCAGGAAGGTCGTGGAGATGGACTGGTGGGAAAGCTGGTCCGAGGACGGCCTCACCATCACCACCCTGCCCGCCGTGCATTCCTCCGGCCGTGGGGTCCATGACCAGAAGAGGACCCTCTGGGCGAGCTTTGGGATCAGGACAGCGGAGGAGAATATCTGGTTCTCCGGCGATACGGCGAACGGCGAGATTTTCAAGGAGATCGGCAGGCATCACGCGCCGTTCGATCTCGCCATCGTCGGCATCGGCGCCTATGAGCCGCGGGAGATCATGAAAATGGTCCATGCGACGCCCGAGGATGCGGTGGAGATCGCCCGCGCCATCGGCGCGAAACGCGCGCTCGGCATGCATTGGGGTACGGTTTTGCTCACCCCCGAGGACCCGTTCGAGGCCCCGCACCGCTTCCGCCAGGCCGCCATCGACCAGGGCTACGGCGAAGAAAACGCCCTTATCCTCAGGATCGGCGAAACCCGCTCCCTGAACGAGCCTGCCGGAGCCTAGCGCCGTAAATTCTCGATATATTTGCGGTGAAAAGCAATATAGCCGGTCTCGGTCACCTGCAGGTGGAACCGCGTCAGCGCGTGGAAATTCTCGAGCAGGTAAAACGGCACCGCCGGATAAGCGTGATGCTCCGCGTGAAAGGGCATGTTCCAGGCGAGTTTGCGCACAATGCTGTTAGTGAGGGTCGTCCGGGTGTTCTCGAAGATATTGTCGACCTCCGGACAGAGCCCATGCTCGGCGAGCAGGAAGAGCCGCAAAAACGGCTGGCCGATCAGGGCAGGTAAAATCCAGACATAGAGAAGCAGCCATGAGCCCGCCGCGATTGAGAAACCTGCGAGCGCCGCATAGACCACCAGCATCATCCGCGCCTCCCGCTTGACAGGCGCCCGCGCATGCTCCGGCACAAAGGCGTCATCGCAGCGCCCGGCGGCATTCTTGACAAGGGTTTTGGCATGGGAATACCAGATCGGCAGGCCGGAGACATGCCAGAGATACTGAGAGAGGCTGGTAATTTTCGGATCATGCAGCTCCGGGTCGCGCAAAGGATCCTGCGTAAAGCGGTGATGCTCGACATGGAAATAGCGGAACCATTCCGGCGGCAAGAGGGTGATGACGCCGCACATCTGACCCACCGCCTTGTTGAGCCAGAGGCTCTTGAACGCCGTGCGGTGGGAGGTTTCATGGAGCGCAGGAAAGAGAAAGACAAGCAAAATCCCCTGCGGCAGCATGAGAAGCGGCCAGCCCGGTCCCTGCATCGCGATCAGCACGCCAATGAGCAGGATCAACCCCATATGCCCCGCAAGATGCATGAGCCCGCGCGCGTCCGACCGCTCCGTCAACATGCTCCGCTGCCCCGCTGTCAGGGATTTAATAAACTCACGAGTTTCCATGGGAGAAGTTTAGCGGAGAAGCGCGGCGTTTGAAATGCGGCATTTTGGGCGCAACAAAAAAAGGCTCCCCCAAAGGCAGCCTTTTCTTTCCCCTCCGTCCGCCGCGCGATTAATGCCTGGAGAGCTGGAGTCCCCTGCCGGCATGGAATCGCAGGCAAGCTAGCAACAATGCCTGGATTACCCATATTAATAAAAGCAGGTATCAGGCCACAAATTGAAGTATAGTTAACAGCATATTTACCATCATACATTAGGATCTCCGGCATGAAGCTGGACACACAACTAGATTTTGCGCCAACCCTGCTAAAGCGTATCGTGCATAATTCGCTCAACGAAGTTTATGTTTTCGATGGCGAAACGCTCCAGTTCCTGTTTGTCAATCGCGGCGCTCTCCTGAATCTCGGCTACAGCTTTGACGAGCTCCGGCGTCTCATGCCAACCGATATAAAACCGGAATTTTCCCCGCCCCAATTCAGGGAATTGATGCAGCCGCTTAAAGACGGCGAAGAGGAAAAGCTGGCATTCCAAACGAAGCATAAGAGAAAAGACAATTCCACATATGACGTGGAAGTGCATCTTCAGTACTTTACTGAAAATGGCAGATCGTATTTTTTTGCGATCATACTTGATATAACCGACGCCGTCGAGCGCTCCGTGGCGCTCAATACCGCCCTCGCCGAAGTGAAGGTTGTCAGCAGGATAAAAGATAATTTCCTCGCCACCATGAGCCATGATCTTAGGACGCCCCTCAATGCAATCATCGGATTTTCGCAGTTGATGCATAATTCGGTTTTTGGCGACCTGCAGAACGAACGCTACAAAGACTACGTCCGTGATATTCTGAACAGCGCAAATCATCTGCTCTCGCTGGTGAACCAAATTCTTCAAACGAGCAAACTGGAAGCCGAAGGATATAAAATCTCAAGCGAAGTTTTCGATCCCGTCGCACTTTCGAAAATCATCATAAATATGTTCGCCGATACCGCCCGGGATGAGGGAAAGCATATCTCTTTGATCAAGGATCGTAGCGCCCCGAAATTCGTCGCGGCAGACCCGGAGGTCGCCAAGGTAATTCAA
>JAIOYL010000187.1 GCA_021741195.1 Sneathiella sp. | reverse complement strand
CACCCCCTGATCTTCTCTCAGTCCGGCCATTCCCGAGAGGAGCGCCGGTTCCGCGTTGGTTGCCAAATTGAACATGCGATAGGCGTCTGAGGGGCTTGCCAGCATGATCCATTTAACCGCATCGTCACGGATCAGATCCGCGGCGCCGGACGAGAGAAACCCCAGCAAGGCCATATCGAACAGCACGACGAAAACGAGCCAGAGCCCGATCGCCCCGGCGGCGGGCGTTCCGCGGTCGCGCGTCAACGTGCTTAAAAGCAATCCCAGTGCGAGAAAGACACCGCCGAGCAGGATCGACGAAAGGATGAGTTTGAGGAGAATTGGCCAGCCCTGCTCCGCAAGCGGAATGTCCCCGGTCATGGCGATCGCAAGGGTGGCACAGCCATATCCAGCAATGATGGCGAAGGACAGGATGGACAACTGTCCCAGGAACTTGCCAAGCGCTATCGCCGCTTTGGAAATCGGATAGGCCAGCAGCAGGATAAGTGTCCCGCGCTCTTCTTCGCCGACAATGCTGTCATAGGACAGCAACAACGCAATGAGTGGAATGAAGAAAATGCCAAGGGAGGAAAGGCTGACCACTGTCACCGCCATGGGGCTGATATGGGTTGATCCGACGGGGGCACTTCCCAGAAATGCGAGTATCAGGGCGAAGCCCGTCATGACAAGCGTCATTACCGCGATCCATTTATTCCGGTAGCCGTCCCGTATTTCCTTCGATGCCAGGACGAGAATATTATACATGGTCCCCTCCCGATGAGGCGGCGCTTGAATAGGCGTTGAAGACATGCTCCAGCGACGGATCGGTCAGTTCCATGTCTGCGATCATCGCTTCCATCGCCATCACCCGTTTCAATACCTCCAGTTTCTGCTCCGGCAGGCACCTTAGGATGATTTCTTCCATGGACGGACGCTCCACCGGTAATTCAGCCTTGAACACCGCCGCGATATTTCCGCAGGTTTTCGGATCGGCAGTGATTTTAAAAGAGGAGCGCATACCGATATGATGCCGCAGAAACGGGATCGATCCGTGAGCGACCATCCGGCCTTCGCTGAGAATGGCGACGCGATCGATCCGGTCATCCATTTCTGTCAGCACATGGGACGAGATGAGGACGGCGGCGCCGTTTTTCTTTTCTTCGTCAATAATTCTGTAGATATTCTGCCGCGCAACCGGATCGAGGCCAGTGGTGGGTTCATCCAGAACCAGCAATTTCGGTTGACCCAGCAGTGCTTGCGCAATCCCGAGCCGCTGACGCATGCCCTTTGAATAGGTTCCGACACGCCGGTCCGCTGCAGCGCGCAAATCGACGCGATCAAAATAATCGTCGAGATTTTTCGTCGGCAATCCTTTTAATCGGGCATAAAAGGCGAGGGTCTCCCTGCCGGTCAATGTCTTCTGGAAAAGAACCTGCTCCGGCAGAAACCCCATACTGCAACGCAGCAGGTTGAAATGCCGGCTTGCAGGATCCTGATGTAAAACCTTGACGACCCCATGGCTCGGCTTAAGCAGGCCGAGAATGATCTTTATAAGGGTTGTCTTGCCCGCACCGTTATGGCCGACAAGCGCCAGACATTGCCGGTTGGAAAGCGCCAGAGAAATGTCCTGAAGCGCAATTTTGTCGCGATACGATTTGCTAACGTCGATCAAGTCGATTGCCGGAAAATTTTCCATTCTCATGACTTGCTCCCATCGGTCAGGCTTTTCGGTATTGCCATTAATGGCGCGCTGTCAATAACGCCCCCAGGATGCAGGGCAGGAAAATTGCCTTGCGCGTATTTCAGGATTTGCACGGCGGGGCTATTCAAAAGAAGCCGGGCGGAGGGGTACTGCCAGATGATGCGGTCGGTCAGATCGTTGGGACGGTATATGCTGTCAGCCACGCCGTTGCGATCAAGATCCATCGCCACCTGATCGGACCAGTAGTTTCCGACGCCATCCCTGGACCATTCCAGCCATCTGGTGCCAACATATTTCACCTGGTTCTGGTTGTTCACGAAGGCGTTTCGGGTCATAATATTTTTCTCGGACCCCGCCGTAAAATGGATGCCGATGGCGCAATCAGACAGCAGGTTTTCCTCAAAATAATTGTCATGCGAGTTGTAGATGAAGATACATTTCTCGGTTCCGCCGTGAACAATATTCCGCTTTACTTTCACCCGATTGGCGTAGTTGAATAATAACCCTCTGTCGCGGTTGCGCTCCGAGAGATTATCTTCGACAACCAGATCGCTCGAGGACATGATCGCGTAGCCAATATGGTTTCCATATGACCGGTTACCGATGACCTCACTGTTATTCGTGTACATATAGTGGATGGCGAACCGCAGATCCCGCATGCTGTTGTCTTTGAAAATATTCCGCTCGCTCGTCGTGACAAATATCCCGTCGCGGCCGTAACGAATGTCATTCTTCTCGATGATCGCGCCCGGGGCGTTCCATATCTGAATACCGTTCCCGCGCTCGTTCATGCGCAAGTCCTGACGGCCTGAGATCTGGTTGCCAATGACATGGGCCCTTTCCGCGCCGGATACATAGATGCCGATCAGATTGTCTGTAACAATATTATTTTCGACAATAGCACCTATAGCTTCCTGATCGAGAAAGATACCGCTGTCCTGGGTTTCAAGGGAAAGGCCAGAGCCTGTCACGATCAGCCCGTCAAGACGTGTATCGGGAGCCGTGACATGAATTACCGAGCCTGACGACCTGCCGGCAATTTTTGCGTTGCCATTGCCCAGAATAGTAAGCGGTTTTGAGATTACCAAAGAACCGCTATAAGTACCGGCGGCGAGGACGAGCGTATCGCCGGGCATGGCGGCCTCAATGGCTTCCTGAAGATTTCCGGAAACCTTAATCTCGCGTGCTTCCGCAAGAGATAAGGGGAGAGTAGCGGTGGCAACAACAACGGCCACCGCACCCCAGATTTGCCAAAGAATTTTTCTTTGGAGACGCATTGGCTATGCCGGTTCGACGAGCATGCGGCCGCGCATTTCCATGTGCAGCGCATGACAGAACCACTGGCAATAGAACCAGTGCACGCCAGGCATATCCGCCTTGAACGTCACGGAGGATGTCTCTTGCGGACCGATTTGTATCGCAACACCATAGTTGGAAATTGTGAAGCCGTGCGTAAGGTCATCGACATCATCGATGTTGGTGACAATGACCGTGACTTCATCGCCCTGTTTGACGGTGAATTTTTCCAACGCAAATGTCGGCGCGGAAGAGTACATGTAAACCCGGACTTTGTTGCCATCCCTGACAACTGTTGCCGCATCTTCCAGATCCTCAATGCCGTCCGCTTTGGCCTGCGCCTTGATGGCGTCGAACATCGGGTCTGCCCGGTCATAGACCTGGTTCGGATTGATAATAGACCGTTGAACAATGATACAGTCATGCGGTTCCGCAAATGTCGGGCCGTCATGGACAATTTTCATCTTGCTGCCCGAAATATCAATCAACTGGTCATTCTCCGGCTTCAGGGGTCCGACGTTGAGGAACCTGTCCTTGGAGAACTTGTTCAGGGAGACCAGCCACTTACCGTCCGCCTGATTGGTCTCGCCCATCGAGGTATGGTTGTGACCCGGCTGGTAGTGGACATCGAGCTTTTGGATGATCGGATCGACCTTCTCACCTGCAAACTTCCGGATGGCCTTGTCGATATTCCATTTGCAGATCTGGCTGTCGAGGAACAATGTCGTATAGGCGTTGCCCTTGCCATCGAATGCGGTATGAAGCGGGCCCAGGCCCAGTTCCGGCTCGGCGACAACGGCATCGCGGGGTTTGATCTTGTCCGCAAAAAGATCCGGCAGTTTCGCCATTTCGATAACAGATACCGTTGGCGACAGCTTGCCGTTGATCATCATGTATTTGCCGTCTGGCGAGGCATTTACGCCGTGGGGGCTGTTCGAAATCGGAATATAGCGCGTGTATTTCGAGCCTTTGCGACCGTCGAGAACCGGAACATCCCCGTCATACTTCTTGAAATCGCCCGCGGCAACGCCCGCTTCAATCGCCTTAATATCGAAAACGACCGCCCAGTCTTGTTCATTTGCCGTCATTTCAGCAAGATTGACGCCTTCTTCAGAGTTGTAGCAGCTTGAAATTACATACTTTCCCTGATAGTCCGCGTCCACATTGTCAAGATTGCCATCGACGATGACCTGCCAGGCAACCTCCATTTTTATGCCGTCAATGGCTGAGAAAACAGCATGATAGTTCTTCGGATCATCGAGAACGGATCCATCGTTGGGCAATGGCACCCGGTGCTCGCCATTGGCAAAGATATACTTGGTCTTGGGAAATCTTTGCGGCCGCAAACCGTGGACATCGGCAGCATTCGGTATCGAGATGATCTTGTCGACCTTCATGATATCGCAGCGGATGCGGGCTACCCGGGTATTAGCCTTGTCATTCACCCAGACATACTGACCATCATAGGTTCCATCGGTGAAAGACATGTGAGGATGATGGGTATCTCCGTTTTGGGGGAATCCCCCCTTGTCTTTCCAGAACTCCTTTTCATGCGGCAGCATATTCTCGGTGAGGATTCTGATGCTTTCGTCCGTTTGGCCCCAACCGGTTGCGCTGCAGCGGTTGAAGACCGGAATTCTCATCAGTTCGCGCATGGAGGGGACACCCATGATACGAAGTTCGCCTGATTGCCCGCCGCTCCAGATACCATAATATTCATCGAGGTCGCCCGGGGCGACTTCGTTCTTGGCAGTGGCCGCTTGTGCTGAGGTAAGCGGCATAAGAGCTGCCCCGCCCACGACGCCCAATCCGGCTGCGACAGCTGATCCTGTCAATAATGACCGGCGTGATACATCCGCGATTTTTTCTGAGTTATCCGTCATTTCTCTCTTCCTTCTCCAATTAAATTCCCTCGTATTGGCGAGTGACCCATGGTTCTATTCATATTCCCTGGGTTGGTTAAGCCGTCTTCCCCTGCGGTAGGCGGGATCCTGATCGGCAATAGTGGTCTTGGCGGCGGGATCCATTTTTCGCGCTTTGGCGAGAGCGTGGATAACTACCGGGCAGACGTCTTCGTCGTAGTAATTCACCTGACAATGCAGGCAGTACAGACATTCATTCGGGTTGATATTTCCGAGTGGATCGATGGCCTGGACCATGCATTCCTTGGCGCATGTCTGGCAGGGATCGCCGCAGTTACGGTACCGTTTCAGCCAGTTGAACATGGCCAGTTTGCCGGGTATGGCAAGCGCAGCGCCGAGCGGGCAGAGATATCGGCAGAAGAACCGCTCGACAAAGAGGCCGGCAAACAGCAGCGAGAAGACGAACAATAGATAGGGCCAGCCACGCATGAACCGGAGCACGATGGAGGTGCGGAAGGGTTCTATCTCTGCGAAGGTTTCCGCCAGATGCAGCGAGTAGATGGAGAGACCCAGCAAGCCCAGGAAAATGATGTATTTTATGGGCCATAGCCGTTCATGCAGCCACCAGGGGACTGTAAACTGCTTGATGCCGACAAAACGCGCTATCTTATTGGTGAGTTCCTGCAAGGCGCCAAAGGGGCAAAGCCATCCGCAAAACGCCCCGCGGCCCCAAAAAATCAGGGAAACGGCAACGGAGCACCACAGGATGAAAATCAAAGGTTCCATCAGGAAGAACTGCCACTGGAAATCCGTCAGCAGGGCGTTGACGAAGACAAATACATTGACGACGGACAGCTGCGCCTGGGCGTAGAATCCGATCCCGAACAACGTGAAAGTCAGGAAGCCGATGCGGAACCAATAGGTGAATTTCTTGCTGCGAACCACCTGATCCTGGACAAAGAAAAGAATGGTCAGGATTACGAGGGCGCTGACGAGAATGATAATTTCGGGTATCTTCTGTTTCCAGATACGCTGCCATAAGGCATTTGCCGCCGCCGCATCCTCGGACTCCATTGTTGCGGACTGCGTTGCGGACGGCGCAACAGCCGCAACAGGCGCGGCCTCTGTATGAACATAGATATCCGGGAGCTGGTAGTTCAGCTCAAAGGCCACGAAAACTTTCTCAAGCGCGCCAATAGCCCTTTGTACAAGAAGTTGAAGCTCCCAGGGTTCGGCGGGATTGAATACGGCGGCCTTTGGCGTGCGGAAAAGGGCCACTTCCCTGAAGTCGGGCGCACCGTCCGCCTCGACACGTCCAAGGTTCTTGTACCCATGATCCCGGAAGCGGAATGCCTCATCGCCCTGAACGACCTGGATACGGTCAAAGATACCGCCGCGTACATAGCCTGAACCGCGGAAGGAATACCGACCTGACCCCATGACCAGAAACGCATTTTCCCCGGGTTTCAGCTTTTTCTTCAGGTTTCGATACTCGCGGTTACCCAGGAGGCTATGGGCGATGGTCGGGATGGCGAGTGACGCCACATAAAGATCAATAAATGCCTCGTCGTCTTCGCCCGTTGCCGGACGTTCAATTGCCTTTGCGTTGCCTTGAGCGACAAAGGCATCGTTGACATCCTTCAGGCACAACCGCACCCGCCGCACGGAGCCATTCCCGACCAGCGTCTGCCACTCGACGGTCGTATCTC
>JAIOYL010000025.1 GCA_021741195.1 Sneathiella sp. | reverse complement strand
GCAGGCGCTCGGCAAGACCATCGGCGACGATTTCCGCGAGGGCAAGGTGACACTGCCGGTCCTCCTCGCTTTCCGCCGCGGCAATGCGGAGGAGCGGGCCTTCTGGAAACGGGTTGTCGAGGACGGCGATCAGACGGACGGCGACCTTGAAAAGGCGCTCGAGATCATCAGAAAGCATAACGCGCTCGACGATACGATCGAGCGGGCGCGGCATTACGGCGCGATGGCGAAGGACGCGCTCGGCATCTTCGAGGACAGCGAGATCAAGGCGGCGTTGCTGGAGGCCGTCGATTTCTCCATAGAGCGGGCCTTCTAGTTTTTTCGGGAAATTTGGGCTGCATCCTCATTTCGCCCTTGCGGAAGGCGCCCAAACCTGATTATAACCCATTTGCTTTTTGCCAAGCCGGACTCTCCTGCGAGGCAACGGTCGGGGCGTGGCGCAGCCTGGTAGCGCACGTCGTTCGGGACGACGGGGTCGGAGGTTCGAATCCTCTCGCCCCGACCAGGCCTCCTGATATATTTATATTTTTCACGCCGACCGAGCACGGAATACAGGGCTCCGGCGTAGAAATTTCGCAGATTTCCCCAGCAATATCAGGCAAATAATCCTATATAAGCGTTTTGTGATCGAGTTTGACTCGAACCCACTCTGCGGCTAAAATGAAATTATAAATAAGCAGGGGGGAACGCAAATGAGGAAATTTGTCACTGTCTTGTTGATGGTTGCGATGCTGTCCATGCCGGGAAGGTTTGCCGCAGCGAATGACGGTGGTGGCATCGTTGTCCAGAACATAGTTTCTGCTTTTTCCAGGCCGTCGGGCTTCCTCTCCATTCTCATATTGAATATGGCTGTTGTCGCAACGGTCTTTTCCCCGACGATTGCCTTATTGCCACCGGCTCAGCGGACCCGGTTCACCCTGGCGATGACACTCACGCTGACGGCGATCTATCTCCGTAATGCCATCGCGACATTAACCCGTTATTTCATTTATTCGCTGACATTCCAGATCCTCTATCTGACCCGAATGTCGCCAGCCAACGCAGCCACGCCCGAAGCAGCGCAAGAGGGGCTCTGGAGTGCCTCCAGCCCGGACGTCATCGCGAAAGCCGAACCGGCGGCAAAGGAGAAGACGAAGCAGGAGGTGATCAACGAGGCCGTCGCGGCGGCGCTTCGAAATCCGCAGGTCGCCCAAAACTATCTCGACTATGCGACACCGGAAGTGAAGGCGGCCATCGAAAAGGCCCTTGCCGACCGGTCGCGGTTTTAGAAAAGGGGAATGAAAATGACACTTATGACAAAAATACTCCCCGCGCGCCGCATTCTCGCACTGCTGGCCCTGCTGACGCCCCTGCTCCTTACAGGCTGTCAGGAAGACGTAACGGGCAGCATCGGTAATCTCTTCAGCTCAAGCGAGGACGAGAAAGAAGTTATCAATGTCGTTTCGCTGAAACCCCAGGAGGTTCCCTGGCATGTGCAGTCGGCCGTTGCGGCGACAGTGCTGCGCCTTCAGGACGAGGATCCGGCCGGCATTGACGGCAAGTTCAGCGTGATCGGCAGCGGCGGAATCGCCACCGACGACAATATCAACCTGAAAGGCTTCGGGGTTGAAAATGTGCAGATCAATGATCTTTTCCATCCCAAAGAAGCGCCGGAACTCACCCGGCTCGGCGCCCGCCTGATCCTTGTGGATCCGGCCGGCCGCCGCGTCGGTATTTCCTTTGTCGCGGATTATGAACTTTCCGAAGGACAGGTCGTCCTGAAAGGTCATGACTGGGCCTACATACGCGCCGAAGCTCCGCTCGCCGAGACCTATATCGTGCCGACGGCGGCGATTGAGGCTCTTGACGAAAAGACAGCCCGCAACTACACCGCCTTCCGCTCCCATATCCTGACCAATGCCGTCGTTGCGGGCGATCCGAAGGCTTCCAAAGACATGGGCGATTACACAATCGTCACTTTTGTCATGGATCACCTGATCGCCGGTGACAAGTTCGAGCTCCGCCTCAGCGACGTCAAGGAGGGCACCGAGGGCTTTACGGAAGACAGCCGCTATATTGTCCATGACAACGGCTGGGTGACCGGCATCGTGCCCGGCAAATTCTCCCTCGCGGGCGACAAGGCCTTCTGGGTGAAAGCTGTCTACACGCCAAAAAAGAAGGAAGACGGCGGCTTCTTCAGTGGATTGCTAAACACCGGACAGCTGATCGGACTGTTCAATACGGCAAACCTGAAGGAGACCTCGAGCTAGGAGCTGCTAGCTGAGGACGAAGATGTAAGCGGAATCACACATCCGCATTTCTTTGTGCGTGTTCTGCTTCCGCCCATAGACAGCTCCCCCATTCTCTGCTTACTGTTCCTGAAGGCAATAACCGCCTGAGAAAAGGCGGCGCCGTTTTTCAGCGGGGCGCAGAAAACGGCCAGTCAATAATGCAAATAACAGGTGAGCCGGCCATGAAAAATATCCTCAAACTCTTTACCACCCGTCTCGACGTTCTCGATCATATTCTGGACGTGGCGGTCCGGCATTTCGCGGATGATCCGGACGCGATGCTTCAGTTCCGCCTCGCCGGGGATATGTTTCCTCTGTCGATGCAAATCGCTTTTACCTGCGGCCAGCCCAATGCCCTGATCCTCTGGTGCGAGGGTAAGCCGCATGCCAACCTGGACGGCGAATTCGCGACTATCGCGGAAGCGAAGGCGATGATCCTTGAGACGAAATCGCGCATCGCGGCGCTTGACCTCACGGAGGCGCAACTCGGCAAGGTAAAGCGGCTGGGACTCGGCCCCGGCAGACATGCCGAGCTGAAAGGCGCGGACTATATCAGCGAGTATCTGATTCCCAATTTCTATTTCCATCTCGTCACCGCCTATGACATTCTGCGGCATAACGGCGTACCACTCGGAAAAGCCGATTTCCTGCGCTACCTCGCACCCCATATCCGGCAAGATTAGCGTATCAACCACTTATAGGGAGGTTTTTATGTCGGTGACCAATGACCGCACCGGCTATCCCGACGAGAAGCAGGATATCCGTATCTCCATGCTGACGCCGTTTGGCTCGGATAAATATATCCGCCAGCGGAACTACGTCACCCTCAAGATGGGAACGGACGGGAAGCTCTGGGTAAACTGGGAAAGCGAAGGAGAAGACGATCCCTGGTATCCCATATTGTGACGGGAGTCGGGCGGAAGACAGATCGAGGCTGGCGGATGCCCTCCGTGCGGTGGGCCTGCCGAGCTAACCTTTGACGGTCAGGCTCTCTCAAGCCATTCCGCCTTGTCGGCGCCGAGGGCCGGGGACGGCCAGGCCCATCCGGGTTTGCTTTCTGAAAAGCGGATCACCGGTCCCAGATGGCGGATAGGACCGTAGGTCGTTTCGCTCTCCATCTGCAGGGGCCTCGCTTCCTCATCCGAAATGCCCATCCCCTCGCGCGGATAATCAATACGCCCCTGATCCTGCAGGAACATGGCGGACCGGCACAGCGATACCTTCACATGATAGCTGCCGCCCTCGACAGCGCGGCGGGCCAGCGCCAGCAATGTGCCGTAGGCGCCAAGATAGCCGGTGCTGTAGTCACAGAAATAGACCGGCAGCAACTTGGGCGGAATGCCGACCTCCTGGCTGATGCCGGTCACCGTCTGGGCGATCTGCTCCCATCCGCCGCGATTGCTGAACGGCCCGCCCGATCCGTAACAGTTGATCGAGGTATAGATGAGCCCCGGCCGCGCCACCGCCAGTTCTTCCGGCCCGAAGCCGCGCGCCTCGAGAACGCCGGGACGATAGCCTTGCGAGAAGACATCGGCCCCGCGCACCAGGTCCTTCAGCCGGGCGGATTCTTCGGCGGTATTGAGGTCGAGGAAACAGCTTCGCTTGCCATGGGAGAGCTCGAGGACGAATTTCTTGATCTGCGGTACGTGGCGCGCGCCCACCATCAGGACATCGGCGCCATGCTCGGCCATGGTCCGGGCGGCGACGGGTCCGGCAAGTATGCGCGTCAGGTCAAGAACCCGCACGCCCTGAAGCGCCGGTCCCCCCTCGGGAAAGGGCTCGGGATCGCTGTCGCCGATCTTCTCGATCTCGACAACGGCCTGCGCCGCGAGCGCCTGCCCATGCGGATGACGCCGCCATTCTTCCTCGCTGCGGACGATCCCGCCGCAGGCATTGGCGGCGGCAATGGTCTGGTCCAGCTCCTCCGCATCCCATTTCGCGACTGCCCGGGCAATGCTTTCCTGCGTCTGTTCGCAATCGAGGATGCCGAGTACCCGTTCCTTCAACTGTTTCATCCCGAAATGCGGCATGAACCAGCGCCCGTCCTTCGTCGGGTAGGCGCGGATGGTCTCATACGCCATCTGCGATAGCAGCGAGTCCCCTCGGACCTTGTAACTTCCGTCCACTTGCCGGTCCATCAGATGGGCAACGCTGTTCAATGCCATAGCCGCATGACGAACATCAACGGAGACTGTCTGGGGCCGCCCGGTCTTCATTTCCCAGATATCGGATATCGCCACCCCCGTCGCGGCCAGCACCGCCGCGCCCGTTTGCGCCACCTTGAACCGGGTGGAATATACCGGATCGCTGCCGGTGATCTCCACGGACGGTGCCTCTTCGCGATTTCGAATTTGCAGCAATTCCTGAAAAGCGGCGTTCATCTTTCTGTTCTCCAGATATTATTGTTTTGCTGGCCTACACAATACGGGATCATCATAACTTCAAACAAGACCAAATCGGGATTTACGAACATTCGGACATCCCCCTTGCTGACGCCCGCCAAACCCGGTAGCCTGCAATCTCACACTTGAACCATCCGGAAATAAACATTAGTATTAGAAAATATAAATATGGCGTAAGGTTGCGGGGGAGCTGTTTTCTTTTTGGATTTACCGGAGAAAAACATGAACTGGCGTAATGTTTCGTCTGGCTCGTTTGAGAATATCAGGTATGAGACAAAGGAAAGCGGTGGCGAATACCTTCATATTGTGACGATGCTGGGTCCAATGGGCCTGCAAGACCGTATCCCTGTTTTCAGGGAAACGCTAAACGCCACGCAATCGGAGAATTATTTCGTCATCGCCGATAACCGCAAAGGATATGAAAATATTCTTTCCGTGGAGGATATGTCGGTTTTGGGTGATATGCTTTATGACGCCGGCATCCGCCGTTTCTATAATGCTGTCGTGACCAATGACGCAGCATATGGCAACATTACCAGGCTGGTGCATGCCGTTGCCACGACAAAAAAAATCGAAACAGAGAGCATTGCTACCAGCAGCTTCGACGAAGCCGAGAAATTCATCTTCGATGGTATGAAGAAATTGATGAAACGGGATTAATCAAAACTGTTTTCCATTCACCGCCTCGCCTCGATTACATGGCCGCGGATTTTTCCAGTAACGATACCGGAAACATTCCTGTTGCCGCCCCGGCTCTATCAGTTACAATTGAGAAAACTGATCAGAAAGCAGGAATAATGGCTGTTAAAGTCCCGTTCAAGAGAGACCTGGAATTCGAATACGGCGCATCGGCGGAGCTATCGCCCCTGATCCGGCGGGTGATCGCGAAGAACCCGAGCGCTTTCACCTTTCACGGCACCGGCACCTATATCATCGGTCATGGCGAGGTGGCGGTGGTCGACCCGGGCCCGCTTGACGGCGCCCATGTCGGCGCGCTGATGGCGGCGCTGAAGGGCGAGATGGTGACCCATATCCTGATCACCCATACCCATCGCGACCATTCCCCGGCCGCCGAGCCGCTGAAACAACTGACGGGGGCGAAAACCTATGGATTCGGTCCGCACGGCGGCGGCAAGCCGGACATGGAACTGGAGGAAGGCGGCGACATGGCCTTCATCCCCGATGTCGCGCTTGAGGACGGCGATGTCATTCTCGGTAACGGCTGGACAGTGGATGTCATCCATACGCCAGGCCATCTCTCCAACCATATCTGCTTCGGCCTGCGGGAGGAAAAGACGCTGTTTACCGGCGATCATGTCATGGGCTGGTCAACCACGGTCGTCTCGCCGCCCGATGGCGATATGAGCGCCTATATGAAGAGCCTGGAGAAATTACTTCATTTTGATTATGAGACCTACTGGCCGACCCACGGCCCGGCGATCACGGAGACAAAGCCCTTTGTCGAGGCGCTGATCGCCCATCGCCACGACCGCATGGACCAGATCCGGGACTGCCTCAAATCCGGCCCCATGCATATCCCCGACATGGTCAAGAAAATGTATACGGATGTACCGGTAACGCTCCATCCCGCCGCCGCGCGGTCGGTCTTCGCGCATATCCTTCATATGGTCGAGACGGGTGAAGTCACTGCCGATGGGCCGGCGACGGAGAATGCGCTTTATTCGCTAAGTTAGGGAACGAAAAAAAGAGGGAGATATGGAACGCAAACTTCTACTGGCCTGCCTGGCCATCCTTGGCCTTGCTTTTCTTTCAGCCTGCAGCACGGTGAATTCGCCGCCCGGCACGACGACGACCGTTATCCTGCTGCGCCATGCTGACCGGACGGCCCTGAGCCCCGACCTTAACGAAAAGGGCGTTGCGCGGGCTAAGGCGCTGCCCGCCGCCGTCGCCGATCTTGATATCGACGTGATCTACAGCCCGGACAAGAAGCGCAATCTCGACACGGTCGCGCCGCTAATCGAACAACGGGGAATCGAGCTTCGGGTGATCGGAGTGAGCGATGTCGCCGCCCGGCTGGTCACAGAGAACCCCGGCAAGACGGTGATGTGGGTCGGCAATACGGACAATCTGCAAACCGTTTATGGCCAGCTCGGCGGGAAAGACCGCCAGCCCGACAAATATGGCGAGATCGCCATCATGCAGATTTACGAGGACGGACCGCCGAAAATCGATATGCGGCATTTCGGCCCGCAATAAAATCCGTTAGTCGCGGAAATTCACATATTGCAAAGGCATATCAAACTTGAGGCCCTTGCAGAAGGCGATCACTTCCTGCAGATCGTCCCGCTTCTTGGCCGACACGCGAAGTTCGTCGCCCTGGATCGCGACCTGCGTCTTGGTCTTGGAGTTCTTGATTTCCTTTACCAGCTTCTTCGCCAGTTCCTTGTCGAGCCCCTCGCGGACGACGACGATCTGGCGCACGCTCTGGCCCGCTGATTTCTCCACCGCCTTGTAATCGAGCACCTTCGCATCAACATTCCGGCGCGTGAGATGCCCCTGCAGCAACTCATGCATCTGTTTCAGCTTGAGGTCATCATCCGCATGGATGGTGATCGCCTGGTCGGCGCGCTCAATCTTGCAGTGGCTGCCCTTGAAGTCATAGCGGGTCTCGATTTCCCGGCGGATGTTGCCCAGCGCGTTATCCACTTCCGCCATATCGGTCTTGGAGACTATATCAAATGAGGGCATGGGGTTTCTCCTCTGCTTAAGATGACTGTTCTTTGGTTTTCAGGAATTTGATCTTCGGCCAATCCTTCTCGGTCCGCTCCAGATGCCAGCTATTGCGGGCAAGGAAGACAGGTGCATCATCGTGGTCCTCGGCCAAGGATGCCTGATTGGCGTCGGTGAATTTCTTGAGCTCGCGCGCATCCTCCGCCTCGACCCAGCGCGCCGTATAAAGCTCGGTCTGCTGGAAATTGACCGGGATATCATATTCCGTGCGGATACGGTCGGCCAGCACCTCGAACTGCAGGCCGCCAACGACACCGACGACCCAGTCGGAGCCCATACGGGTCTTGAAGGTCCGCGCAGCCCCCTCCTCCGCGAGCTGCACGAGCGCCCGGCCGAGATGCTTGGCGCGCATCGGATCAACGGGGCGCACCTTTTGCAGCAGTTCCGGCGCAAAACTCGGGATGCCGGTAAAGCGGATTTCCTCGCCCTCGGTCAGCGCGTCGCCGATACGCAGGTTGCCATGGTTGGGAATGCCGATGATATCGCCGGGCCAGGCCTCTTCGGCAAGCTCGCGATCCTGCGCGAGGAAGAGCACAGGATTATGGATATTCAAGATCTTGTCGCTGCGGACATGTTTCAGTTTCGCGCCACGCTTGAAATGCCCCGACACCAGCCGCATGAAGGCGATGCGGTCGCGGTGCTTGGGGTCCATGTTGGCCTGGATCTTGAAAATAAAGCCCGTGACGTTGGATTCAAGCGGTGAGATTTTGCGTGCCGCCGACGGCGCAAAGCGCGGACTCGGCGCCATTTCGGTGAGGCCGTTAAGCAGCGTCTCGACGCCGAAATTATTGACCGCGCTGCCGAAATAGACGGGCGTCATCGTGCCCTCCAGAAAGGCGTTCACATCGAAATCCGGGCAGAGGCCGCGCACCATCTCGATATCCTCGCGCAGTTTCTGGACCGCATCGGCCGGCAGCAGTTCATCGAGTTTCGGATCGTCGAGACCGTTGCAGGTCACCCCTTCGTCGAGATGGTTTTCCTTGCTCTTGGAGACAAGCACCAGCCGGTCATTGAAAAGATCGTAGCAGCCGAGGAAATTCCGTCCCATGCCGATCGGCCAGCTTGCCGGAACGACGTCGAGCGCCAGCGTCTGCTCGATATCATCCAGCAGGTCAAACGGGTCCAGCGCCTCACGGTCGAACTTGTTGATGAAGGTGGTGATCGGCATGTCGCGCAGGCGGCAAACCTCGAACAGTTTCCGGGTCTGGCTCTCGATACCTTTCGCGCCGTCGAGCACCATCACGGCACTGTCGACCGCCGTCAGGGTGCGGTAGGTATCCTCACTGAAATCCTCATGGCCCGGGGTGTCGAGCAGGTTGAAGGTCTTTTCGCGGTAATCGAAGGTCATGACCGAGGAGGCAACGGAAATGCCCCGCTCGCGCTCCACCTTCATCCAGTCCGAGCGCGCGCGGCGCTGCTCGCCGCGTGTCTTCACGGCGCCCGCAAGCTGAATGGCGCCGCCGAACAGCAGCAGCTTTTCGGTCAGCGTTGTCTTGCCCGCGTCCGGATGGGCAATGATGGCGAAGGTCCGCCGGTTGGCGACCCGTTGTTCCAGCGTAGTCATGATATGTCCTGAACTCCGGCGATGATTTGCGCGCCGGAGGTACTCTAAAAAAATAGCCCGCAGGGCAGAAAATCCGGCGCTGCTGGCTGGCCACTAGATAAGGCTTTTTCAGGTAAAAATCAATCCTTGGCTTTTTGCAGCGCTAGCTCGGGCTCGCTTTCGTCCTCATCGATCAGACCAAGCCAGCGGGCGGCCAGAGAAATCGTCCAGCCCTGCAGAAACAGCGAAGCAACAACGACAACGAAAACAACGTCGAAAAAGCCCGTGCTCACCGGCCCCGGGCTGATCACCGGGATGATGGCAAGAAAGATCGGCACCGCGCCGCGCAGGCCCACCCAGCCGATAAAGGCCTGCTGGCGGAGCCCGACACGAAAGGGTGTGAGGCAGAGCGTCGTCGCGAGCGGACGGGCGATAAAAATCAGGACCGCCGCAACGCCGAGGCCGAGCGGAATATGACTGAGCAGGTCCTTTGGCGTCACCAGCAGGCCCAGCATCAGGAACAGCACGATCTGGCAGATCCAGGACAGGCCGTCATGAAACTGGCTGACCCTCTCGGTCTGGTGCGTCATGCGGTGGCGCAGGATGGAACCGCAGATAAAGACGGCGAGAAAGCCGCTGCCCCCGGCGATGGCGGTCGCGTTAAAGACCAGGAGCGCCGAGGCCATGGCGAAGGGCGCAAACAGGCTGACCGGCATCTTGACGCGGTTGATCAGGGTCGATGTAATAAACCCGCCTGCGAAACCGGCCACCACGCCGAGCCCAAGCTGGAGGCCGAGCTCGGGCAGAAATGAGATAAAGGTCGGCCCGTCCAGCGCCAGATCGTTATCGACAATGGCGACCATGGTTATGGTGAGAAAAATGGCCATGGGATCATTGATCCCTGCCTCGACCATCAGGGTTTCGCCGAGACCGTCTTTCAGCTTGATATTGCGCTGGCGCAAGAGCAGGAACGTCGCCGCCGCATCGGTCGAACCGACAACCGCGCCGAGCAGGAGGCTCTCGGCGAGCGGCAGGTCCGCAATGAAATGGATCAGAACGCCAACGATCCCCGCCGTCGCGATCACGCCGGCGACGGATAGAACAAAGGCTGGCGCAGCCGCCTTTTTAAGCGTCTGCTTGTCGGTATCCAGCCCGCCGGAAAACAGGATGAGCGCCAACGCCACCGAGCCGATTTCATAGGCAAGCGGGAAATTATCGAACTTGACGCCACCAATACCGTCCTCGCCCATCAGCATGCCGATGCAGAGAAAGAGAAGCAGGAACGGCGCCCCCATCCGGGCCGCAACCGGCGTCAGCAGACATCCGATCAGAAACAGGGAGGAAATAAAAATAAGCAAAAAGCTAAGCGACGCCATTCAAAATCTTCGACTTTAAGGTTAGAGACCTCCCAACAATACAGGGAAAAGGCGTAACGGTAAATCCGTTACGCCCCGAAATGGCCGATTAATCCTCGATAACCTTCAGGACCAGCTTGCCCGTATTCTCGCCCTTGAAGAGCATGAGCAATACGGAGGGGAAGTTCTCGATCCCGGTCTCGATCTGGTTGCGGAACTTGAGCTTGCCTTGGCTATACCATGTCGCCAGCTCCTTCACCCCTTCGCCGTAGCGCGAGAGATAGTCAAAGACGACGAAGCCTTCCATCCGCGCATGATGGACCAGCAGGTTGATGTAATTGCGCGGACCATACATAGGCGTCGTGTTGTTATACTGCGAGATCGCCCCGCAAATGACGATCCGGGCATGGCGGTTGATGCGGGCAAGCGCGATGTCGAGGATTTCACCACCGACATTGTCAAAATAGACATCGACGCCGGTCTTCAGCGGCTCCTTGAGGTCCTGGACGAAGCTCTCCGACTTATAGTCAACGCATGCATCGAAGCCGAGCTCACCCACCACATAGGCGCATTTATCCGCCCCGCCCGCGATGCCGACGGCACGCGCGCCCTTGATCTTGGCGATCTGCCCGACGAGCGAGCCGACTGCGCCTGCCGCACCGGAGACAAGCACCGTATCGCCTTCCTTCACCGCACCGACATCGAGCAGGCCGAAATAAGCGGTGAGGCCCGGCATGCCAAGCCCGCCGAGATAATTTTCAATGGGCGCGAGCTTGGGATCGACCTTGGTGAGCTCCTTGGCGGGCGCCTTGGCGTATTGCTGGATACCCAGCGTCCCGCTCGCAAAGTCGCCGGCCTTGAAGTCCGGACTGTTGGAGGCGATCACCTCGCCGACGGTGCCCGCGCGCATTACCGCGCCGATCTTGACCGGCGGGATGTAGGAGCGCCCCTCGTTCATCCAGCCACGCATGGCGGGATCGAGGGAGCAATAGTGATTTTTCACCAGCACCTCATCAGCGCCGATTTCCGGCAAAGCCCCGGTCGTGAATTCCCAGTCGCTGTCCTTCGGCATCCCGACGGGCCGGGCTTTGAGCCGATATTGCTTGTTGGTTGGAGACATGTCTTTTCCTGTCGTTTCCTGTTCTTGTTACCTGCGCCCCTCTGAGATATAGAAATGGCAAAAGAATGCAAGGCGGATCAAAAGGAAAGAGCCCCCGATATATGGCAACAGGCTGCATGGCAATTCCCTCACAAATATCACGCCCCGTGCGTCAGTCCGTTGAAAATCAACTGCGCAAGGAACGGGAAATATGTCAGACAAGAAGAACGATAATGACAACGGAAATGACAAGGTCAAAATTAAGGATGACGCCGATGCGTCAGCCAGTGACAAGCGGCAAGCGAATGCCGCGCCGGACAACAATGATGACGAGAAAAAGGAGGACAACGGCTTGGAGTTCGTAGAGCTGGAAAGCTCGGATTTTTTCAAAAAATACGCCGAAGCACTCTTTGACGCCACCATTGGGATATATGACAAGAACCAGAAGAATTTCGTCAAAAAAAACTTTGACTTCTACTCTCCGTTCTACGGTGCCTTTCAGGATAGCACAGAATACAAGATCACGTCCGTCAAGGGCGACGTCATCAAAACAACCCTGGCCAAAATCCTTGCCGATAAAAAGTGGCGATCCTCCCAGACTATTCTCGACGAAAAATTTAGCAAAAACACCATCGTAGAAGGATTGTTGGCCATCTCGCTGCAGAGCCCATCCGACATCCCCAAACCGGGGTCTTTTGTGAGCAAGGAGGCGATACTCAGGACGGACAGCAAACTGTTTCCGGTATGCAATCCTTATTTCAAACTGTCGACGAAAAGGCCTTATAAAGACTATTTAAAACAAAAGACAAAATGCCGGATCGCCATTTGTCAAACGCTTTCGCCGGACGAATTTTGGCGTGATTATGACAGGCTATCCCGACTGTTTGACGAGCTTTTGTCCCATGACTTCGTGAAAAAGCTGAAAATCCGCTCCGTCATGGATCTTGGAAGCAGTGATGCCCTTCTCATCTATTGCTGTGTTCCACCTGAAAAAGCCTGGAAAGCCCTTCAGACTGGCATCAACAAAATTATTCCCAGGACCATGCGCAGGATTAATACAATACCCTTCTCAACGCAGCTTGATCTGGGCATCAATGCCAATATCCCGATCAGTTATAAAAATGATGGCGAAATTGTCCTCGATGGCAGCTTCACGCAGGGGCTGTCGATCTTGAGCAAACAGGCATTCAATGACCTGCTCGAAAACGATAAAATAGAGAAAACCAGCAGGTTCAACAAGCAATCAACCCGGAAAAAAACCGCGGCAAAAATTTAGAGGATTTTCAGACATCTCTTGGCGCTATTTCCCGCGACAATCCCTTTTTTATCGACAAGGGGGGCGCCCTGCACCCACCGGCGCGGCCCGCCGCCAGGTAAATCCGGGAAAAGGCCCGGTCCCCCGCCGCTCGCAGGGGACCGGGCACATAAATATTATGCCGTTGGCAGTTTATAGTCCTTGAAATCCTCACGGAGCTTGGTCTTCAGGAGCTTGCCGGTCGCCGTATGGGGGAGCTCGTCGACGAAGACGACGTCATCGGGGAGCTGCCATTTGGCAAGCGTGCTCTCCAGATGCCGGATCACATCGTCTCGGGTCACGGCATGGCCTTTTTCCTTCACGGCAATGACCAGCGGCCGTTCATCCCATTTCGGATGTGGAATGGCGATCACGGCGGCCTCGACGATGCCGGGGCAGCCCAAAGCCTCGTTCTCGACATCGATGGAGGAAATCCATTCGCCGCCGGACTTGATCACGTCCTTCGAGCGGTCGGTGATCTGCATATAGCCGTCCGGATCGATGGTGCCGACGTCGCCGGTGGCGAACCAGCCGTCCTCATCCAGCACATTACCGCCCTCACCCTTGAAATAACCGCTGGTGATCCAGGGCCCGCGGACCTTCAGATCGCCAAAGGCGACGCCGTCGCGCGGAAGCTCATCACCGTTATCATCAGTAATCTTGAGCTCGACGCCGAAGACAATCCGTCCCTGCTTGACCCGGATATCGGTCTTTTCCTTCTGCGAGAGCTTTTCGTGTTTTTTAAGCAGGTTGCCGGTGGTGCCGAGCGGGCTGGTCTCTGTCATGCCCCAGGCATGGATCACCTCGACCCCATGGCCTTCAACGAAGGTATCGATCATCGAGCGCGGCGCGGCGGAACCGCCGATCACCGTCCGTTTCATGGTCGAGAACTTGAGATTGTTTTCCTTCACATAGCCCAGCAGCATCATCCAGATGGTCGGCACCCCGGCGGCGAGCGTGACCTCCTCGGCCTCCATCAGCTCATAGAGCGAGGCGCCATCCATGGCGGCGCCCGGCATCACCATTTTCGCGCCGCACATGGCCGCCGCATACGGCAGGCCCCAGGCGTTGGCGTGGAACATCGGCACGACGGCGAGGATCGAATCGTTGTTGCCGACGCCGAGGCCGTCCTGCGCGCAGACACAGAAGCTGTGGAGCACGGTCGAGCGGTTGGCGTAAAGCACGCCCTTGGGGTTGCCGGTGGTTCCGGAGGTATAGCAGAGCGAGGAAGCCGTCATCTCATCGAACTGCGGCCATTCGTAGTTCCCCTTCTCCGCCTCGACCAGCGTCTCGTAGCAAATAACGTTATCGAGGGTCGTTTGCGGCATATGCTCCTGGTCCGTCATGACGATGAAGCCCTTGACGTTTGTCAGATGCTCCTTCAGCGCCTCAAGCAGCGGCACAAAGGTCAGGTCGACAAAGATATATTTGTCTTCCGCATGATTGACGATATAGGCGATCTGTTCGGGAAACAGGCGCGGGTTGATGGTGTGGCAGACCGCCCCCATGCCGGAAACGCCGAAATAGATCTCCATATGGCGGTAACCGTTCCAGGCGAGCGTGCCGATGCGGTCGCCAAGCTTGACGCCGAGCTTTGTCAGCGCCTGCGCCAGTTTCTTCGCGCGCAGATTGATATTGCGATAGTTGGTGCGGTGGATTGGCCCCTCGACGGTGCGTGAGACAATTTCCACGTCGCCATGATTGAGACCCGAATATTCGATTAGCGAAGAAATCAGCAGCGGCCGATCCTGAATAAGACCTAGCATTTTACATCCCATATTTGTTATTTGATTAATGTTGCCGCAGCATAAAACCGCCCTCGCCTCAGGTAAAGACCCTTTGCGATTCGGGCGCTTTTGCCGCGGCGCGCGATGGTTTCCGTAGGGGAATGGCGGCCTGTATTGACGGCATCCATGGAATTTTTGTCAAAACCTCCCTAATTTTGTAACAATGACAGGAAATGCAACGAATCAAGAGAACCGGTTATGGCCCTCAATCCGCTGATCCTTCTTCCCGCAGCGGCGCTCGCGGTGCTGATTGTGATCCTCTTTATCCGGCTGGTTGCGGGCCGGCGCGATGCCGATCTCACGCCCGGGACCCTGACGGTATTTCTTCGTGATCAGGAGCCCGGCGAGAATATCATACGCTCGGTCATCAGTGGCGATGGAAAATATGCGTTGGTCCAATGGCAAAACGGCAAAGGCATCGGCCTTGTCAGAAGTTTCGGCGACAAGCTGGTGCTGCAGATGTTAGGCTCTGGGATACTGGATAAATGTGATTGGCGGTCGGATAACACATTGCTTCATATTCCGCGCCAGGGTTTTGCTTTTCCGTCGGTGAAATTCGCCTGTGAGGAAGAGGATCGCGCCGCGCTCGAGGCTATGTTGAACGGAGAGAATGATGCATCTGCCTGATCCGGTCACCTTCGCCATTCCGGCCTTTGTCCTCCTGATCCTTATCGAGGCGATGGTCGGCCGCTATTTCCCGAAAAAATCCAATTATGAGATGCGGGACAGCGCGGCGTCGCTGATCATGGGGCTCGGCAATTTCGCCATCGGGCTGGTCAATTTCGGCATTGCCGGCGCGGTCTCGCTCTGGGTCTACCAGTACCGCCTGTTCGAGATCGGCTATCACTGGTGGGCGTTTCTCCTGCTGCTGTTCGCGGAGGATTTCTGCTATTACTGGTTCCACCGGCTGAGCCATGAGCACCGCATCTGGTGGGCGGCGCATATCAATCATCATTCGTCGCAATATTACAATCTGTCCACCGCGCTCAGGCAGACATGGACGGGCGGGATCGCCGGGACCTGGGCGCCCTGGCTGCTGCTCTCCTTCATCGGCTTTCCGCTGTCGATGATCGTTTTCCAGAAAGGGATCAGCCTCGTCTATCAGTTCTGGATCCATACCGAGACCATAGATAAAATGTGGAGGCCGATTGAGGCCGTGATGAACACCCCGTCGCATCACCGCGTGCATCACGCGATCAATCCGCGCTATCTGGATGCCAACTACGCCGGGATCTTCATCATCTGGGACAAGATGTTCGGCAGCTTCGTGCCCGAGGATAAAGCAGCGCCCTGCCGCTACGGCATCGTCAGGCAGATCGCGAGCTTCAATCCCCTCGTCATCGCCTTGCATGAATGGGCCGGGATATTCAGTGACCTCCTCCATGCCAAGAGCCTCAAGGCCGCTTTCATGTATGTCTTCGGTCCGCCCGGCTGGAGCGAGGACGGCTCCCGCCAGACCTCGAAAATGCTGAAAGCCGAGGAACAGGCAAGGCTGGCGAAAGCGTCGGCAGAGCCTGCCTGAGCGAGAGGCTTTACGGGCGCGGATATTTCGCTAGACTGCGCCCCAATCAAAAAGACGAAACTCCGCCCTTCGAAAGGTTTTACGGCACGATGTATATTGACGGAAAATGGACCGCCGCGGATAGCGGCAAAAGCTTCGACGTAACCAATCCGGCGACGGGGGATGTGATCAGAGAGGCGCCCGACGGCGGCGCGGCAGAGGCCGCCCGCGCGGTCGAGGCCGCCGATGCGGCATTCCGCGGCTGGTCACGCACCACAGCTTATCAACGGTCGTCGTATCTTTATAAAGCCTACCAGATCATGATCGAGCGCAAGGAGGATCTCGCGCGCATCATGACGGAGGAGCAGGGCAAGCCGCTGAAAGCCGCGCGCAACGAAGTGCAATATGGCGCGGATTTCCTGCTCTGGTTCGCGGAGGAAGCGAAACGGGTGAACGGCGAAATCCTCCCCTCCGCCCGCGCCGATCAGCGCTTCATGGTCCTGAAACAGCCCGTCGGCGTGGTCGCGGCGGTCACCCCCTGGAACTACCCGGTCTCCATGATTACCCGCAAAGTCGGCCCGGCGCTGGCCGCCGGCTGTACGGTCGTCCTCAAACCCGCCGAGGCGACACCGCTCTGCGCCATTGCAATGTTCGAGATTTTCGAGGCGGCGGGTATTCCGCCGGGCGTCGTCAATCTGGTAACGGCGCTGGACCCCAAACCCGTCGGCGAGGTTTTTACCAGCCACCCGGCGGTCCGCAAGCTCACCTTTACCGGCTCGACCAATGTCGGCAAGATGCTGGCCGGACGGGCCAGCGCCAATATGAAGCGCGTCTCGGCGGAGCTTGGCGGTCACGCGCCTTTCGTGGTGTTCGAGGATGTCGATCCCGATCATGCCGCGAAGGGTGGTTCGCTGGTCAAGTTCCTCAACACCGGACAGGCCTGCATCAGCCCGAACCGTTTTTTCGTGCAGAACGCCTCCTACGACCAATTCGTTGATACCTTCCAGGCGCGGGTTTCAAAAATGAAGGCGGGCAGCGGGTTTGACGATGCCGTCGCCATTGGCCCGCTCGTCAATCAGGCGGCTATCGACAAGGTGGAGCGGCAGGTGCAGGATGCGGTTTCCAAGGGCGCGGAGCTGGTGACCGGCGGCGTCGCGCTTAAATCCAACGGTCTCGACAAGGGCTATTTCTATGCGCCGACGGTGCTCGCCAATGTCACGGAAGACATGCTGATCTACCGTGAGGAGACGTTCGGCCCGGTCGCCCCGATCATCCGGTTTGAAACCGAGGCGGAAGTGCTGGCGAAGGCGAACGATACGGACTACGGACTTGCGGCTTACGTCTATACCCGCGATATCTCCCGCGCCATGCGGATGTTCGAGGGATTGCGCTTCGGGATCATCGGCATCAACGACATCAACCCGACCTCCGCCGCCGCGCCCTTCGGCGGCATGAAGGATAGCGGTTTGGGACGCGAAGGCGCCAAGGAGGGTATCATGGAATATCTCGAAACCAAGCTCGGCGGCTTCTCGATCTAGCTTAGGATCTTGACCCCCGCCTCCCCGATCAGGCCGCTCACAAGTTTTCTGGCGTCATCGGGGAGCGCCTTGAACCGCGCCTTCAACTCGCCAAGACATTTCACCTGATAACCGAAGACGCCCTGTTCATATTTCTGCCCGTCAAGCTCGAGCGAGAATGTCTCTTCGCCCTTCTCGATCGCCGCGGCATTGGCGGCGAGGAAGGGCAGGTAGATCGTGGCCGCATACTCTATCAGGCTTTTCGTCGCCTCCTTAAGATCATCGCCTGCGAGCCATTCCCCCTCGATGCCGGAAGCATCGTCGAGTTGCCGCAGCCAGCTCTCGGTCCGCTGGGTTTCTCGTCGCATAATTGACATCGGCGTCGGATCGACGGAAAGCGTCCGGAGCTGCCCATAGAGACCGAAATCGGCAATCGAGGGACGGGTCCCGAACAGATATTTATGCTGGCCGACATGAGCGTTAAGCAGCGCCAGAATATGATGATATCCGCCTTCGATCACCGGCGCATTCTCCGGCGTGCAGCCGACAATCGGCATACGGCCGATCTGGCGGTCAGCGAAGAATTTCGCGAACTTTTCCCGTGCCTCATCAGTCTTGCCCGAGGCGCGGTCATCGGCGATCCAGTAACTGGCGTAATGGATATCCGGCGCATAGGCCCAGCGGTAATGGAACATCATCTTGGTGACCCATTCATCGGCCATATCCTCGATCAGATGGGCGAGGAAGGCATGGGCCGGATTGTCAGGGATGATGGAACGCGCGCCCGGATGCCGATCCTCCAGCATATAAATCAGCTTTGTACTGTCGAGATGCAGGCTGCCGTCCTCTGGCAGCTTCAGAACCGGCACCAGAACCGGCCTCAAGCCCGCCAGCAGATGATCATTCTCCTCGGTGCGGAGGATCCAGTCGAAGGGAAGCCGCCTGTAGCGCATGACGGCGCGCATTTTCTGGGAATAGGGAGAGGCGTTTCCGCCGATAAGCGTATATCGATCCGCTGGCGCTGTGCCCATATTGTTTTTCCTTGTTGATTGAGAGCGGAAAAACTCTATGGCATCAAATGCCCCCTGACCAGTCCGGCTCGCAGGCGCCGGACTGGTCAGCCGGTGACGCTGTTCGCCCAGGCGATGAAATCCGCCATCACCTCATCACGGTTGGTCTCGTTGAGGATTTCATGGCGGCCGCCGTCATAGAATTTATGGGTCACACGGGTAAAACCGTGCTTCGCGTAAGCGGCCAGCAAGCGCTTGACGCCCTTGGTCTTTTCGCCCACGGGATCCTCGCTGCCGCTGAAGACATAGATCGGCATGTCCTTGTTCATTTTTGCGAGCGCCGCGTCGCTGGCAACTTGCCCAAGGGCATCGAGAAGGCCGATCCATGTCGCGACGGAGCATTCGAAACCGCAGAGCGGATCCGCGACATATTTATCGACCTCCGCCTCGTCGCGCGACAGCCAGTCGAACTCCGTCCGATTGGGCTTGAACGCCTTGTTAAAGGCCTTGAAGGTCATGCTGTCCATCACCGGGCTGTGCCCCTCGCCGCCAAGGCGCAGTTTCTCAAGCCGCGTCAGCGCCTGGCCGATTTTATTGAGCGCGCCTGGCGGGCCATTGGTCGCCGACAGCGCCGCGGCGGCGATGGTTTCGCCATGTTCGGCCATATATTGCTGGGTCAGGAACGAGCCCATGGAATGACCGAGCAGAATGATCGGAAGTTCGGGATGCTTGCCTGCGATGATCCGGTTGAGCAAATACATATCCTCGACCGCCTTGTTCCAGCCATCCTCGCCCATATGGCCGGGATCCTGGCCTTGCGGCACGCTCTTGCCATGGCCGCGATGGTCATTGGCATAGACGATATAGCCGAATCCGTTCAGCACGCGCGCAAACCGCTCGTAACGCGCCGCATGTTCCGCCATGCCATGGGCGATCTGCACCGATGCCTTGGGCGTTCCTTCCGGATGCCAGACATAGGCATGAAGTTCCAGTCCGTCCGCCCCGAAATAAGTCATGCTTTCCATCATCAGGCCCTCCTCCCCATGGGTAATTAAGCCATGAACGGACACCATAGACAACATTGTTGTAAACGCCCTTTGACAGAACCTTGATGTTGGTTCTACAAATACCTCTCACCTAATGACAAAAATCGAGGATAAAGCGATGAACAGCCCGAGCCTTTTTCAGGGGAATTCCCTTGCCGCGCGCGATGCGAAAAGCCTGATCCATGCCTACACCAACCTTTCCGTCCACGAGAAGGAAGGGCCGCTGATCATCGAGAGTGGCAAGGGCATTCATGTCTTCGATACGGACGGCAAGGAATATATCGAGGGACTGGCCGGGCTCTGGTGCGCCTCCTTCGGCTTCGGCGAGGAGGAACTGATCAACGCCGCCATCGAGCAGATGCGCAAGCTCCCCTTTTATCATTCCTTCGCCAGCAAATCGACGGAGCCCGGCATCCGCCTTGCCGAAAAACTGCTCGACATTGCACCTGCCAAATTCTCCAAGGTCTTTTTCGCCAATTCCGGATCGGAAGCAAATGACACGGTCGTCAAGCTGGTCTGGTACTATAACAACAGCCTTGGACGGCGGGAGAAAAAGAAGATCATCTCCCGGCAGAAGGCCTATCATGGGGTGACGGTTGCCGCCGCCAGCCTGACGGGCCTGCCGCCGCTGCATAACGATTTCGACCTTCCGATCAAGAATATCCTGCATACCTCCTGCCCGCATTACTACCGCTATGGCAAGGATGGCGAGAACGAGGAGGAATTCGCAAGCCGGATGGCCGATGATCTCGAACAACTGATCCTGAAGGAAGGTCCCGACACCGTTGCCGCCTTCATCGCCGAGCCGGTCATGGGTGCAGGCGGCGTCATCATTCCGCCCGCCACCTATTTCGAGAAGATCCAGGTGATCCTGAAAAAATACGATGTCCTGATGATCGCCGACGAAGTGATCTGCGGCTTCGGCCGGACCGGACAGATGTGGGGATCGCAAACCTACGACATCCAGCCGGATATCCTGTCCTGCGCCAAGGCCCTCTCCAGCGCCTATCTGCCGATCTCGGCGGTCATGGTGTCGGAAGAAATATTCCGGGGAATGGTCAAGCAGAGCGAGAAGCACGGCGCCTTTGCCCATGGCTTTACCTATTCCGGCCATCCCGTCCCGGCGGCTGTCGGCATGCGGACAATGGAACTGATGGAGGAGCGCAATATCCTCGGTCACGTCCGCCATGTCTCGCACCGCTTTGTTGAGCGCTTCAACGCCCTCGCTGACCATCCGCTGGTCGGTGAAGTCCGGGCAACGGGCCTGATCGGCGCGATTGAACTGGTCGCCGACAAGAAGACCAAGCGCCCCTTCGATGCAAAATTCAAGGCCGGCCCAAAGACGGCGGACGCCATGCAGGATGCGGGCGTGATCAGCCGCGCAGTCGCGGGCGACAATCTCGCCCTCTGCCCGCCGCTGATCATCACGGAGGCCGAGATCGACGAGATGTTCGACCGCTTCACCAAGGGCCTCGATGACGCCGCCGCATTGGCGTTCAAGGAAAACTGGCGCGAGGATTAGACGGCGACCTAACCAACCTTGCGGAAGGCGAGGCTTGTCCAGGTGATACCCTCCCGCCTGTTCCCCTCCTGAACCGATTCCCGCTGGATATTGCGGATCGGGAAAAGGCGTTCGGCCATGGCGAGGCCGGTTGTCTCCTCCGCGGAGACATCGAACATCCGCCGATCCCCTGGCAGAGGTCCATGGCGGAGCAACAGGAGGAGCAGGCCCTGGGGCCGGATCAGGGAGGCGATACGGGGCATCGCGCGCGCGCGTTCCTTCTCGTCGAGATGCATCCAGACGGCGGTCATCATGACAAGATCAAACTGCGCGCCCAATTCCACAACCCGGGCAAGATCGGGAAGGCCGTCGTCGATCCAGTCGATTTGGGGCGACGGATGCAGGCGCTCTGCAGCGGCGCGGGGCTCATCGGTCGGCTCAACCGCCGTGACCCGATGGCCCATGTCGGCAAGCGCGGCCGCATCGCGCCCCGTCCCCGCCCCGATTTCAAGAACATGACCGGGGACCGCCGGGATCAAATCCAGTACGACTGAATGCACTTCTCTGAACGCGAGTTGTTCATAGCGGATTATCCGCTGATCCAGCATTTCCGCATAGCCTTTGGTTCCTGGTAGTTCCATCCTGCCCTCTTCAATACTGCACCGGGAACCGGTCACCGCACCGCCAATGGCTCACACATGCTGGCCGCCGTTGATATGGACCTCCGCGCCGGTGACGTAGGAGGATGGCGCATCGCAAAGGAAATAGATGGTCGAGGCGACTTCCTCCGGCTTGCCAAGGCGGCGGAGCGGGATATCCTTGATCATGTCCTCGGTGCCCGGCGAGAGGATGGAGGTATCGATCTCGCCGGGCGCGATGGCATTCACGCGCACCCCGTAGGGCCCGAAATCCGACGCCATTTCCCGTGTCAGCGCGGAGAGCGCCGCCTTGGACGTGCCGTAAGCGGAGCCTGCAAACGGATGCACATGGCCCCCGGCGATGGAGGTGACATTGACGATAGCGCCCTTCGCCGCTACCAGTTCGTCGAACAGCCCCTGCGCCAGCATCAGCGGCGCGAAGAGATTAACGTTATAGACATGCAGCCAGTCGGCATATTTGGAGTTGAGCGTATTGAAACGCGCGCCATCCGGACCCTTCGGTGAAATACCGGCGTTGTTCACGAGCGCATGCAGGGCGCCGCCGGTCAGTTTCTCGCGGATATGCTCAATCGCCTTCGGCAGGGCCTCGATATCCGCGAGGTCAATCTGCAGATGATCCTTCTCACCGCCTTCCCAGGGGCAATATTCGGAAAAGGCCTGGCGCGACACCGTCAGAACCCGCCAGCCCGCCGCGCTGAATCGCTTGACCGTGGCATGCCCGATCCCGCGGCTCGCCCCGGTCAGCAAAAGAACCTTCTGTGTATTCGGCATAGAACCTGATCCTTGCGATAGTTGGCGCCCCTGAAATTACCAACCCTTTATCTACCATAGCTGTTCGACGCTTACCATGGAAACTCATATTAAAGCGCGGCCTTATCCATTCATCCAATCAAGACGTTATTTCGCCGAATTGGCTGGACAGCGGCGCGGCGCGATATCGGCGGCCATATGGACAAGACAGATCAGTTCACCGGCCGGGCCCGCTGGATCGGAAAGACCTTATAGGGGGCTATTTGCGGATCTCGCTATGGACGGTCTCCAGCTCGTTCAGCCGCGTGGCCAGATAGCCCGATGGCCGGCTGAAGCGGGCCAGCAGGATATAGAAGACCGGCACGACGAACAGCGACAGGAGGGTCGAGAACAACATGCCGCCGATGATGACGATGCCGATGGCGGCCCGGCTCTCCGCCCCCGCCCCGGTGGCGAGCGCCAGCGGCACGGCGCCGAGCGCCGTTGAAATCGTCGTCATCAGGATCGGCCGCAGGCGGATGATGGCGGATTGCTGGATGGCGGTCAGGATATCCGCGCCCTCATCACGCAGCTGGTTGGCGAATTCGACGATCAGGATGGCGTTTTTAGCGGTCAGCCCGATCAGCATGATGATGCCGATCTCGCTATAGATATTCAGCGTCAGGCCGGTCAGCAGGATGGAGCCAAGCGCGCCGGTGATCGCAAGCGGCACCGTCGTCATGATGATCAGCGGATGGATGAAACTCTCGAACTGCGCGGCGAGCGCGAGGAAGACGACCAGAAGCGCCGTCATGAAGGTGAACAGGAGCGCCTCGTTGGAATCCTTGAAGGAGCGGCTGAGGCCGTCGAAGGAGATGCGGGCGCCATCCCCGACCTCTTCCTTGATGATGCCCTCCAGATAGCCGAGCGCCTCTTCCAGCGTGTAGTCGGGGCCAAGTGAGGCGGTGATCTGTACCGCCCGCAGCCGGTCGGAGCGTTTCAGCTCTCCCGGTCCCGCCTGCTCGGTCAGGGTAACGAAGTTGGACAGCGGGATCAGCTCGCCGGAACGGTCCGAGCGCACATAGACATTTGTCAGGTCATCGCGGTTGCTGCGATCCTGTTTTCGCGCCTGGACGATCACCTCATACTGCTTCCCGCCCTGGTCATAGGTGGTGACGTTGCGCGCGCCCATCAGTGTTTCCAGCGTCCGGCCAATGGTCTCCATGGAAACGCCGAGAGTGGACGCCCGCTCGCGGTCGATATCAACATGGATCTGCGGCTGGGTTTCCTGAAAGTCCTTGTCGATATTGAGCAGCCTGGGGTTTTCCTTTGCCCGCTCGATCACCCGGTCGACCCATTCATTGATCACGTCATAGGACGGTCCGCCGACATTGATCTGCACGGGCGCGGAAAAACCGCGCTGGCCAAGGCTGGCCGGATTGATGGCAAAAGCGCGGACGCCCGGGATGGCGAGCAATCCGGGAAAGATACTCTTGACGATTTCCTGCTGCGACCGCTGGCGCTGCTCCCAGGGCACAAGGCGGGTGAACATGAAGGCGGTGTTGACAGGACCGGGCTGTGAAAAGGTGCCGAGAAAGGCGAAAATCCGCGCCGCCTCGCCGCTCTCGACCAGTGGCTCCAGCACCCCTTCGATCTTGTCGACGTTGCGGCGGGTATATTCCATGCTGGCGCCCTCCGGCGCCTTCACGGGAATGAAGAAGATGCCGCGATCCTCCGTCGGCGCAAATTCCTTGGGGATCGCGTCATAGAAACTATAGGCCAGCGCGGAAAAGCCGACGGCAAAGGCGACGATGACGAGCGGAATTTGCAGCGTCCATTTGAGCAACCGCCCATACCCCGCTGCCATGCCGGTGAACAGCCGCTCGGTCGCCTTGTAAAACCAGCCTTCCTTGTTGGCCTCGACGAGCAGTTTCGAGCAGAGCATCGGTGTCAGGGTGAGGGCGACGAAGGCGGAAAACATCACGGCGGCGGCGACCGCAACGCCGAATTCACGGAACAACCGCCCCGTCGTCCCCTCAAGGAAGGAAATCGGGATAAAGACGGCAATCAGCACGATCGTTGTCGCGACGACGGCGAACGCCACCTGCTTTGAGCCCCGGCTCGCGGCCAGCAACGGCGGTTCCCCCTCCTCGATCCGGCGATGGATATTCTCAAGCACGACGATGGCATCATCGACCACGAGGCCGATCGCCAGCACCAGGGCAAGCAGGGTCAGCACATTGACTGAATAATCAAGCGCCGCCAGAATGATGAGGGTCGCGATAATAGAGACCGGGATGGCGACCGCCGGGATGAAGGTGGCGGAGACGGAGCGCAGGAAGAAGAAGATCACCAGGATCACCAGCACCATGGCGATGCCGAGGGCGATAAAGACTTCCTTGATGGACTGGCTGATGAACACGGACTGATCATAGGAAACTTCTATATTCAGGCCCGCCGGCAGCGTTCTCTGCAGGTCCTTGACGATCTCCTTCACGCCGTTGGCGACTTCCAGAACGTTGGCGCCCGACTGGCGGATAATCCCGAGCCCGACAGCGGACTTGCCGTTGATCTGCAGGCTGGTCCTGTCATTCTCCGCCGCGATCTCGACATCGGCGACATCACCAAGCCGGACCGGGCCACCGCTGGCGTCGGTGATGATGATCTGCCGGAATTCCTCCGGCGTTCTGAGATCCGACTCGGTCTTGATATTGAACTCGCGCATGCTGGATTCGATACGGCCCGACGGGATCTGCACATTCTGCCGGCGGATCGCGTCCTCAATGTCCTGCACCGTCAACGCGCGGGCGGCCATGGCCGGCGCATTCAGCCAGATACGCATGGCGTAGCGGCGGGCGCCGCCGATCTGCACCTGCGCGACGCCGTCCACCGTCGACAGCGGGTCAACCAGATTGCGTTCCGCATAGTCCGTGAGTTCGAGCTGGTTGAGCCGGTTACTGGTCAGCGACAGCCATAATATGGCTCGGGCGTCGCTTTCGGTTTTCGAGATGCGGGGCGAATCGGCTTCTTCGGGCAGGGAATTGACAATCCGCGATATCCGCGAGCGGACGTCGTTGGTCGCCGATTCGATATCACGGCTCAGGCTGAACTCGACATTGACCGAGGAAAACTCCTCGCGGCTGGTCGAGGTGATCCGCTCCACGCCGCTGATACCGGCGACGGCATCCTCGACGATCTGGGTGATCTGGCTTTCAACGATTTCGGCGGACGCCCCGCGATAGCCGGTGTTGATGGAGACATTCGGGCTATCGATATCCGGATATTCGCGCACGCTCAGCGACTGATAGGAGAACAGGCCGAACAGCACCAGCACCAGGGAGCAGACGATGGCCAGAACCGGCCGCTTGATGGCGAGATCGGGCAATCCCATTTACGTCGCCTCTGATGTCCGCAGGAGGGACGACGTCTCGACGGGAGAGCCGTCCTTCACTTTCTGCAAGCCCTCGACGACAACCTCGTCCCCTTCATTCAGTCCTTCAATAATTTCCGCGAAGCCCTTGATCCGACGGCCGGTTATTATTGGCGTCCTGACCGCCTTCCCGTCCCTCACGGCATAGACATGCGGGCCGGAAATCGTCAGCACGATGGCCTCTTCCGCGACGATCAGCGCGTCACTGTCGACGCTGACCTGCAACTCAACGGACAGGAACATCCCCGGCTTCAGGATATCTTCGTCATTTGGCACCAGACCGCGTACACGTACAGACCGGGTGACGTCATCGACCCGTGTCGCAATAGTCCCGACGGTTCCTTCAAATACCTTGCCCGGATAGGCGACGCTTACGGCGCTGAATTTCTGTTTCGGGTGGATTTCGGCGAGATAGCTCTCGGGAAGGTCAAAATCGATCTTGATGGTTCGGGTATCGTCCAGCGTTGTAATCACGTCCCCGGGCCGGACCAGCGCTCCGACACTGGCCTCGCGAAAGCCGAGCGTGCCGGAAAACGGCGCCCTGATGCGGTAATCGCCGATCCGCGCCTTGTCCGCCGACACCTTGGCTTCGGCGGCCTGCAGTTCGGAGAGCAGCAGGTCAACCTGCGCTTTGGGCACATTTTTCGTCGCATAGAGTTTCAGGGCGCGGTCATAGAGTTTCTGCGCATTGTCGCGCTCGGCCTGCGATTCGGTCAGGTTCGCCTCAAGTTCCGTATCGTCGAGCTGGACCAGCAATGTGCCGACCTTCACTTTCTGGCCTTCGGAGAAATTCAGGCTGTTGATTTTGGCGGCGACTTTCGAGGTAATATCGACGGACTCGCTGGCTTTCGCCGTCCCGACCGCCGTAATCGTCCGCGGCAGGGCCTGGCGTACTACTGTCGCAACCACGACCTTTTGCGGGCGCTGCGCCGGACGCTTCGCCTCTGCCGCAGCCTTCTCTTTTCCGATAAAGGGCAGGCTGTCCTGAAAATGCCAGACGCCGTATCCGAGGCCCGCGAGCACCAGAATAATGATTAGTTGTGTCGTTTTTTTCATTTATATCTTAACTTCACTCCGCACCCACTCTAGCAGAATTGTGCCTGTACTGCTTGAAAAGCAATAAAAAAATCTGCACATACTAGAATTGAGCGAAAATTTTATTCCGGACTGCATTCGTATGACGACATATCTTTATACTCACCGTGACTGCCTGTTTCATGACACGGGCGACGGCCATCCGGAACGGTCCGACCGGTTGCGCGCCGTGCTGCACCAGCTCGACCTTGAAAAGTTTCCCGAACTCTTGCGCATCGAGGCGCCGCTGGCGGCGCGTGAAACCATCGCACTCGTTCATACGGGTGCCTATCTCGATCATATCGACAAAAGCGCGCCAGAAGCCGGCATCATTTACCTCGATCCGGACACGAGAATGTCACCCGGATCGAAAGCGGCAGCGTATCGCGCCGCGGGCGCGGTCTGCGCCGCCATTGATGCGGTGATGGAGCAGCCGGACAGCAACGCCTTCTGCGCCATCCGCCCGCCCGGCCATCATGCGGAGGCGGACCACGCCATGGGCTTCTGCCTGTTCAACAATGTCGCCGTTGGCGCCTTTTACGCGCGCCAGCGCTACGGCCTCGAACGCGTCGCCGTCATCGATTTCGATGTCCATCATGGCAATGGCACGCAGGCGGTTTTCGAGAATGACCCCGGAATGTTCTACGGCTCGACCCAAAAGGCGCCCTATTACCCCGGCACCGGTGACGCGGGCGAGCATGGCGTTGGCAATATCATCAATGTGCCGCTCGCAGCGGGCACCGGCTCGCAGGTATTCCGTGCCGCCTATGACGATATTATCCTGCCCGCGCTGGATGCCTTCAAGCCGGAACTCCTTCTGGTCTCGGCGGGATTCGATGCCCATGAAAAGGACCCGCTCGCCGACTTCAACCTCACCAACGAGGATTTCTCCTGGATATCCCGCAAACTCCTGCAAATTGCCGATATCCATGCCTCCGGGCGGCTTGTCTCGGTGCTGGAAGGCGGCTATGACCTCGAAGGCCTCGCCGAAGGGGTCGATGCCCATGTGAAAGCGTTGCTCCGCGCTTAAGAGCAGGGTATAACAGCGCAAAGGAGAAATCATGCCAGATACTGCGAAAATTCCGGCCGATATTACGGCAATGAGCTTTGAAGAGGCGCTGAAAGAGCTTGAGCAGATTGTCGAAAAGCTGGATTCCGGCCAGGTCGATCTTGATCAGTCGATCGAAATCTATACCCGCGGATCCCAGCTCAAGCAGCATTGCGAGGGCAAGCTCAGGAGCGCCCAGGAGCGGGTCGACAAGATCGTCAATAAAAACGGGACCCTGTCCGTCGAACCCGCCAATGTCGAATAATCCTGACCAACCAGATATTTGAGTATTTCAATGGAAGATGATTTTGGCAAGGCCCTCCGTCAGACCGCCGACCTGATGGAGAAGGAGCTCCCTGAGTTCCTGCCGCAGAATGAGGGGCTGGAGCAACAGCTCTACAAGGCCATGCGCTATGCGGTGCTGTCCGGCGGCAAGCGGATGCGCGCGCTATTGGTGATCCAGGCGGCGGATCTGTTTTCTGTCCCCCGCATGCATTCAGTCCGGGTCGCCGCGGCGCTCGAGATGATCCACAGCTATTCGCTGATCCATGACGACCTGCCCTGCATGGATGACGACGATTTGCGCCGCGGCCAGCCGACCGTCCATAAGAAGTTTGACGAGGCGACGGCGGTTCTTGCGGGCGATGCGCTGCAGTCCCTCGCCTTCGAAATCCTGAGCGATCCGCTGACGCATCCCTTGGCCGAAGTGCGGATTGCGCTGGTTTCCAGGCTTGCCCGCGCGCTGGGCGCCAAGGGAATGGCGGGCGGCCAGACCATGGATATGTACGCCTCCTCAAAAGACATCGATATTGTCACCATCACCCGTCTGCAACAGCTCAAGACCGGCGCGCTGATCACTTTCGCCTGCGAGGCGGGCGGCGTCCTTGGCCATGCCTCTCCGCCGCAAGCGCAGGCGCTGAAAGCCTTTTCCCATGATTTAGGGCTGGCCTTTCAGATCACAGATGACATACTGGACGCCGAAGGCACGCCTGAGGAAATGGGTAAGGCGACAGGCAAGGACGCGGCGGCCGGAAAGGTCACTTTCGTCACGCTGATGGGGCTGGAAGAGGCGAAGGTACATGCAGCCATGCTCGCCGATCAGGCCGTTTCCCATCTTGACTTGTTCGGCCCAAAGGCGGATTTACTGCGGCAGGCTGCGGCGTTTACAGTTAAACGCCGGACATAAAGATGAGTAGGTGACGTGACGAAAAGAATAGAGACCCCGTTGCTCGACCAGATCAACGAGCCCAAAGATACCCGGAACCTGACGCTCCCCCAGCTGATCCAGCTGGCGGATGAACTGCGCCGCGAGACCATCGACGCGGTGTCGGTGACCGGCGGACATCTTGGCGCGGGCCTTGGCGTGGTCGAACTGACCGTTGCGCTGCATCATGTCTTCGATACGCCCAGCGACCGGCTCATCTGGGATGTCGGCCATCAATGCTACCCGCACAAGATCCTGACTGGCCGCCGCGACCGCATCCGCAGCTTACGCCAGCCGGGCGGCCTCTCGGGCTTCACCAAACGCTCCGAGAGCGAGTATGACCCGTTCGGCGCGGCCCATTCCTCGACCTCGATCTC
>JAIOYL010000024.1 GCA_021741195.1 Sneathiella sp. | reverse complement strand
TCCGTCACCCGCTCGGCAAAGCAGTCGAGAACGAGCGGATGGTCATTGAGATAGGGCGCCTTGATAAACTCGATGTCCGGATGCGCGGCCGCGACCTTGTCCGTATAGTCGTAGATGCGATTGACCAGAATGCCGGTGAAAAGGAAATAGGGAAAGACGACGATCCGCTTGTAGCCAAGCTTTGCTGCATGTTCCAGACCCGGCTCGACCAATGGGAAGGTTACGCCCGAATAAACCGTCTCGCCCCAACCAAATCCGAGCCCCTCCCACAAGAGTCGCATGACCTTGGTGACATTCGAATTGGCATCCGGGTCAGATGCGCCCCGCCCGACAACAACCAGCATGGTTTCATGCAAGGGAATATCATTTTTTGCCGTTGCGAGCGCTTCCTTGATCCGCTCCCCGGCGGCGCGAATCATTTTAAGGTCGATTCCGAGCTCACGGCCATAAGAGATGGTGAGTCCTTCATGTTCCGCCGCATAGCGGTTGAGGACCGACGGGATATCATTCTTCGCGTGACCGGCCGCGAACAGCATGCCCGGTATGGCGAGAATATGAGTGTGACCGCTCTCGCGGAGCTTATCCAGCCCATCGCGAAGGATCGGCGTCGCAAATTCGAGAAAGCCGGATTCCACCTGATATTGGGGAAGGCGTTCGGCGATCCCCTTGGCGACCGCGGCAAACTCGCTGACGGCGCCTACATCACGGCTACCGTGCCCGCAGACCATTACGCCATATTTCTCAGTCATATTCCGCTCCCGTGCTGCGCATTGTTTCCCACGCGAAATTCAGTTTTACCGATGGATCGCAGTCAATACCACCAGATAAAGGATTGACGCTTGTCCATGCCCATATCATGGTGCGCCGATGTCCGGCATATTCATCACATCGAGTTCCGCTTTTTACACGCCGCCACTGATTATCCTGTTGGCGTTCATTATCGATGCGCTGACCGGTGATCCGAAATGGTTGTACCACTATGTCTCGCATCCAGTCGTTTTGCTGGGCAAGCTGATTTCGATTGTCGACGATAAATTTAACAAGACTGATCTTGGTAACTGGTCCCGCCTTGCTCGGGGGTGCGTTATGGGCTGTGCTGTCATCGCGATCGCGATGGGCGTCGGAATTCTGATTGCAACCCAGTGTAATGGATATCCAGTTGGCATGATTTTGCTCGCAATCCTTGCCAGCAGCTTGATCGCCTGGCGGAGCCTGTATGACCATGTCCGGGATGTCGCGCTGGGTCTTGGAGAGAGCCTTGACGCGGGACGGGAAGCCGTCTCGCATATCGTTGGTCGCGATCCCGACAGCCTCGATGAGAACGCGATCTCCCGCGCTGCCATTGAATCGCTCGCCGAGAATTTTTCCGATGGAACAATTGCGCCGGTCTTCTTTTTTGCCTTGTTGGGGCTGCCGGGGATTTGCTCTTACAAGGCGGTCAACACCCTCGACAGCATGATTGGTCACAGGAACGAACGGTACGAATATTTCGGCAAGGCGGCGGCGCGAATTGACGATGCGGTCAATTACATTCCGGCGCGGCTCACCGCCTTTTTGATTTTTATTGCGGCATTCCTCGTGAAGGGGGCGGACCCAAAGGCGGCTCTTCGTGCCATGCTTCGGGATGCGCAATACCATCGGAGTTTCAACGCCGGCTGGCCGGAGGCGGCGATGGCGGGCGCGCTCGGGATCGCCCTTGCAGGACCGCGTATTTATGACGGTATTGAGATAACCGACCGATGGATGAATGAGGAAGGTTCGCGCGATGTAAGGCCGGAGCATATTTTCCGCGCGCTTATTCTCTACCGCATGGCGGGCGGTCTGATTGTGGCGGTGCTGCTTGCCCTTGCCCTCGTAATTTACTGCGTCAGCTAGCGCCATTGGCAACCTCCAGCAACGCGTCGAGATCAAGATGCTTTTCCATATGATCCGCGAGTTGATCTAAAGTTTTTTCGATAACGAATTCAAAATCATCGAGTTTTTCTTTTCTTAATTTAAACCGGTTAAGAAAATTATATCGGAATTTATCCGAGGCGAAGATGCCATGCAGATAGCATCCCATAATCCGGTTGTTTTCCGAAATCACGCCGTCGGGGCCGGAGGAAAGCTGCAGCATGGGCCGGGCGAGCGCCGGGCCTTCGCTTAAGCCGACATGCATATGGTAGCCTGATATTATTTCGCCGGTGAGGGTCTCGGTGCCCGTTTCCTCGACCAGCTTTTTTGATCCGCTCAAGGTTGTCGTAAATTCGAGAAGGTTCAGGCTGTCGATTGTTCTGGCCGGTCCCTCAATGCCGCCGGGATCGCTTAAGCGTCGACCCAGCATTTGGTAACCACCGCAGAGGCCGACGACGGTGCCGCCCTGACGCACATGGGCATGGATATCGATATCCCAGCCTTGCGCACGGACAAAATCCATATCGGCGAGCGTTGCCTTGGAGCCGGGAAGGAGGATCACGTCCATCCCGGAGGGGATAGGATCCCCCGCCTTGATCATATGCACGGCGACATCCGGTTCGGCGAGTAACGGATCGAGATCATCAAAATTCGAAATGCGCGAAAAGATGGGGACGGCGATACGGATCGCGCCTTCGCGCGCGGGTCGCGACGTAATGGAGAAAGCATCTTCCGGCGGTAGTTTGCTTGCCTGATCGAAAAAGGGCAGTACGCCGAAACTTTTGAGTCCTGTCTTTTCGCTGACGATTTTAAGTCCATCATCAAACAGCGTGAGATCGCCGCGAAATTTATTGATGATATAGCCCCGTGTCCGTTTCTGTTCGGACGCTGAGAGCAGCATATGGGTGCCGACGATCTGTGCAATCACGCCGCCGCGGTCAATATCGCCCGCGAGGATGACCGGCACATCCGCCGCCTCGGCAAAGCCCATATTGGCAATATCATGGGCGCGAAGATTAATTTCCGCCGGGCTGCCCGCGCCCTCGATCAGGACGAGGTCGGTACCTTCACCAATACGTGCGAAGCTTTCCAGCACCTTGCACAGTAGCTGTGGTTTCAACGCCTGATAATCCCGCGCCTTTGCATTGCCATATATTTTGCCCTGTACGATAACCTGCGCGCCGGTCTCGCTTTGCGGTTTCAAAAGGACCGGGTTCATGTCATTGCGAATCGGCGTTCTGGCGGCGCGCGCCTGCAATGCTTGCGCGCGGCCAATTTCGCCGCCCTCAATCGTGACGGCGGCATTGTTCGACATATTCTGCGGCTTGAACGGTCTAACTTTCAGCCCTCTGTTGCTATAGGCACGGGCCAGGCCGGCGACAAGCAGCGACTTGCCGACGTCCGATCCCGTTCCTTGCAGCATGAGGGCGGCAGTCATCAGAATTCTATTCCGACCTGGGCCTTGACGCCGGAGCGGAAGGGATGCTTGATCTGTGTCATCTCGGTCACCAGATCGGCAATCTCGATCAGTTCGTCCTTCGCATTGCGACCGGTAACGACAACATGAAGTTTTTCGGGCTTGTTTTTAAGAAATTCAATTACTTCGGCGAGTGGCAGGCTGTCATAGCGGAGCACGATGTTCAGCTCATCGAGGATGACCATATCGAAAGCTGGGTTGTCGCCGCGGCTTGCCTCGATCATCTGCTTCGATTTCTCCCAAGCCCTTTCGGCGGCACGGATATCGCGTTCGCGATCCTGCGTCTCCCAGGTGAAGCCTTCTCCCATGCTATGGATTTCAATCTGGTCGGGGAAGGCCTCAAGAACTTTACGCTCTCCTGTCTGCCATTTACCTTTGACATACTGGACGACGCCGACCTTCATGTCGTTGCCAATAGCGCGGGCGGCAAGCCCGAACGCCGCCGTCGATTTACCCTTGCCCTTGCCGGTATGGACAATCAAGAGGCCTTTCTCGATTGTCTTGGTGGCCAGCATTTTATCGCGCGAGGCTTTCTTTTTCGCCGCCTTTTCATTGGCGCGGGCAATTTCTTCGGGTGTCAATTTAGTATTCATCGGGCTCCCTCCCGTTTCAGCTTTGCAAGCTCGTCATGAATGGTGTTGCGGCGCGGCTGCCAGAGGTCACGGTCCAGCGCCTCCTGAAACTTGTCAGCCATTTCCTGTAGCGCGTCGGGGTTGTTCTCTTTCAGGAAGTCGCGGACACGCGCGTCCATCAGATAGGCATCGAACACCGCATCGAAATGGTGGTCTTTGACTGCCCTGGCCGTTGCGGCAAACGCAAAGAGGTAGTCAACAGTCGCCGCCATTTCGAACGCGCCTTTATAGCCATGGCGCATAACGCCTTCGATCCATTTCGGATTTGCCGCACGGGCGCGGACAACGCGGCCGACTTCCTCCTCAAGGGTTCTGATTTTTGGGCTTTCGGGGCGCGAATGATCATTGTGGTAAACGATGGGCTGTGCGCCTTTGATATGCCGGACCGCCGCCGTCACCCCGCCTTCAAATTGGTAGTAGTCATCACTATCGAGCAGGTCATGTTCGCGGTTATCCTGATTGTGGACGACGGCTTCAATCTGACCGAGCCTTTTCTCGAACAGGCCATGTTCGGCAATGCCTTCTTCTCCCGCGCCATAGGCATAGCCGCCCCAGGCGATATAGGCGCGAGCGAGATCGCTCTCATTCGTCCAGCCTTTTTCATCGATCAATGCCTGCAATCCCGCGCCATAGGCACCGGGTTTCGAGCCAAACAGGCGATAGCTTGCGCGTTTGATCGCCGCCGCTTCGGAAAGTCCGGATTTCATAAGGTCCTTCTTGTCGGTGCGGACCCGGGCGGCGAGAGGGTTAGTTTTCTCGTCCTCATCAAGCGTCGCGACATCGCGGACGGCGCTATCAAAGAGCGCCATCTGCTGCGGGAAGGCATCACGGAAAAATCCGGAGACGCGCAACGTCACATCAACGCGGGGTCGATTCAGGAGCGAGGCGGGGAGAATTTCAAATCCCGTCACCCGGTTTGACGCCTTGTCCCAGGTCGGGCGCACGCCCATCAGCGCGAGTGCCTGTGCGATATCATCGCCGCCTGTACGCATATTGGAGGTGCCCCAGGCGCTCAAGATCATCGTCTTTGGCCAGGCGCCATTTCCCTGCCGGTACCGATCGATCAGCAGTCCCGCCGATTTCCAGCCCAAAAGCCAGGCTGTGGGCGTCGGTATGGCGCGGCTGTCGACGGAATAGAAATTACGCCCCGTCGGCAACACATCACTGCGTCCGCGTGTCGGTGCGCCGGACGGGCCCGGTTCAACGAACCTCCCCGATAATCCTTTGAGCAATCCGGCGAGTTCGGCATCGCCGCTTGCTTTCACGGCGGGCCGGAGCACGGTATCCAGCCCGGCCAGGACCGCGGACGTCCTTGTCCATTCAGAAGCCGGAGAGGTTCTCCCGGAAACCAGTTCAGCCGCCAGCATTTCAAGCCGTTCGACGGTATCGCCGTTGGAGCGCCATGTGCCGTCAAACGCAAGCGCCTTGGGCCGTTTTCCGGTCCATTCCGCGCCCATCTCGCAATCGAGCGGATCGAATTCATCTTTTAGCTTCAAATCCGCCGCGATACTGCGAATGAGGGAGGCATTGGCGCTTTTGCCGTCACCGCGCGGAATACGCAGGAGAGCGACGAGCAAGTCCGTCAATTGCTGGCCCGTTGGCGACCGTCCGAAGATATGCAGGCCGTCGCGGATTTGCAGCTCCTTCAACTCGCAAAGATAATTGTCGAGTTTCGTGAGCCGCTCGTCTTCGGGTTCGTCCGGCGCAATGCCGCAATCGACGTCAATGCCGGTCATCTCCGTCAGCTCCAGTATCTGGGTGCGTAAAAGCGCAATCCGCCTCGGGTCAACGCCTGCCGCTTCATAATATTCATCGACCAGACGTTCCAGATCAGCGAGAGGACCATAGCTTTCAGCGCGCGTCATCGGCGGCGTCAGATGATCGATGATAACGGCACTCGCCCGGCGCTTGGCCTGTGTTCCTTCGCCAGGATCGTTAACGATGAAGGGATAGAGATGCACCATCGGACCGAACGCCGCCTCAGGATAGCATTCGCGGGAAAGCGCGACGGACTTGCCGGGGAGCCATTCCATATTGCCATGCTTACCCATATGGATGATGGCATGAACCTTCTCTTCCTCCCGCAGCCAGGCATAGAAGGCAAGATAGCCATGTGGCGGCACAAGATCGGGATCGTGGTAGCTGGCTGTGGGGTCGATGTTGTATCCACGCGCGGGCTGGATACCGACGATCGTATTACCCAAGCGTTGCGCCGCAAGATGGAAATTCTCGCCAACGACAAAGGGGTCCTTTTCAGGCGGGCCCCAACGCTCCATAATTTCACCTTGAAGCTTTTCCGGCAGCATCTTGAAGAATTCGCGATAGCGTGGGAGAGAAAAGATGCAGCCGCCTTGCGACGACCTTGCGTTCTTGCGGTCATTGGTAGGCCCTTCGAGCAGATCAGCAATTAACGCATTTCCATTCTCGGGAATATGGCCAACCTCATAACCGTTGTCACGCAGCGCCTTCAGGACCTCGATAGAACCGGCGGGCGTATCGAGGCCGACGCCATTGCCAATCCGTCCGTTCTTGTTGGGATAATTGGCGAGGATCAGCGCAATCTTTCGATCGGAGGGCTTTGTAGCCCGTAATTTCGCCCAGTTCGCTGCGAGATCGGCAACGAAGTCGATCCGGTCCGGGACCGGCTTGTAGGCAATAATATTCGTCTGGGTAGCTTCATCGTAGCCGCCATCGGATTTGAAGGAAACGGCGCGCGAAAGGATCCTGCCGTCGACTTCGGGCAGGGCGACATTCATGGCAATATCCCGTGCCGAAAGACCCGTGACACCGTCTTTCCATTGGGCCTCGTTGCCGCCCGAAAAAATCACTTGCAGGATCGGGCAGTCGGCGGCATCAAACGGCGTTTTTTTTCGGGCCGCGCCCGGATTGGAAATTGCAAAGCCCGTCGCATTGAGAAGGACCGATGGCGGCGCTTCGTGCAACAAAAGTTCGACTATTTCTGCAGAGACGGGATCTTTCAGGCTGGAGACAAACATAGGCAGCGGATTGAGGTGGCGCGCCGTCAGGGCGGCAATCAAAGCATCGACCGGTGCAAGATTATTGGCCTGATAGAGAGCGCGATAAAAGATGATGCCGATAACGGCGGCGCCCGTCTTCCAGTTGCGTTGGAGATCTTTTAATTCGGCATTTTCAAGGCCGGGCCAGTAAAGGCCCGCCTTCATCAGCGGTTTCGGTTCCTGCCAGTCGCTCTTGCCATCGAGAAGATATGTGCAGTAGCCTAGGAAGCTTGCGTAATTTTCCGCGCCGCCCTCCAGCAGATACTGCCAGAGCCGGTGCGAAGTTTCACGCGGTAATGTATTAAGGGCCGCGAGCTCTTCGTCCGGCTGGCCATCGCCGGGCAGGAAGGCGAGCTTTATTCCTTTGGCGCGGCAGCATTCGGTGATTTTTTCCACAGCATAAGGCCAGTAGCTGATGCCGCCCAGAAGCCGTACCACCACCAGCCGCGCGTTGGCGACGATGTCCTCGACATAAATATCGACGGATAGGTTATGGGAAAGCTGCATCGTATTGGCGAGCCGGAGCGACGGCATGTCCTGGCGCGCCTTCCGGCTGAACGCGAGGCTTGACAGCTCCGTATCCGCCGCAGAGAGAAAGACAATATCACCCGGCTCTTGCGCAAGATCAACCGCTTCCGATCCATCGGCGATGCCGCCGGATATGGCCGCCAGCAGATGCATATCAGGCCGTGATTATTTCTGTGATGGCGGTTTGATCCATGCCATGCTCACCGATAATCACGAGTTTGCTGATCCGGGTCTCACCGTCCTTCCAGTCTCGATCGAAATAATGCTGAAGACGGCTCCCGACCCCTTGCAGCACCAGCCGCATGTCCTTCCCGGCAACCGTGATAAATCCCTTTACCCGAAGAATATCATGGGCGGCGATGGCATCCCGTAGCTTTGCCGCCAGACTTTCCGGCGACGCCACTTCGCCAATTTCCATAACGAAACTATCGAAGTCGTCATGCTCATGTTCGTCCGCATCGTCGTGAACGGAGGGGCGGACGGCGAGGTCATCCTCGGCGGCGGCGCTCAATCCTAAAAGCACACGAGCGTCGATCCTGCCGTGACTTGTGCTGACCATCTTGACGGATGGCCGGACGCGGGCTTTCAGGGCGTCGGTTGCAGCGGTTATCGCCACCTCATCAAGCAGGTCGGCCTTGTTAAAGATGATCATGTCAGCGCAGTTGAGCTGGTCATTGAAGAGTTCTTCGAGCGGGCTGTCGTGGTCGAGCATCTCATCCGCCTCACGCTGCGCCTGCACCGCAGCCGGATTGGCGGCAAAGAGCCCGTCGCGAAAGGCCGGGCCATCAATCACGGTGATCACGCCATCAACGGTGACCTGCGTGCGGACTTCCGGCCAGCCAAATGCGCGGACCAGTGGTTTGGGAAGCGCAAGGCCCGATGTCTCGACAATGATATGATCAGGCCGCACATCGCGGCTCAATAGTTTCTGAATGGTCGGAAGGAAGTCATCGGCCACTGTGCAGCAGATGCAACCGTTGGCGAGCTCGACGATATCATCTTCTGTACAATTTTCATTGCCACAACCTCTCAACAGGTCTCCGTCAACCCCGAGATCGCCAAATTCATTGATAATCAGGGCAAGTTTCCGCCCGTCAGCATTTTCGATCAGATTGCGGATAAGGCTCGTTTTTCCGGCGCCAAGGAATCCGGTAATAACGGTCGCGGGAATTTTTTCACTCATCGCTTTCTTCCAAAAGGCATAAAGAGGGGGAAGGCAACCAGAAGGGTTGACCCGAGAAGACGGTCAGAATTTCGGTGGATAGTTCGTAAAGCCGCTACGCTCATCATGATCCTCCGTCATGCAGCAAAAATTAACACAAGTGATGGCAGGTCTCCTGGCTTACGAATGGCACCGGCACATACCTTCCCGATATTCTCAGTGGTTTTGCGTGCAGGCTAATCGTTTACAGTTGCGGGGACAGCCGCGGCATTGATTTATAAATCGCACCGCATTCCCTTATAATCCCGGATTGGGAACCATCGAAGGGGACGCTACGGCGGAAAGCTTCTTCTGTCAATCCGCTAGCGGCTGTTTTCTGATCCGGCCCAGTCACGCAGAGAGGTTTCCAGACGGTTCCAGTCATTTTCCGTTTCCGGATGGCCGAAGCGCAGGAAATTGGGCTGCTCCGGAAACATGCGGCAGAGAATAGCCGCCGCGCAAAGATGCCGGAACAGGTCGGCAGCGCCATCCGATTCTGTCAGGCAAAAGAGATCCGTGCCGCCAACAATCTTGAGGCCGTTCTGCGTTAAAAGATTGGTCAATCGGCGGCTCGATTGACTGAGCCTGACCCGGGTCGAGGTGATCCATTTGTTGTCGGCAAGGGCCTTTGCCCCGATCTCAAGGGCGATGCCACTGACGGCCCAGGGGCCTAATTCGCCGCGAATTTTGTCGATGAAGGAGGGTGATCCGATCAGGAATCCGAGCCGGAGCCCGGCAAGTCCGAAGAATTTTCCGAAGGATTTCAAAATGAGGGGACCGTTGTCGTCGATACCCGGCGCGAGCGAAATTTCTGGAACTGTGTCGGTGAAGGCCTCATCAATAATAAGCCAGTCGCCGCGGCCATGGAGTTTTTCCGCTAATGCTTTCAAATCGCGTATTGGATACTTCCGTCCATCCGGATTGTTGGGATGAACGAGGATAACAATTTTGGCGGCTTCGCTGATATCCTCGAAACCGTTAATTTCACGCACCTTATGCCCGGCACGTGACCAGCAGGCGGCATGTTCATTATAGGTTGGGGAGACAATCTCCACCTCCGACGGCGGCGCCAGTCGCGGCAGTAACTGGATAGCCGATTGCGTTCCGGGCAGCGCACAGATTCCGGCGGCATCAGAAACAGAATAGTAGTTTTTCGCCGCGTCAAGAAGATCAATTTCCGCGTCCAGCGTTGGTAGCCGCTGCCAGGCGTCTGCTGTCACCTCGGGAACAGGATAGGGATGCGGATTTATACCGGTGCTGAGGTCCAGCCATTCAGATATGTCATGGCCAAAAAGCGCGGAGGCCCAATTAAGGTCGCCGCCATGAAATTGCGGGCCGTTTTCGGCTTTTTGCAGGAAAGTCGGGATCATCGTACCTCGCCATCTTAAAACTGTCCTCTCTTATCAGAATGGAGTTTGTTTTCGCAAATTTATCCTGTAGTTTTGGGATCATGACGGACACAGGCGAAAATAAAATCGTCGTCAAGGACCTCTATAAAAGCTTTGACGGCATTACCGTTCTCAACGGCATTAATCTTGAGGTCAAGACCGGCGAGATTTTGACGCTGATCGGGCCATCCGGCGCGGGCAAGACGCTCACCCTCAAATGTATCCTTGGTCTTGTGAAGCCGGATAGCGGCTCTATTTTGCTTGATGGCGAGGAAGTCAGCAATATGCCGGAGAAGGACCGCATGGATTTCTTCAAGAACTTCGGCATCCTGTTTCAGCGCTCCGGATTGTTTGACGGCCTTAGGGTTTGGGAAAATATCGGCTTTCGGCTCCTTCAGCAGCCGGGCGCGCGAAAAAAGGACGTGAAGGTGGTGGCAATCGAAAAGCTCCGGGCGGTTGGCCTTTCCGCAGACGTTGCAGATTTGTTTCCGGCGGAACTTTCAGGCGGTATGCAGAAACGGGTCGGGTTCGCCCGGGCGATTGCCGGAGATCCGCCCATCCTGTTTCTTGATGAGCCAACTGCCGGTCTCGACCCGATCATGAGCAACGTCATCAACGACCAGATTTTTAATAACGTTCGCGAACTTGGCAGCACAGTGATGGCGATTACCAGCAATCTGCTGACCGCCCGGATTATCTCCGACCGGATTGCGATGTTGCATGAAGGCCGCGTCGTTTGGAGCGGCGATGTACGCGAGGCGGCGAAGACGGACAATCCGTATGTCTCGCAATTCTGGAATAAACGTAAAGACGGCCCCATCCAGATGCCGGTGACCACGATCTCAGCATAAATCGCCACGGATAAGTTATCACACGACCCGGCGTTTGCGCGTCTGAAAAGGCACATGACGGCAATCAAGTATGCGCAAAAATCATGAAAGACAGCGAGACAAACTCCCGCAATGCTTCAAATCTTCTGAAGCCACGGAAAAACCTTCCCTGGAAGCAGAACGCGCCGCCCAAAACCTGTTGGGCGCGGCCTTTCCTGATAGAAAACAGGGTAACCCGGGCATTTGTAGACAATATTAATTTTGAAGAGAATGAGGACCGCAAGCTGCTGCGCGATCAAATTGAGGGCGAGCTTGCAGGGCTTCTTGCGCCGACACAGAGGTTCTGGCTGGCGGAGTACAGATTTCTTGAAAAACTGATGACTTTCGGCCAGTTGGTCGCGTACGCCCCGGCTTTTGTGCGGTTGACGCGGATAATGCCCAAGAAGCTGGTGTTCTGTCGTCGTATGGTTGTTCGTAGATATCTTGAGTGTTCCTCAGTACCGGTTAGCCCCTATCTATCCAAACTGCGAAACCAGTTTGTCCGTTCCAGCGTCCTCCTCTACCCGGCCGAAATGTTGATGATGGCGGCCGATAAATTTACGAACCTTACATTGCGCTCGGCGGATCAGTCAGCCGCGGCAAACCGGCGGCGGGTTATTATGCTCCTTCGATCGTTGCACATGATGACAGATCAGGAAATCTGCGATCAGTTTCAGCGGGAATCAGAATATATCGATGAACTTCATTTGCTCTCTGAGCTAGCTCACCATTACCGGATCGAGACTGATGACGTCTTTAAAATTCCCGCCGATGAGATAAACCGGTTCTGGCGTGATGAAAAGATGTAGGTCAAAACTTCGTTCCGGAACAACGGCATGCCTTGCGCTTTTTCCGCACTAACCTTACCCTTATGGCTATGCTGGCGTTTTACACACAGGTCCTCACTCCAAAATGCATCAACTGACGGAAATAGCGATAATTGCGACCGTTGCCCTCGTTCTGGGAATGATCATGACCCGTCTCAAGCAACCGGCTATTGTTGGCTATTTGCTGACGGGAATGGTGCTTGGGCGTTCGGCTTTCGGCTTCGTCGAAGATCGCGAAAATGTTGAGATTCTGGCGGAACTGGGCGTTTTGATGCTGCTCTACCTTATCGGCATGGAGCTCAATCTCAAATCATTCATGCGGATATGGAAGACGGCCATCGGCGGTGTTATCCTCCAGGTCGCTGTCGCCTATGTTGTGGTTGGTCTGGTCGCTATTTTTCTGGACTGGCCCTGGCAACTGACACTGCTCCTTGCTTTCAGTCTGTCGGTAAGCTCGACGGCGGTTGCAGTCAAAATCCTGGAAGATATTGGCGAGTTGCATCAGCACACGGGTAATATTGCCGTCGGCCTGCTTATCGCACAGGACTTGGCTGTGGTTCCAATGCTGCTTATCATCGGAAGCCTGTCCGGCGAAGCGCTGGATGTGCCAGTCCTGCTTATGACAATCGGGGCGGCAATTGCGTTTTTGATTGGCTTGATCCTGTTTCTCAGCCGACGCGAACGAATTCATCTGCCGTTCCTGAAGATTATTTCCGGCCATGCCGACCTCACACCGCTTTTTGGTATCGTTTTTTGCCTGGGGTTGGCGGCGGTCAGTGGCCTGCTTGGCACATCCCCGGCCTTTGGCGCCTTCCTCGCGGGCCTTATTATCGGCAATAGCCAGGAGCGCAAAAGCGTTGTCGAGGCAACCCAGCCAATACAGTCCATTTTGTTGATGGTATTTTTTCTTTCCATTGGCCTGCTGATTGATGTTACCTATATCTGGCGGAATTTAGGTCTTGTAGTTGTCATGCTGCTCGTCGTTGTCTTGGGTAAAACAGCGATTAACATAGTCATTTTGCGCGTGACGGGCGTTGACTGGCGATCGGCCTTTATTGCCGGCACAGCGCTTGGCCAGATTGGAGAATTCTCCTTCCTGCTGATGGCGACCGGGGGCGGTAGTGGATATGTATCGCGAGATATCTCTCAGTTGATGATTACGGTCATTGCCCTCAGCCTTATGATCAGCCCCCTTTGGCTTATGACAGCGCGGCGAGCGCAATCTGTTGCTGCCGGACAGGCAAGTAATTTCCAGGTCTTTTGGAACAAACTATATGGCAAAGAGACGCAGGCTTTTGTGCAAGCGTCCAAGGCAACCGTTGAGTATCTGAAATCCTTGCCGCCGAACAAGGAGAAGGAAGAAAATAATGAGGATTCCAATGTCGATGCAACAGTAGCTGCACAGGCATCGGCTGAAGGATCAGAAAATATTATCCAGAGTGAAGATGCGGCGACCTATCAGGCCTTGTTGGAAAGTGAACGCGGCTCGCTCGGCAATTTGGATAATTCAGAAAGCAAAAAATTCTGATCCTAGATGCAGGACAGCCGAACAACAGTATTTCCTACGGTAGCGAAACAGACGTCGTCCTCTGAGGTCTTGTATTTCCAGAGTTCCATGGTTCCGACTTTAGCGATCTTGTCGGCCGGTCCGATCGCTGTTTTGATTTCGTCTGGTGTAGTTAATCCCTCAACCTTTGAGAGCAATTCGTCGTGGGACCGTTGTTCACATCCTCCGAGGATGAGAACCAGAGCTGCCAACGCTGGTATCGAAATTTTCTTACGCAACATCATTTTAACTGCGAAAGCCTTGTCAGGCAGTCCCCGTCACTATAGATTTCCTGAAGATAAATTATAGCTTTTAACTCTTACGAAAATCCTAAAAATACGCGGAAATGAGGCAGTCATTGGACCGAATTCAGGAAATACTCGACTTTTGGTTTCTGCCGGAAAGCGACGAAAAATATGGTGAGCCGCGCAAGGAATGGTTTGAGAAAAATCCTGAGTTCGATGCCGAAATTAGAAGGAAATTCATAGGTGATTTTGAAAAAGCGGAAGCCGGCAATTTGCTCGATTGGACGGAAACTGCGCGCGGATCACTGGCGCTGATCCTGTTGTTTGATCAGTTCACCCGAAACATGTTTCGCGATCAGGCGCGCGCCTTTGCCGCAGACGGCAAGGCTCGGGAAATAGCCCGCCATATGATTAATCGAGGCTACTATTCCGGGCTGAACATGGTAGAGAAGCAATTTGCCGCATTGCCATTTGAACATAGCGAGGATTTGGAAGATCAAAAACTATCCCTTAAGCTGTTTACGGAATTGGGAGATGACGGTCTGCTTGACTATGCCAAACAGCATTACGACATCATCGAAAAATTTGGGCGGTTCCCGCATCGTAACAAACAGTTGGGACGCCAAAGCACGCCGGAGGAAGAAGATTTCCTGAAGCAGGCTAATTCTTCGTTCTAACGGCAAATTTTCATGAATATAAAAAGCAAAGAAAGCAACTCATGGGTAAATTATCAGACCAGGTTATTATCGTCACCGGTGCCAGCCGGGGTATCGGTGCCGCCGCTGCCATAGAACTTGCGCGGAATGGCGCGAAGCTGTGCCTGAGTTCACGGTCCGCCGCCGCCTGCAGTAGCATTTTGGAGCAAATAAAGAATGAGGGCGGAGAGGCCTTTGCCGCGAGTTGCGATGTATCCGATTACACGGCTGTTGACAAGATGGTGGCGGAAACACTCGATCGCTACGGACGCCTTGATACCCTGATCAATAACGCCGGCATTGTCGATCCGATCGGCGCAATCGCCACCAGTGATCCGGCGGCCTGGTCCCGCAATATTTCCGTTAATCTTGTCGGCGTTTATCATGGGACGCGGGCGGTCCTGCCGCATTTCGTCGCGCAGGGCTCAGGCATCATCATCAATATCAGTTCTGGCGCAGCACATAGCCCCATGGAGGGATGGAGCGCTTATTGTTCCGGCAAGGCAGGTGTCTATATGATGACCCGGGCAACGGCGTTGGAGGCTGGAGAAAGGGGCGTGCGCGTTTATGGCTTTGCACCCGGCATCGTCGATACTGATATGCAGGCGGCGATCCGCGCCTCCGGCATTAATGCGGTTAGCCAGATCCCGAGGGAAAACCTCGCGGCGGCAGTTGACCCCGCGAAAGCCATCGCCTGGCTCTGCAGCGCCGCCGCTGTCGATCTCGCCGGACAGGAACTGAGCATTCGCGATGAGAATTTACGAAAGAGGATCGGACTGCCGGTTTGATATTTTCATGAGAACACGTCGGTTATGGCGACTGGCGCTCGGAGGAGCGATGTCGGCAATGTGGTTGTTGCCTTTGGGAATGCCGGACACGCTGGCCGACAGTGGCACAGTGGTTAAGCCACCCCATATAAACGGTATTAAGGGGAACGACGACCGGGTGCGTGTCGATATATCACAATATCCCTGGCGGATGATAGGCCGACTCAACAACAACGGAAACTATTGTACCGGAATATTGGTTGCACCGTTGCAGGTGTTAACGGCGGCCCATTGCTTTTGGGACAAGCGACGTAATCAATGGGCTGTTCCGAGCGTGTTTCATTTCGTGGTCGGCTATGAGAAAGGGGCTGTAAAGGCCCATTCGAAAATAAAAAGCTATGAACTCTCTGGCGGAAAGGCGCCATCACACAATGAGAAACGACCACCGCTGGCGCAGGACTGGGCAATCGCGACGCTTGAAAAACCCTTTGGGGATGTTTTTGGATTTGTTCCGCTCGCGGATTTCACTGTCCGCCGGCTGGAACTTCATCAGTCCCGTGGCGCGACTTTCGTGCAGGCGGGGTATAGCCGGGACATCCCTCACATTCTTACGGCCGATGAAAATTGCGAAATAACCGGGATCAGGCAGTCGAAGACGAGCGGCGGATTCTTTCTTTTGCATCGTTGCGATGCGACAAACGGGGATTCAGGCTCTCCCATTTTTGTGCGTGAGGGGGGAGGTTATGCACTTCTTGGCATTCATGTCGCAACCAACGCATCTTCCGGTCGTGAAGATCAAGGTATCGCCGTTTCGGTCGATGTTTTTCGCCAGAAGGTTACCGCTCTTCAGCAGTAGCGGCGCGAAAAGATAAAACTTTAGGAAAAAACACCGTAATTTGTTACAATCTACCTCAAATGAGGGATGAAAGCCGTGATATCGTATTGTAGCGTGGTGCAGATATTGGAGTACGGCCGCCGTTAATCGTGCCGCGGGTAGATGGGGAAACTATGGCTGTAAACGACAAACAGGACGATGGCTTTCAGCAAGCTGAAAGCACTCCATACTTGGAGGATGGCAAGGCTGCGGCGGATTTAGCTTTTCTGGACATAGACCATAACGGTAGCATTGATCTTGCCGCCTTGTTTGATGCCCTCAATATTGTCGCCGATAACGGCAGCGGTGCCATGGATTTCGTCATGACCGAAGGTAACGGCGATGGGAAACTTATTATTTCAGGCTCAGAGCTTGCCTTGGGTGTAGCTCCGGCGCCAATCGATGATTTGATCCATCCGTCGGATGGCCTGCTGAAAAGCAATATTGTCTCGGACGAATCCTGACTTAGCCCGACCGCTTCTCTATATTCGCCTTGAATGCCGTACCAATTTCCGTTTCAAAGAACTTGAACATGGCATCGACAATGCTCTGATCATATTTTTCCGGATTGTTCCGGAAGACGCGTAACACCTCATCAACCGTGATGGCTTCGCGGTAGGAGCGTGGCGAGATACGGGCAATCAGAATATCGGCCATGCCAAGAATTCTTGCCGGTATATCGATCTCAGCTTCCTTTAGGCCGTTTGGATAGCCGCTGCCATCCAGATGCTCGTTGATCTGTGTAACGGCATCAAGGATTGACTTCTCGACCTCGGCCTCAACCAGAATTTTTTCGGCGACCAGGACATGCTTTTGCATGACATCCTGTTCTTCCGCCGTGAGGCGTGTCTCCTTCGCCCTGATTTCGCGCGGGATGGAAATTTTCCCAATCTGCGAAAGGTGGGCGCTCGTATTGATTATACGCATTGTTTCCGTGGACAACCCAAGTTCAGCCGCTATGTGGCCAGCTAGTTTACCCATCCGGCTCGAATGGTCGGATAGATAAGGATCATTCGCTTCCAGCATTTGCGCCAGAATCTTGATCGCCTTATGGTCCATTTCTTCCTTGTGACGCTGATGTTCGACATACTCCGTAATATCGCTGCTAACCGTAACAATACCGAGGAATACGCCGTCCTCGCCCAGGAATCGTGACTTGGCGACACGTAATGTCCGCACGCCATCAAGCGACTTGATCTCGACGAAAGCATTGACGGTCTGTTCCGTCGCGATTGCCTTTCTGTCATATTCGGCAAGCTCCCGGGCCGTTTTTTCTCCAAACAAATCCCTGTCAGTTTTTCCCGGGATTGAGCGCAAAGGGCAATCCGCCAGCCGGGCAAGGGATGGGTTGGCATAGATATAGCGGCCTTCGGGATCGGTGAGGCCAATGAGTTCGTCAATCGTGTTGTTGATGCTACCGAGAAGGCGGCGCTGGACATTGATCTGCGCAGCGAAATCCTTGTACTGGTTCGCCAGTGCGCGCGCATTCTGTCCCTTAAGGGTCAGCCATATCCCTGTCAGTATGCTGAATATAATAAAAAGGAAACTGATGGCCAGCCCCGAGATAAACAGGGCGTAGGTGTCTAGACCGACGAGTGCATGTTCTCCGGTTACCTGTTGAAAAATCGCGAGATCGGTTGAACTCACAGGTGCGCCGGAAGAGTACAGGGTCTCGCCATTGGAAAGTTTGATCGTTTCGAAACCAATTGCTCCCGGGGTCAGATTTGGATCCGCCTTCGCCGAAATGTACGGAGGCTTAAAGGGATACAGTTCGAAATACTCTCCACCGCTTACCTGGAAGAGGCGAGTAACGTCGTGCCCGGAGCTGAGTGGGGCAGGTTTCAGGAAGCCGGTAAGCTGTTCTGACGCCGGGACAGTCAGTAATAGAACTCCGACGATATCCGCCGTAGCGCTCGACAGGTTCGATTGCGCGGCCCGGATCGGAACGACAAAATCGAAGACGAGTCCGGAGGAAGTTGTCCGCATAGGCAGGAATGTTAATTCATCATGACTATATTGTTCGCGCGCCTTTTCGCGCTGATTGTCTGTCAATGACGGTGAGCCAGCCGCCGCGAGATAGGCGCGGCCATCCTTGCCAATCAGGTAGGCCCCTATCAGCGCATCCTGGTTCGCGAATGATGTGAAGGCATTTTGCATATAGGGAAGCTGCTCGGTCAGCGACGTCGGCAGGCTGCCGCTGGCAGCCAGGTTTATTTCCGCCGCAAAAAGCTGGAATAGTTCGTTGCTGGCGATCCTGTTCGCCCGCTCGGCGGTTCCGGAAAGCCAGGTTTCGATGACTTTAGCCTTGCCGGCGGCGCTGACTTCGAGGCGCTTTTGCAGCTCTGCTAACAGTTCCTGCTTCCTCGTCTCAATCGCGTAGTCACACATGAAATAGGAAAGGATCGCGAGAGTTGCAAAAAGCAGGCCGGCAATTTTCCACGGGGCCTTTTTGACCAGCCCGCTTTCATCGGGTGCATCGTCCGAAAGGAAGCTATTCAATTCGAGCTTCAATGTTGTATCAGTCATTGCTTTCGCTCCCTGTGGCCTTTTGGGCAACCAGAAAATCCCGTGGGATATGTGCCCATCTCGTCTTTTCATTGACTGAATAAAGTGGAACGTAATAATGAACGAGATTTTCTTCCAAGACCATATTGTTCAAGCTGTCCAGAATGTAGATTTTACCGCGTAGAAAAACACTAAGTACGGCGTGGACCTTATTGCGCAGAACATCGTTGGCGATGACGATCCGCATCATTCCCGGGCGGATTCCCAGCTCCTTGAGACTGACATATTTCATAACGGCGAAACCTTCAGAGTCGCCACCATTTGTGATAAATTCCAGGGGTGTCGACCAGCGTCTGATGCCCGCATTTTCACTGTCCGGAATATGCTTCCAGCCATTCACGAAGCGGTTAATTTCCTGTATCTGAACACGTTTGCCGGCGCCTTTCAATTCGCCGATTTTGGCGCGCCATAATGTCATTTGCTGCGATTGGCAGTCCTCAATCTTCGCATCGCATTTAGATGCGGCGGCGGCGAGCTTGGGAAAATTCGCGATGACTCTCAACCATTGTGGAAGCGCAGCGAGATTGTCGGATGAAATTTCTACGGCGCCGAACAAGCCATCCTGTTTGACCTCCGCCAAAGCTGCCTTCGACGAGATAAAGCCTAGAAAAAGCATTCCAATGATCAGGGCTGTTGCCGAGCTATGTGGCGAGATATACCGCATCAGCGTTCCCTCAGCGCCATATCCCGGGTTTTCAGAATTGGTTTCAGAATATAATCGAGAACCGTCTTATGACCTGTCAGGATATCAACGGAGGCAATCATGCCGGGGATGATTGGATATTTGTTCTGACCGCGCTCCAGATAATTCTGATCCGTGCGGACAGTGATCTGGTAGAAACTTTCCCCGGTTTTCTCATCCGTAATCGTATCGGCGCTTATCCGTTGCAGTTTAGCAGGCAGCCCGCCGTAGATTGAATAATCATAGGCGGTAATTTTGACGGTCGCCTTTTGTCCTGGTCGCAAAAATGCGATGTCGGCAGGACGGATATGTGCTTCCACAAGCAGGCTGTCTTCGATCGGCACAATTTCGATAATATCCTGGCCCGGCTTGACGACCCCGCCGATCGTCTGGATTTTCAGGTCCTTGACTTCCCCGGCGACAGGGGAGCGCACGTCGGTTCTGGCGACGCGGTCCTTAACGCCGAGGATTGCCTGACGCGCGGCTTCATATTCCGCCCGCGTCTGGCCGAGCTCCTGCGATGCTTGACTCTTGAAGCTGAGAATTTTCTCCTCGATGCGCTGGTTGGCCTCTTTAAGAGCGCCTTCGACGCGTGGCAAAGAAAGCCGGGAGGCAGAAATCTGTCCCTTCAGATCGTTGATTTCCCGCCGCAATTTGAGTGACTGGACTTTGGGTACGATCCCTTTCTTGACCAGAGGTTCGGTTATTTCCATCTCCTCATTCGCAAGTTCCAGACCTGTCTGGAGTTGATTCAGACGGCCATTTATTTCCTTAATTTCCTGACTGCGTTGCTGGGCTTGCTGGCGCAAAATCTGGATTTGCGACTGAAGTTCGGCCTGCCGGGCATTATACAAATTCTGTTCGCGGACCGTTATGTCCTTTCTTTCTGCGAGGAGCTCTGCCGGGAAGGTAAGGGCGCCTCCATTTGCTTCGGCTTCGAGACGCGCAATCCGGCCCATCAGGTTGAGATAGTTTGATTCGATCTCTCCTGCCCTTGACGCAAACCCCGTGTCATCTATTCGAAGCAGAATTTGCCCCTTTTCGACAATATCTCCTTCGCCGACCATGAGTTGCTGCAGGATACCGCCTTCCAGGTTCTGGATAATCTGCACCTGGCTGGAGGGGATGACTTTGCCATTGCCGCGGGTTACTTCGTCCAGCACAGCATTGTCCGCCCAGATATAGCCGACAACGAAAAAGGCGACGACCCCGAAGAGCAACAGAAAGGAGCGGGGATGCGGTCCTTGAATTTTCGCCGCGATAACATCCGAGGCGAAATCTGAATCATTCTATTCCAGTTTGCCTGACATCATAAATCCCTTATGCCGCCGGAATGCGGCTTGGTTATGGACGCGGACATCGTTCTGGGTTTCGCCTGTGCCGGCTGGCCCAGTTTCAGAATTTCATCCCTTGGGCCATCAGCGGCGACTTTGCCATTGCCAAGGACAATTATCCTGTCAACGAGGGAGAAAAGGGATGTCCTGTGAGTGACGAGTAAAACCGTCTTGTTCTCTATATACTCACGAAGCCGGGCAATAAGGCGCCGTTCGGAATTGAGATCCATTGCGCTGGTCGGCTCATCAAACATCAGGATCGGCGGATTGGGGAGCAGCGCCCGGGCGAGGCCGATGCTTTGCCGTTGTCCGCCAGACATTGTTGCCCCTTTCTCGCCGACATGCAGATCGTATCCGTGCGGATGACGGCTGATAAAGTCATGAACGCCCGCCAATTGCGCCGCCTTGAGGATCATTTCATCATCGGCTTGCGGATGGCCCATGGTGATATTCTGCCGCACAGTCGCCTGAAAGAGCGTGATTTCCTGCATCACGCTACCGATGCTGCGCCGGATGTCGGACGGATCAATTTGTCGGATGTCGGTGCCATCAATAAGCACAGCGCCTTCATCGGGTTCGTAAAGATTGATCAGCAACCGCGAAATGGTTGTCTTTCCAGATCCGACCGGTCCGATGATACCGACTTTTTCTCCCGCATTGATCTTGAAAGAAACATTGCTGAGGGAAGGAAGATCGCTGCCCGGGTATTTGAAGGTGACATCCTTGAATTCAATTTCTCCCTGGATATTCGGGCGGCTCAGCTGCCGCTTCTTGGCGCCCCGTTCGACCGGCAGCGACATGATGTGGTTGAGCCCCTTCAGCGCGACCATAGCCTGATTCATCCGTGTCAATAGCGCGGCGATCTGGCCAAGCGGCGCCATCGTCCGGCCGGTCAGAATTGTGCTCGCAATCAATGCGCCGACGGTAATGGTTGAATTGGGCTCTCCCATCAGTATAACGCCATAAACAACAACGCCAACGGTTACCAATTGCATAGCGGCGGCCGAGAGGTTTATACCAAGGCCCGCAAAGAACCGGGCCGCAACGCTTGTTCTCGCTGTTTGTCCGACAAAGCGTTCCCATTCCTTCTGCATATGGCCCTCGATCCCCATGCTCTTGACGGTATCAAGCGCCGATATGGTCTCGATAATCACGCCATGCTTTTGCGAGGCCTCTTCCGTGGTCTTGGCGACGGCGCGGCGCATGGGCCATTGTAAAAACAGCCCAATCAGTAGAACAACCGGAATTGCGACAGCAGGAACGATAACGAGCGGGCCGCCGATCAGATAAATGATAAACAGGAAAATACCGAGGAAGGGGAGATCAACCAGTGCCGTCACGGTAACGGACGTGAAAAAATCCCGTAGCGTTTCGAATTCACGCAAATGGTTGGCGAATGCTCCAGCGGACGCTGGTCGGGCCTTGATCTGAAGGTTCAGGACCTGTTCGAAAATCCTGCTGGACAACAAGACGTCCGCCCGCTTCCCGGCATTGTCGACGAAATAGGCCCTGAGAGTTTTCAACAGCAGGTCGAAACCGATCACCGTCACGACACCGATCGCCAATACCCAGAGGGTCTCAATCGCCCTGTTGGGAACAACCCGGTCGTAAACATTCATGATGAACAATGGGCTGGCGAGAGCGAAGCTGTTGATTAGGAAGGCGGCAATGATTACTTGAATATAGGTTGGCCAGAATTGCCACATCGTTCCCCAGAACCAGGATCCCGTCCGTTCCAGAAGCTTTTCGTCCTTGTCGACGCGGTATTTGAAATTCGGACGGACAAGGATCGCATAGCCTGCAAATAATTCTTCGAGCTCTTTGAGCGAAATAGTGTCCGCGCCTTCGCCGGTTTCCGGAAAAATCACTGTCGCCTGATCCTTGCTGCGCGACAGAAGGATGCAGGCCCGACGTTCTTTCAAAAGAATGACGCAAGGCAGAACGACGTCCGGGATCTTGTCAAGACCGCGGTTTGAAATACGGGCACTGATGCCGACGCGTTCCGCTGCGCGGACAAAAAGCTGCGGCGTGAGTCTATTTTCTTCCAGGGGGAGGCCATAAATCAGGGCGTCAGCGGTTCTGGGATCGTCGAACAACTTTGTAAGCGCGGTCAGGCACCCGAGCAGCGAATCCTGATCAGCCCGTGTCACCTCGGAAAGATTAATCTCCCAGCTTTCATGTTTCTCGACTTTGTTCTCTGGGTGCTTTTTGATTCCCCCTGCGTCAAGGGCGGTGGTTACAGCTTCGTCCATGAGAGTTTTGGAACCCCGCTGCTTTTGCTCACCATCCTTTGTGGCAAATAGATCTTTCGCGGCCTCCAGATCCAAGATTGGGGGATTTCGCGGATTCTCGCTCACAGCACTTTCCTCATTTTCCGCCTTTGTCCCCCATCACAATGCGTTCCGGGCAGCTGGACTCTGCCGATATCAACGGGACTGGAGCAAGCTTTTGTTTCCTGTCTGTCCCATGGCTTAGAAAACAACTGACTTGCGTCAAAATAATCCCCAGGATTTTCATATCTTTTAAAGTCAAACAGACGCTAAAAACGGTATCTTTTCAATTTTACTGTTACCGAGGCCGATTCAATGCTCATTTCGTGAAAAACCAGTTAACAAATTTATAAAAATAGTAAATGTTTCAAACGGCTTACGCAGCGAGTCATTCAGCTTGCCCCGACATATTGCGCGGAGCAATGATAATGCCGCGCTTCCACTTCGGGGAAAGTGAAGTGTTTTACGCCATGTTTCAACTAAATTAACCATAAATAACCTAATATCGTTTCTTGCGAAGATGCAATGAATGCTGCCCAAGCCACTTCTGTGCTACATAAATGGTACAAGGTATGTTCTATCGAATATGGATCTATCGTACGGGCATAAAACACCTTTTGTTGTATATTGGCCACAGCCAATGTCGGTCCCCGCTAAATATCAAAGCAGAAGATCGGTATAAAGTTGATTGCAGGCCCGAAGTCCGCATAGGTTGGATCAAGCAAAATTGTAGATTTGCCAGGTGTGTTGCCATGAAGTGACTTACGCGAGTGGGGCGAACTATCTGAAATGGCATGCAAGATACTGGATTTGGGAGAGGGGCATGAAGTTTAGAACGAGTGCGGTAAAAGCAAGGAACGTGCTTTCCGCCAGTATTCTAATAGCCGTATTCGGCGGTTTTTTACTAGTCGGCGCGGCGCAATCCGAAACACTTGACGAGGCTGTTCAGCAAACTGTATCGACCTACCCGGAAATTGGAGAAGCCTCGGCCAATCGGCGGGCAGTTGATCAGGAACTCGAGCAGGCCAAAGGGCTTTATTTGCCTTCACTTGATTTGGAGGCTGGGGCCGGTTGGGAATGGACCGATACGGTCACTATCGACAATGAAGATTTAAGGCGGACGGAATCGAGTTTGCTCCTTGTTCAGACTTTGTATGATGGCGGTTTTCGCTCGGCCGAGGTTGATCGTCAGGGAAACCGTGTCGACAGTGCTGCTTATCGCGTCCGTGAACGTGCTGAAGCCATAGCACTTGATGCTGTTCGCGCTTATCTGGATACTCTGCGCAGTCTTGAAATTGTCGAGCTTGCCAAGGAAAATGTCGAAAAGCACCGCCGGACACTTTCGGAAATTCAAGATCGGGTAAAAGCCGGGCAAAGCGGTATTGGCGATGATCAGCAGGCACTGGCGCGTCTGGCGTCAGCAGAAGATACGCTTGTAGAGACTAGGCGAGCGCTGGATGATTCAGAAATTACGTACCAGAGAGTCGTCGGGATGGAACCCGCCAATCTGGAACTCCCTGCATTTAGTGACGGCGTGCTTCCGGACAATATCGATGATGTTGTAAGCATTGCGCTGGAGAGTAACCCTGATATCAAATATGCCACGTCAGATATAAAGACGTCGGAAGCTGAAATCAAAAAAACCCAGGCCAGTTATTATCCAACCATAAATCTCGAAGTTGGTGGCTCCGCTGACAATAACCTCGATGGTGTGCGCGGGCACAACGACGATTTTCTGGCAATGGTGCGGTTGCGGTACAATCTCTATCGTGGTGGTATCGACGAAGGCCGTGAAAAAGAAGCGATTGCCAGAAAAGCGGAAACCGAGCAGAAGAAACTGCGCTTTCAACGTCTTGTAGAGGAGGAAGTGCGCCGGAGCTGGAGCGCTCTCGCGCGGTCACAGGCGCGCGCTGAAGTTCTCGCAAATGCAGTTGTCGCTAATGGCCAGGTTGCCTCTACTTACCGACAGGAGTTTGAGATCGGTCAACGTGATTTGCTGGACTTGCTGGATGCTGATAATGAGCTGTTCAATTCCCGCACGTCGCTGGTTACTGTTGAGTATTCTGTGCGATTTGCCAAATATAGGCTGCTTGCGACTATGGGCCGTTTGAATTCGACCCTTGGGGTTACTTTGCCCGAAGAAGCAACATTGCCCGGAAAAGGCTGAACACCGCTTTTTCTCACAGATGTTATAAAGCCGCATCACATAACCGGGTGTGGCTTTTTGATTGCCTATCTGGTTGCTGCGCGGTGTCGCCACCAGCCGTTCTCGTTCACGGAATAAATTGGGCGATAATGGTGGATACGTGTTGCATCGACAACTTGTCCAATTTGGTTGTCCAGCACAAGACTCTTGCCCTTATAGTCGACTACCAGAATGGCATGAGCGACGCCGAGGTTCATGTCCTGCAGGACGACTATTTTCATATCTTCAGCCTTCCAGCCCAGCGCCCGCAAGGTAAAGTATTTTACAATGGCATAATCCTCGCAATCGCCGAAACGGGCAAAAAACTCTTTCGGGATTTCCCAGTAATCCCGCACGCCCCAGTTTATGGGATCGAGAATATAGCGAAACAGGTTCATATGCCGATTGATCCGGTAAAGTTGCTCATCTTTTGGCAAGACCTGCCATTCCTTGATCAGGGCGAGCCATTTCTGGTGGGCGCACCTGTTATATTTTCCAGAAACGCAGTCCCCGGGACTGTCTTTATAGTGATCCAGAACCTTCTGCCATTTTGGAAAGGGCTTCAAACCAGAGTAAGGGGTCGCCTGATAGCCAAACAGTCCGACGGCTTCCGCTTCGGAAATCAAGGGCGTCATGACGATACAGAATCCAAGGATCAGCGCCTGAAACATTGCGCGCAAGTTAAAATCACTTATTTTCACAGGATTGATCCCTGGCTTCGCCATTTGAATACTCTTGCCAATGGGTGACATTATGGACAACAAATCCTTAACAAACATTAATGAGCCTGCGTAAAACTATTTGTGTGATAGCGGATTTACGGCGTAGGTTATTCCATCAAAATTTACCTAACTTAAAGAGTTTCAAGGCATTCTGAGTTTAAGCGAAATATATAACCGGGGCAATTAATGTCGGATATACAAATCGAAGACACGGGGAAAAGGAAGACCTATAAAACGCTTGGTATTGGCGTCTTGCTGCTTCTCGCCGTGATCATCGCGGGTATCTGGGGCACTTTCAAATTTGTTGAAAGCCAGCGGATACGGGATATCCGGAATTGGGAAATTCGCCTCGGCATCGTCGCCGACAGCCGGACTGCAAGTGTCGAGGACTGGCTTCGAAAACAGGAGCAGGCCATTGGTACCCTTGCGACAAATGCATCCTTGCAAGTCTATCTTACCCAGCTGGTTGTCGAAACCGCTGAAAACGGCAATTCGATTTCGGAAATTCCGGAAGCGGGATATTTGATCAACCTCCTTAATAATCAGGCGGTCATCAGCGGTTTCTGGGAACCGGAGGAGCCGCAAATTCGGGCCAATGTCTCCCGCCCGGGCCGGGCAGGCATCGGGCTAACGGATAGCACCGGAAAGCTATTGGTTTCCAGCGGAAATATGCCACCATTGAATCCGACTATTCGGGCCGCGATGGCGAAAGCCGGAGATGGGGAGCCCGCACTTATCGATTTGTATGAGGGAATAAACGGGGATCCGACAATGGGCTTTGTCTGGCCGGTTTTCGCGGTTCAGGATGAAGGCGGCGCCAAGGATATTATCGGTTATGTGATTGGCCTGCGGACTGTTGAAACCTCACTATTCCCGCTTTTATTCCAGCCCGGAGATACCACGCAAACCGCAGAAAACTATCTGGTGCGTCGGGACGGCTCTTTGGTACAATATATATCTCCGCTCGCTGACGGCACCTTGGCGTTGACACGAAAATTGAGCGCTCAAGGAGATCTCGCGGCAGCCTTCGTCATTGATCGACCGGGTGATTTCACGATCGCGACCAATTACCTCGGAAACAAGGTTCTGGTTACTGGTCGTACCCTTTCCGTTGCGCCATGGTTTTTGGTTCGAACCGTATCTGAAAAGGAAGCGCTCGCCGAAACGGATCAACGGTTGTCGACGATGCTTGGTATTTTCATATTGCTAATTTTCGGTATTGCCGGAACGGTAATTGCGGTGTGGCGGCACGGAACGTCGCTTCGGGCGGCCGAACTTGCAGTCCGCTATAAGGAGATAGCTGATCGCCTTAAGGAGAGAAGCGAATTTCTCAAGATCGTCACCGATCAGCAACCGACTGCAATTGCAGTCTTTGACGGTGATGACAAATATACCTTTGCCAACAAAGTCGCAGCGGAAGATATTGAGATTTCTCAGGAAGAGATGATCGGTAAGAAGGCAGTCAGTGTCCTCGGCCCGGCACAGGCAAAGGAAATCATTGAGATGACGAACCTTGTGCGGAGCGATTATGAGCCACGCTCGACAATTAGCAGGTTTCATGTTGGTGAAGAAGATCGAATAGTAAAATCTGACTTCATACCTTTGCGTTCGGCACGGGTAAACAATAAGGAAGTCCTGACTGTATTTCAGGATATTTCCGATGTTATTGTCGCTCGGGAACGGCGCGAGGCGGCGCTTCGAAGTCTGGTTTCGACGTTGGTTGCATTCGTTGACCGGCGTGATCCGTTCTCCGCCGACCAATCTCGCCGCGTGGCAAAAGTGGCGGTGGCAATTGCAGAGGAGATGGACGCGACGGAAGATATGGTGCGGACCGTCGATATCGCGGGCAACCTGATGAATATCGGCAAAATACTGGTACCGCCGGAATTGCTGATTAAGACGAAAAACCTGACTCAGAAGGAAATGGAAATCATCCGCAATAGTTTGTTTGCCAGCGCGGATCTGCTTGACGACGTAGATTTCGATTTGCCTGTCGCGACAACGCTTCGCCAGCTTCAGGAAAACTGGGACGGTAGCGGCCAGCCGCAAGGATTAGTAGGTATCGAGATTAACGAAGCCGCCAGAATTATCGCTGTTGCCAATGCCTTTGTCGGAATGGTCAGCCCGCGCGCCTATCGCAGCGCCCTCAGTTTCAGCGCAGCTGTCAAGCACCTCCTGGAAGACGCCGATATCAGGTTTGACCGCAAAATGGTGAGTGCGCTGATCAATTACCTTGAAAACCGGGGTGGGCGTGAAAGCTGGAAATATTTTTCCGAGAACCTGGAAGAAGAAACCGGGAAAGGTAAAAAATAGGCGGCTGATCTAAAGCAAAGGGGATGCCTGCAGGGCAGCCGGGCCGGTCAGGATAAGCTTGACGACTTCGCTTTGCCGACTGGTGTCGGTCTTGCGAAATACCTGCCGAAGCTGGGATCGGACCGTATGCATGCTAACGCCCCATTGTTCCGCAAGATCGTCAAGTTTATAGCCGTTCGTCAGTCCCAGAGCCAGCCGCGCCTCGGCAGGCGTCAGGCTGTATAACCGGACTATCGTTTCAATGGAAAGCTCGACCGGCTCGGCCGGATCAGAAACAAAAAGAACGGCCCCCTTACCGGCAACGCCCGTTCCAATTGGGGCAACCATTACATTCAGCGGAGAATCGCTTTCCAGTCGTGTCAGGGAAATTGCGAAATCGCCTTCGGGCTTATTTGTGTTGCCAGGGGCCAATGTATCTGCGAGCAATTTGGCGAGCGCCCGGCTTTCCCCCGGCAACGTTGCCCGGCAAACCCGGTCTGGCCCGACGACGAGGCCGTCAGATTTTTCCAGATAGCGTTTGGCCTTTCCGTTGAAGAACAAAATCTTTGAATCGGCTGTAACGAGGATGACACCGATTGGCAGGCGGTTGAGCACGGCGGTTGCCGAATCGAGCAACGGGGCGGACCCGGCATTGCGGCTATGCCCCTGATGCCGCTGAATGGCATTGAGGAGGCTGCGGGATATGCCATCGGTTGTCAATTGGCCTTTGACGAGAAAATCCTGGGCGCCCTTGCGAATGGCTTCCCGCCCAATCTCCTCATCATCATCGGTCAGAACGACGATCGGTGTTTGCGGTATCTTCTGGCCAAGAATTGTTATGGCTTCGAAACGGTCAGAAGTGGTGCCCGTCAAATCAAGAATGATGACATCGCCACTATTCGGTTGTCCGGCATCGGCAAAATCCTGAAGACTGGCGACATGCTCGAATGAAAACGTCGAACTCGTGGCATTGGATAGCAGCCAGCTTAACTGCTGGGCATCCTCTTCCTTTCGTCCGATGAATCGGACGGTTGCCGTTGAATTCTCACTCATTTACAAAGCACATCCCGGAATTTTTCTACTCACCCCAAGCCCGAAAGCTAAAGATACAACTTGTACCATCGCCTGAATTACCTAAAATTTTGATAATTTAGAGTTAAAATGGCAGTAAAATTCGTTTCTTTTGGTGTTGAAAGACACCCACCTTCTTATGCATCGGTTATTAAACTATTCAATGCCAAAATATATCGTTTTTAATAAACCATATGGAGTTCTCAGCCAGTTCACGGGTGACGAAGGCCAGCGGACTCTCTCCGGTTTTTCCTTGCCCGAAAAAGTCTATGCTGCAGGCCGTCTCGATAAGGACAGCGAAGGATTACTAATTCTGAGTGATGACGGCCCCTTTATCAAGAGGTTGCTGGATCCGGAAAATGGTCATGAACGGGTTTATTGGGCCCAGGTTGAAGGAACGCCAACGACGGTCTCCCTTCAAAAACTGTCAAGCGGTATTGATATTCGTGGGCATCGATGTAAACCCTGCCGTGTCGTTATACTCGACCCTCAACCGGATATGCCGACACGCGAACCACCAATCCGT
>JAIOYL010000186.1 GCA_021741195.1 Sneathiella sp. | reverse complement strand
GTCCTTGTACTCCTAGATGAAACAATCCTCGGTGTAGCTCTGCCGACTTTACGAAAGGAACTTGGCCTCTCGGAGATTGCGGCACATTGGGTTGTCAATTCCTACCTCCTAGTATTTGCAGGATTAGTTGCGGCAGGAGGTCGGCTCGGCGATATTTTCGGACTTCGAAACCTGTTTATCGCCGGCGTTTCTATCTTTGGAATTGCCTCTCTTTTCTGCGGCTTTATGAATGATGGTATGATGCTGATCATGATGCGAGGCCTTCAAGGCATCGGCGCAGCGCTCATACTGCCGGTCTCCATGGCAATGCTGACCATTGTCTTTCCGGAAAATGAACGAGGAAAGGCGCTTGGCGCGTATGGCGCCATCGGAACAATTGGCCTGATTCTGGGGCCACTCGCCGGCGGCACGCTCACCGAAATGCTGTCCTGGCGCTGGATTTTCTGGATCAATCCGCCCATTGTCGTTGCCGTCACCGTGCTTGTAATTATGGCCCGGGTCAATCCGCCCCGCCCCGCCCTGACTTCCCGTTTTGATTTCGGCGGATTAATCAGCCTGATCACGGGCCTTGGATTGATAATTTTTGCATTGATGCAGGGCCCGGACTGGGGTTGGCAAAACCCGATGATCTGGATTCCAATGAGTGTGGGTATCATCGTATCCATCCTGTTTGTCATGATTGAACTGCGCAAAGAACAGCCCTTAATCGAGGTTGATCTATTTTCAAACGCGAGCTTTGCCGTTTGTAATTTCGTTATTTTCGCCGCCCAGCTCAGCAAGATCAGCATCTTTATTTTCGGTGCCCTCTTTCTGCAGCACCGCCTGCATTTCTCGGCCATTGAGGCCGGTATCGCCCTTTTGCCCGCCGTTATACCGGTCCCCGTTTTAGCAACAATGATCGGAAATATTGCTGATCGCATGGGTGCGCGAAAGCCCACTTTTTTGGGTATTGCGCTGGCAATTGTCGCCTTTTTCTGGATGGCTTTCGGTGCCGCAACGGAGAGTTACCTTCATTTCTTCCCGGCACTGATAATCTGGGGGATTGCCCTTGGTTTCCTTTTCGTTCCGCCTATGCGGGCCATAATGAATGAGGTACCGATGGAAAAGCAGGGACTAGCAGGCGGCATTGTTTTTACCGCCCAGACGCTGGGCGCCACCGTTGGCATGGCTGCCAGCAGTATTCTTTTTGCCGCCTATCATGATTACATGATAATATTTTTAGCTGTCGGGATCCTGTTTTTGATCCTTCTGCCGCTATCCATGAAAACAATCCGCCCCGAACCTGCAGTGCAAGGAGCGGCAAGCGGCTGAGACCAAGTGCAAAAGACAACCGCTGCCAGCATCATTTTTATGCCGATATACTGCCCGCCATGAAATCCGCCATCCGCTTGGAGAAGGCGACAGGATCCGCGACAGGATCTCCTTCGACAATATGCGCCTGATCCAGAAGGAGAAGTGCCGCGTCTTCAAGCGCCTCGGATGTTCCGTTCTTCTTGGCACTCGCCGCCAGCTTTTTAATCAAAGCATGTTTCGGGTTTAATTCCAGAATACGCAGGCTTTCACTGGCACCAAACTGCTTGTGGGCCTTGAGAAGTTTTTCAAGATGAATATCCATATCGCCTTCGTCGGCGACAAGACAGACAGGACTTCCGGTTAAGCGAGAAGATTGCCGAACATCCTTGACCTTGTCCGCAAGAGCCGTTTTGAACAAAGCGATCAGGCTATCCATTTCGCTGTCTTCAGCTTTCTCGCTTTCGTCTTTCTTCTCTTCCGCGCCTTTGATTTTCTCAAGCTCCGCCGATCCGCGAGTTACGGATTTGAAGGGCTTGCCCTCGAATTCGGTAATGCGGCTTAGCCAGAAACTGTCGACGGCATCGGCGAGCAGCAAAACTTCGATCCCCTTGGCGGCGAACCCTTCAAGCTGCGGGCTGGATTTAAGAGCTCCCAAATCGTCGCCGGTAATATAATAAATCGCTTCCTGACCCTCTTTCATACGCCCGACATAGTCCGCGAGATTTGTCTCACCTTCTTTACCAGTACTTTTGAACAAAGCCATTTTCAGGATACGCTCTCCATGAACAGCATCCTCATAAATGCCCTCTTTCAGAACAGCGCCGAAGTTATCCCAGAATTTGGCGAAGTTCTCGCCGTCTTTGGCCGCTTTCTTTTCAAGTTCGCCAATGACTTTCTTGATCAGCCCGCCACGAATCTTCTGCAGTACGGGATTATGCTGCAGCATTTCGCGGCTGACATTGAGCGGCAGGTCTTCGGAATCCACAACGCCGCGCAAAAACCGCATATATGCCGGAATAAGTTCCTCGCAATCATCGGTAATGAATACGCGTTTCACATAGAGCTTGAGTCGTGATTTACGCTCGGGGTTAAACAAGTCGAACGGCGGTTGCTCAGGAATGAACAGCAACATCGTATATTCAATGCGACCTTCTGCCCGGCTGTGGATCGTCATCCAAGGGTTATCGAAGGCATGGCCGACATGATGATAGAACTCTGTGTATTGCTCCTCGGTAATATCCGATTTCGCCCGGGTCCAGAGGGCACTCGCGGAATTAAGCGTCTCATCCTCGTCGCCTTCCTTTGCCGCCTTCAGGATAACGGGCAGGGCAATATGGTCGGCATAGGTCTTGATGATGTTGCGAAGCCGCATCGGCTCCAGAAATTCCTTGGCCTCTTTACGCATATGAAGGACAATCGTCGTGCCCCGCGTCTCCCGCGCTCCAGGCTCGACATCAAAGGTGCCCTGTCCGTTCGAGGTCCATGTCGTCGCCTTCTTCTCTCCCGCCTTGAGACTTGTGACCGTCACCTTGTCTGCAACCATGAAAGCAGAATAGAAACCGACACCGAACTGGCCAATCAGATTCACATCCTTGGCCGCATCCCCGGTTAATTCCTGTGAAAAGCGGGACGTGCCGGAGCGCGCAATTGTTCCCAGGTTTTCGATCATTTCAGGTTCAGACATGCCAATGCCATTATCTTCAATGGTCAGCGTTTTGGCTTTGTCATCAATAGAAATGGTAACCTTGAATTCCGGGTCATCCTTAATGAGCTCGGGCGCCGTCAGCGCCGCATATCGCAATCTGTCACAGGCGTCCGATGAATTTGACACCAGTTCCCTCAGAAATATTTCCTTTTCGCTGTAGAGCGAATGGGTAACGATATCAAGAAGTTTGGCAACTTCAGCCTGAAATTCATGTGTATGTTCCGTCATTTTCGTTCTGTACCTCAGAATAAATGTTCACCGTTGTCTATATGACCAGTGAGACAAAATCATTCAAGGTATAAATGGGGATTTTTGCAGGCTGTAAAGCGAAATTGGCCCGCCTCGAGGGGCGCAGAAAATCGAGGCAGGCCTTTCACAGATCATCAACATTTATGTGTAGATGGAGGTGATCAGTATCTCATCATATATTTATTTGGAATGATCGTTCAAGTACTATTTTTGGATTTTGTCGCTTTTCCCTGCGTACGGAAATTCACAGCGATACTCCGGATAACGTCCTGCTTAATATTCTAACAGAGAAGATGGACGCCGACCATGACGAATAACAAGACACAATCCAACGAAAGCCCCTATTTGCCACCCAAACCATTGTATGAACAGGTGAAATCCTATGTTCTAAAAAATATGGAATCCGGTGAATGGCCAGCCTATTGCCAGCTTCCTTCAGAACACACGCTTGTAAAAGAGATGGGTATCTCCAGGATGACAATCCACCGGGCACTGCGGGAATTAACGCAAGATGGTTATCTGGAGCGCATTCAGGGGGTTGGGACCTTTGTCGCGGCGCCGAAAAAGCAGTCAAAAGTGCTGGAAATCCACGAAATTGACAACATTATTCGCGCTCATGGCGCAAGACATCACTGCGATGTGCATTTCCTTCAGGCCGAACCGATCGAAAAAGGCACGGCTGCAATCATGGCGCTCTCACCCGGCGATACGGTTTTCAGATTCTATTCCGTCCATCGGGAAAATGGCCTGCCGGTGATGTTAGAGGATCGCCATGTTAATCCCGCTTTTATCCCTGAATTCCTGGACGCCGACTTTACCAAAATCACTGCAGACACATTAATCAGCAGCAAATTCGCCCTTCTCTCCCATTCCCATGTTATCCAGGCAGCTGTCTCAAATGCCGAGATAAATCATTTTCTGGAATTGGAAGCGACGACCGCCTGTATCGTCATTAATCGAAAAACCTGGCTTGGAAATGACGTCATTTCAACGGCCAAGATGGTGTGTCCCGGAAACCGGTTTCAGTTGAGTTGAGCTAATCACCTCCCCTGATTTTTCAGGATAAATACTCTAACCTGCCGCCGCTAATGGTTTCGATGGCCCAGTTGTGCGTGAATTCGCCGCCGCTTTGGTGGCACCTTTGGCACTGCTGGTATACAGGTTTTTTAGGGCATCCACGACCAATTCCTGACTGACATAGGGATCTTTTCCTTGATACTTGCAGGCGGCGATAATCTGGTCGACAATAAATTTCGGTTGATAGCAAGCCAGGTCAAAACTGTTTTTAACTTGCAACTCTTCTATCACAATGCCGAGAACTTCTTCCGTAATTTCAAGCCCGCGCGCACTCCCCACCATTTTGAAAATTTCAAAATACTGCTCTTTTGAAGGACCTACAGTCTCGAGTTTATAGGGAATACGGCGAAGAAACGCCGGATCCATCAAATCATCGGGGGACAGGTTCGTTGAAAAGATGACGAGTTCATCAAAGGGCAACGAGAAGCTTTTGCCCGTGTGCAGTTTCAAATAGTCAATTCGACTTTCAAGCGGAACAATCCAGCGATTAAGAAGATCTTCAGGGCTCACAAGCTGACGGCCAAAGTCGTCGATAATGAAGGTACCATTGGATGCCTTCACATGCAGCGGTGCTTCATAGTATTTGGCGTGAGGGTTAAAACTCAAATCCAGCATCTCGAGTGTCAATTCACCACCGGTGATAATGATCGGTCGCTCGCAGGGAACCCAGCGACCATCAAATTCCTCGCGGCGCAAGCCCGCGCTTGTTTTCTTTGTGAACTCTTTCCCGAGAATGGGCTTGTGAATGGCGGGATCAAAAACCTTGATGATCTGGCCGTCGACCTCGAAACAATATGGCACATAGATAACATTGGCAAAAATCGCCGCAACTTTCTCCGCAACAGTTGTCTTCCCATTTCCTGGAGGACCATAGAGAAGGATACTTTTGCCGGCATTTACACCAGGCCCGAGACGGCGAACAAAATCCTCGGTGATGACCAGATTCTTGAAGCTTTCCTCAATTTTCGATTGCTCAACCCGTTCATTCGTAATTTTCTGCTGGTGAATTCGGCCCTGGTATGACTTTAAAGATACCGGGGCAGGCCCGACATACTGATTCTGTTCGAGCGATTCTATGGCATATCGTTTGCCTGATTCCGTCATGACATAACGGGTTTCGGAAAATGTAGATTGATCGGTATTCCCGAGGGATTCGATAAATTTGCGGTCTGCTGCTTCCTGAATAAGACGATTGACAACGCCGATCGGAAGTTTAATGGCGCCAGAAAGCTCCGACGCCGTGGCAAGACTATTAACATAAATAAGTTTGAAAAGAAGGCGAAGCAAATTAGCCGTCGGGATACCGGTATCTTCAATGGTTTTCGGCGCGTGCGGCGCTTCATAAATTGCCCTATCGAGCTGTTCCTGCGTCAGCGCGCCCAGCGCGACAAGGTTTTCACCCAAGCGGCCGCCGTTCTCTTTTTGCCGGTGGATCGCAATTTTTATATCCTCAGGCGTCACCAGATTTTGCGCCAACAAGATATCACCGATGAGCATTCACGTTCTCCAATTTTGCTTCCGCCTTTCCGTGGCCCGGATGGTTTATTGTCAATTTGGGCAGACGGTTCGCCAGTCAACAGGAAATGTTTATCCGTTTTTCGTTAACGCAACGTTATCTGCCGAGAAAAATATGAGAAAATTTCGCGTTTATTTTGCTAATCTCTGGTATTGCGACAAATATTGCCGATTTTATAGATCGGATCTGTATTAGAAAAAAACATCATACTGTAACCGGGCTATGGATAATCCTGTCCGACCGGAAATATGAGGGAGGTCGACATGTCCAACTATAAAGCACTTTTGTCCATATTCTCCAGCGATCGTGTCGGCCTGATATCTCTGGTCACCGGGCATTTGTTTGATAAGGGCATCAATCTTGGCGATACGTCCTTTGCCATTCTCGGAAAAGGCGGAAAATTTACAAGTATCGTGGAAGTTCCGTCTGAGCTCTCTGAAAGCGCCTTGACTGAGGAATTATACTCGCTTGAAGGTCTTGGCGACGCCGATATTGATGTCCGTCGATTTACAATGGCCGAAGTTAAAACGCCGCCAACCCAGGTCACCCATTACATCAAATGCGAAGGCGATGACCAGCCAGGACTGCTCGCCCGTCTTTCGGAAGTCTTTATCGACTTTGACGCCAATATTGTGCGCCTTAAATCAGATCAGCTTGAAACGCCGGGCGGCACGAAATTCGTCACCAGGTTTTCCGTCAATATTCCACCGGCGCGGGCAAATTCCTGCCTCGCGGCCCTCGGCAACACAG
>JAIOYL010000185.1 GCA_021741195.1 Sneathiella sp. | reverse complement strand
CTCCCTCACTCTATCAAATGTAAAAAGCACCCAATGGGTGCTTTCTACCTTCAATATCCTATCGCGGGGTGGAGCAGCCCGGTAGCTCGTCAGGCTCATAACCTGAAGGTCGCAGGTTCAAATCCTGCCCCCGCAACCAATAAAAACGGAAAACTATGCTTGCTTTTTTTTTCTGGGCATTATTCGTATGCTAATTGATTGGTGAATGCGGCATAGCATCAATCATGATGCACCAATAGATACCACCGTCCAGATAACCTGCCATGTCACAATCATACTGGGTCAACTCCCGCGTGATCTCAGATTCTATGCCGCGATCTATAAGAAGCTGTGTCCAAACCGAAAGCCCATCCTGAGTCGAAGTCGATTGAAAATCCTGATAGGCAGGTGGTTCATAGAACATGAGAAGTTTCACGCTCGGGAACTGAGTAATGAATTCGATCTTTTCAGTCCTGGAGTATAAAAGTTTGTTCTCTCGAAAGGCGCCAAGACCGCTCGCAATAATACAGCCCAAGAATGCCAGCAGCGTAATGCCCAGTAAGATACGGACAACAATCTGGGCTTTGCCCTTGCCTTTGATATGAAGAGCCGCGACGGCAAATAGGAGCGCGCTTAACCACGTGAAAGGTACATATCTGGCCCACCAGGATTCCGGAAAAAACATTGATGCGGCGATTAATACAGTGCCGAAAAGTGCGTAGCCATCCCTATCGCGATGGCGGCTATTTGCGACTTTATCTCTGCTGGTGACCCGGCTTGCCGCGTAGGCGATAAATGCGGTAAGGAGCGCGAGGCTGAAGAAAGGGCCGAAGCCGCCCCGCCGGGTATCAAACCGCAAATATTTGAATTCAGAGAGTTTAAACGTCCCCGGAATTTTTAATTCGATCGGCGCGTCAATTGGCCACAGACTATCATCAGTCCGCGCAAAAATCCCATATAAAAACTTCATCGGCGCAGAAAGCGGGATCACATTGGAGGGTTCGTTTCCCTTCATAATTTTATCAACGGAGGGATAAAGCAGCTGCCCGTGGTCGAGGATATTTGCCACATAGGGTTTGTAACCGACAGCGATAACCCCGACAAGCAGCGCAAGAGCAAGCATCAATCCCTTGAATTTAATCCACAGGAAGGCTCGTTGGACGATACCACTAATCGTCCTTGATAGCGCCATCTCCATTACAAAACCACCAAGGACAATAAACGGTGCGTAATATAATGCGGCGGTCTTTGTATTTACCATGAGGATGATACAGCATACGGCGCTCCATCTTTCAAGGCGATTGGCATGAAGGGCATCAGACATCAGGAAAAATACCAAGGCGCAACCAAAAAGATAAAGTGGTGCATCGACATAATGGGTCATGACTTGTGTCACGACGACTGGATTTGCAACAACAATACATGCAAACAAAAGCGCGAGCACATGCGGATGGCGTGGTTGTCGTGATGAAAACTGATCGAGGAAAAATCCGTAGGCGAGCAGCGCCACCGCCGTTATCAGACCAACAATCATTGCTTGTCCTGAGAGGAGTAGCCCCGTGATTGACACAAGGTAGGATTGCAAGACCCAATAACCGTTTGGATAAGAGTCGACGTAGATGTTGTTATGTGGCGACAAAAAGGGGTTCCAGCCATCCGAAATGTCCCAAATGGCGCTAAGATGGTAGGCGTAGCCATCAAATCCCGGGTCGTACAAAGAACGTGTTGCAAAGGCCCATGCGAAAAGAACGGCAAAAAAGCTGCTGATGGCTATCGCCGAAAAAGCGGCTGTTCTTTTTCCGCCGGACAGGAAGAATATCAGAAGAACAATAGATACTGACGTGAGGAGGAAACTGGTAGGCGAGTGAAAGCCCGGTAGAGAAAAGCGACTTAATATTAACAGAAGGCATAAAAAAATAAAGATTGACGATGCCCCCACCTTCGCAAATCTCGTCATAAACCAATAATCCTTCGCATTCTCCTGATAGGCGTATATTGGGTACCATAGGTGAAGAGAAAAACCAACTTTCCCTGAGACGGCCGTATCATAAAGTCGGAGCAATACTGGGTTGAAGGAATATCATTACAGCGAAATCAGTTATTCATCGGCATCGCCAATCGATAGATTTAGTAACAATTGGCACTATTGCGCAGATTTCTTGACAGTTTGGCGCACACAAGTAACACTGAGCATGCAGTTTTTTGCCTATTCCAATTGCTCATGAAAGGAATAGGGAATTTGGAGTACTATGTTGCCAGTTGAGCTTAACCACAAGAAACAAAATCCCGTCGTTTTGCTGATTATCATTCTCGGCGGCCTGATATTGTTGAGTTTGGCCAAGGATTTGTTTTTTTTGCTATGGGCATATAGCTATGAGTTCGAATTGATAGATATTTATCTAAGTTTTCCTCTAAATGGAGATTCTTGGATACCAATTTATCACGCAGCGGATACATTTATTACGCATCCCGATCAAGGTATCTATCAAACGGTATTTTTCCAAGAAAAAATGAAATTTCAATATCCGCCTATCGGCTTGCTGCCATTTATTGCGATGATTAAGCTTGATTTTGATTATTGGTCTATTGTTCAATATATGAGTGTGATCTCCTTTATTTCAATCATTGGTATTACTTTTTGTCTTTATAAGATAGTGATAGCCAGTTATTCGAAAAACATGTCCACGCAAGGGGTTATTAGCACGAAAGTTAAAGTTATTTTGTTTGTAACTATCGCCGCTGGAACAATTACTTTTTACCCAATCATGCGCGGACATCATCTGGGCCAGATCCAGATAATACTTGATTTGTTGATCAGTTTTGCTTTTTTGACCTGGGTCCAGGATCGAAAGTCGATGTCCGGCGTCCTGATCGCCTTAGCGGCACTGATTAAACCCCAGTATGCGTTGTTGTTGCTCTGGTCTTTGATGAGGAAAGAGAAAGATTTTACCAAAGGCTTGATGTTTATCTTCGTTCCGGCAGCTATTGTTTCCTTGGGATTTTTCGGCTTCCAGGAACATCTGGACTATTTATCAGTCCTGTCCTACATCGGAAAACATGGCGAAATCTACTTGGCGAACCAAAGCATGAATGGTGTGCTTAATCGCCTATTTAGTGGCATAAATTCTTCCAATTGGGCGACAAATGCTTTTGCTCCCTACAATTTGAAAGTTTACGCAGGAACCTTGATTTCTACCGCATTTTTTATTTTCATTGGACTTTTATTCAGACCCGCATGGGCACGTGCGAAAGCTGGAAGTGGAAGCCAGAGCGAATCTTTGTTGGACATGGCGATGATGGTTATCGTGGCGACAATTGCTTCGCCGGTTGCGTGGGAACATCATTATGGCGTGACGTGGCCAATTTTCATGATCGCCTTTATATCGATAACTGACATCATCCTCATCAGACGAGACTGGGTGATATTGAGCAGTCTTTTTCTATTGTGTCTAAGCTACCTGCTCGTTTCCAACTACTTTGATGTTTTGGAATTTGATGAAAAGCTTTACATGGCTCCCTGGAATTTGGTGCAATCTTATATCTATTATGGCGGATTGATGCTGCTGATTGTAGTTGTGGTACTAAGGGTTCTCGGTAAGCCGAAATCGCTCGGCTCTCAAGCTGGAAATAATGCCGTGGGAGTATGAGGCGGCACAATATTCCATGCGCCCCTATCGCAGGGAGCTGACTGTTGGTGCGGGGCATATAACCTGTCGGTAGGGTATTTTCATACATCTACACTATACAAGATCAATTCTTTTGTTCCCCAAGAGTGCACCAGTGGACACCGCCTACCAAATAACCGGGGTTTTCGCAACTCGGCTTTTGAGAGTCCGGTATTACCAGCGTATTAACTCCCTGCCTTTTTAGCAATTCTACCCAGATGGAGAGAGAAGACGACTGAATCACCTTACCCGGTTTCCAGATAGAAAGTTCAACCACGGGAAATTGTTTCATAAAGCTGATTTCTTTTGCCCTATTGTATGTATACAAATTTTGCCGGCCAGCACCCAGAGTGGCGGCGGCAATACAGAGCAGAAACGCAATCAGGGCAAGGCCTTGCAGAAGGCGGATGGGAATAAGGGCTTTGCCTTTACCGTCAAGATATAGTGATGACATTGCGAACAAAATTGCACTGAGCCAGGTTAACGGAACATATCGGGCCCACCAGGATTCAGGAAAAAACATGGATGCGCCCAGTAATACAACAGCGAATGCAGCGGTCCCATCTCCATCACGCCGCCAGGAACAGGCGGTATTGCTACGGCTTGCCAGTTTGCATCCGGCATAGGCAAAAATCGAGGCCAAAAGCGCCAGGCTGAAAAAAGGACCGAAGCCTCCTCGGCGGGTATCAAAAACCAGTTCCTTGAATTCAGATAGTTTAAAAGTGCCAGGAATTTTCAGATTTACAGGAGCTTCTAAGGGAATAGGCCAATGGTTGTCTTCCGTTTTGGCGAAGATTCCGTATAGAAATTTCATGGGTATTGGTAGGGTTTCGACGTTAGCGGGCGTGTTCGGTCCCATAATTTTTTCAACGGAGGGATAAAGCAGCTTCCCATGGTCAAGAACATTTGTCACATAGGGCTTATATCCGATCACAAGAACGGCAAAGACAATTGCAAGACCGTAAAGTATACCTTTGGATTTAATCCAGAGGAAGACGCGTTGAAAGAAGCCGGGCACAGCCCCTTGTAACACCAACTCAAGTATGAAGCCGCCAAAGACGATAAGTGGTACGTAATAAAGGCATGCCGTTTTTGTGTTGACCAGCAGAATGATACAACTGACCGCACCCCATCGGGCAATGCGATTCGCGGACAAGGCGTCAGACATCAAAAAGAATACGAGGGCGCAACCAAAAAGGTAAAGCGGTGCGTCCGTATAATGGGTCATGATTTGCGTGATGACAACCGGGTTTCCGACAACAATCACTGCAAACAGGAGGGCGGCGAGATGATGGTAGCGTGGTAGTAATTGTGCGGCTTGTTCAAGAAATAAACCATAGGCGAGCAGCGCGACTGCGGCCATCAGACCGATAATCATCGAGTGTCCGGAAAGAAGCAGTCCCGTGATCGAAACAAGATAGGATTGCAGAACCCAGTAACCGCTTGGATAGGAATCAACCCAGATATTGTTGTTAGCCGTTAAAAACGGGCTCCAGCCCGCCGCCAGATCCCATACGGCTCGAAGATGATAGGCATAGCTGTCGTGACCGGCATCGTAGAAGGAACTGGTCGCATAGGCCCACGTCAAAAGGATAACAAAAAAACCTCCTATTGAAATCAATGCGATAAATGACGTTTTAAAATTATCAACGATATAAAATATCAGAAGGACAGTGAATGCCGCAAAGCCTACATACAGAGCGGGAGGAAAAATATCTCCTATAGGAACTCTACTAAAAATCAGCAAGACGGCCAGAAAAACGAAGATTGATGATGCTCCGACTTTCGCAAATCGCGTCATAAGCTTTTCATCCTCTGTAATCAGCATTTACGCATTTTCAAAAAAACCGTTTGGCTCAAGTTACAATTCATAATACGGACGAAGCCGCGGGACGGTCCGACGTCTATCGCAAAGCTAGGCATTTTAATCCAATACAACTAATCACTTTTCCTACGCCTTTGGTACACACCAATAAACATCTGCTTTCAAAAAACCAGAATGTTCACAGAGAAGGGCCTTTTTTATGTTCGGATCCCCTATTCTGGCGTTAACTCCCCGCAATTTCAATAGCTCCATCCAGACATTAGCCGCGCTTCCAATGCTCTTGGAATGAAAATCGGGAGTTATCCGAATGTCGGTTTTGCCATACAGGTCGACCACGGGAAAATCCTTCATTTTGTCGAAAAGGAAACTATTGTTGTACATCCATAAATTTTGGCGACGCGCGCCGCCAACGCCAGCGGCTATGCATCCGAGAATAGAAACAAGTGTAATCCCCATCAAAACGCGAACGAAAAATATGCCCTTACCCTCGCCTGAAAGATACATGGTTGATAGCGGAAACAAGATGACGCTTAACCACAAAAGCGGAACATAACGGGCCCACCAAGGTTCTGGAAAAGCCATGGATGCACACAATAACACCAGCGCGAATGCAGCGATGCCGTCGCCTTCGCGCCCCCAGGAATAGGCGGCGGTGTTTCGACTTAGAATTTTTGTGGCAGCAAAGGTCAATAGGGATGCCAAAAACGCGAGGCTAAATAATGGTCCAAATCCACCTCTTCGAGCATCATATCTTAGATATTTGAATTCCTGCAGTTTGAACGTACCCGGAATTTTAAGATTGACTTGGGAATAAATGGGAAAGGGCCACCGGCTTTCTCCCGTTTCGGCAAAAAGCCCATAGAAAAACCGCATCGGGAACGATAGCGGTATGATGTTGTTGGGGACATTGTAACTCATTACGTCGGCAGATGGTGGGTGCAGAAACTCCCCGTGATCCAGAACATTGGTGACATATGGTTTGTAGCCGATAACGATCACAGCAAAGATAGCGGCGAAGCCGTAGAGGATACCCTTTGCCTTGATATATTTAAAAATACGAAGAAAGAAACCGGGTCCCGCTCCATGTAACATCAATTCCATGATGAAACCGCCTAAGACAATAAGTGGCGCATAGTAAATACCTG
>JAIOYL010000184.1 GCA_021741195.1 Sneathiella sp. | reverse complement strand
AGACGGCCGTTCCCTGGATTTCAGATTATAATTTCTGTCTATTTGCGAGATGAAAATCAAAATGCATTTCCTGTCTCTTGCAAATTTTTTGAAATCCTCAATCTGAGTTTGTAGCACCGGTTTGTGCCGTTGATGATCCAGTATTTGCAGGTAATCTATGGCGATTATCGATCCTTTAATGGCCATATCTTTTACTTGGTTGATGACGTAGTCCGACGATATTCGCTCGGAGAAATCCAGTTTCAGGGTGGTGTCATTCTGCTCAAAAGCGTCATCAAGCGCCGCGAGCTTCAGACGGAGTTCCTTTTTTGTATATTCGAGCGAGAAGAAAAAACAGTCGCGACCTTCTTTGCTGGCTTGCAACAGTATCTGTAAGGTAAGTATCGTTTTTCCGCGACCCGGCCTCGCTCCGATGAGGACGAGATCGCCCGGATTAAGATAACCCAGAATCTCTTCTTTCGTTTTGGGAAGAAGGGTCTTAGTTCTTGCCTGTAAATGGCTCCATGACTGGAAACCCTCAGCCTGAGCTATTTCATTCAACGCCTCGACCATTGTAATGGATTTAGTGCGCTTCAGGCTTTTCGCTTTGCTTTTCAAGATATGAACAGGTGCTGTAAGTTTCATTGAAACCTCCTATTGCGGGTCCTTAGAACATTCCCTTCTTCTGTTCAAACCCCAATCAAAGGTTCAATGTCGATCTTGGACTCTGCACTCAGGTGCTTTCCCATTGAAGGGGGGAGGCGCGAGTTCAGCACAAGCTGAGCTTAACAGATCAGTTCCGGAATTCAAGAGTATGGTGATTTGAGAGCGTTATTAAAGCCCACACGGATCTAAAATCATCTTCACAATTATATGTCCGTAATAGCATGACATAAGGAAATAAAGCTGTTGTCCGCCGTTTAATGGTCTTGAAGATGTTTGTTGGTGAAATCAGTGAGGGGGATGGCAATTGGAGCAGGTTATATCTTAGGCATAATTTGCGCATAATATATATTATGGAAAATATTGGAAGTCGATTTCAAAGCCCCCCAGGGGAATTCTATCGTTTTGGAGGCCATGTTTTGAGGGGGCTTGTCGACACGGGTAGCGTATTTCGCGCTGAGCTCGCTCAAAATCGGGGTTCTGTTCTTATCAGACTGTGATCACCATGCCGTCATAGGCTGGCTCGACGCCTTCGGGAAGTTCCTTGAGCAATGTCCGGTAATCAAGGTCAACATGCATATTGGTGAGCACCGCGCGCCGTGGCTTCAGGCGTCCGATCCATTTGAGCGCGGTTTCCAGATTGACATGCGTCGGATGCGGCGTATAGCGCATGGCATCGACGATCCAGGTATCGATACCCTCGAGAATTTCAAAGCCGTGACCATCGAGATTAACGAGATCGTTTGAATATCCGATTTTCCCCATGCGGAAGCCCAGGCTGGTGATGCTGCCATGATCCTGGTCAAATGGAATAAAATCGATATTGCCAATCTTGAATGGTCCGCTGATCACATGTTCATTCAGGATTGCAGGATAAGGATTTCCCGCAAGTTGCCGGAAACAATAATCAAATCGTTTCATCAAGATGGATAGAGTCTTTTGATCGCTCCAAACGTTAACGCGGCTCCGGTTACGGATCGCGAGCACCCGGAGCTCGTCGATGCCATGGCATTGATCCGCATGCTCATGGGTCCAGACGACGCCGTCAAGTTCGCCGATTTCGGCGTCCAGGAGCTGCTCGCGGATATCCGGCGAGGTATCGATCAGGACCTTTGTTCCCTTCTCTTTCACCAGGATCGAGCAGCGGCGACGGCGGTTTCGGGGTTCATTCGGATCACAGGCGCCCCAGTCATTGCCGATGCGCGGAACCCCGCCGGAGGTGCCGCAGCCGAGTATCGTCACTTCCATTAGAGTACCCGTTCTATCTTGTTGAAAAGTTTAAAGAAATTATCGGTAGTGATAGCCGCGAGTTCCTCCGGTTCAAGATCCTTGATTTCGGCGACCTTGGCGGCGGTGTGTGCGACATAGGCCGGCTCATTCGAGCGCCCTCGCATCGGAACCGGCGCAAGATAAGGCGCGTCGGTTTCGACCAGCAGCCTTTCGACGGGAATTCTGGCGACATGGTTCCGAAGATCCCCGGCGGCTTTAAAGGTCACGATCCCGGATATGGAAATATAAAATCCAATTTCCATTGATTTTTCAGCGACTTCCCAGCCAGAACTAAAGCAATGGATGACACCGGTAAAGGGTCCCTTCCTGTATTCTTCATGTAAAATATTAACAGTATCCGCATCCGCATTCCGCGTATGAATGATCAGCGGCAGGCCGGTTTCCCGCGCCGCCTCGATATGCAGGCGAAGGGATTTCTTCTGCAGATCACGGGGCGCGTGCTCATAGAAATAATCGAGCCCGGTCTCGCCAATAGCGACGACCTTCGGATGCTTTGTCAGCTCAATGAGTTTCGCGGTTGTCACGTCTTCTGCTTCAGCTTCGGCCTCATGCGGGTGCACGCCGACGGAACAATGGATATTGGAATAACGCTCCGCTATGGCGCGCACGCCGTCAAACTCGCGGAGTTTCGTGCCGATGGTGAGCATATGACCGACACCGGCTTCGCCCGCGCGGGCGACAACGGCATCAAGCTCGCTGGAGAGCTGCTCGAAGTTCAAATGACAATGACTATCGACTAACATTTTTGATCCAGACCGTTTCTTGTTCTTATCTGCCCATGCGTTCTACATTCAAAAACAGGTTGAGCACAACCTGTTTGCGGTCGAGATTAACCTCATCGGCCTTTTTCATCAGCCGGTTGCCCTTTTCCCATAAATCGACCCAAGCGCCCGGCGGATGCCCCGATACCAGCCGTTGCATGATATCGGCTTCGCCCGGAACGAGGGCGCTATCCGAAAAATCGTTACAGGCGGCCCGCACCAGGCGCGACAGCCACCAGGGATAGAGCTCGCAAATGGTCCTGTAGACCCCTTCCCCGTCCTTGCGCCCGACGACATCCGCAAGACCATGAAGTTTTTCAGCGTCCAGCCGCGGATAGCTCCTGAAGATATTGAGAAAGCCCGCGAAAATTTCAAGTCCGCCGGAGTCAAGCAGCTGCAGCGCCTTGCCGGGGCTTCCCTCGGCGAGGGTCAGCAGCATGCTGAGCTGATCGGGTGACAGGGTGCGACTATAGGGTTCCAGCACATTGCGCATATCCGCGTCCTTCAGCGGCCTCAGCGCGAGCTGGCGGCAGCGGGAGCGGATGGTCGGGAGCAGACCGGCGGGCGTATGCGAGAGCAGCAGGAAAAGCGTTTTCTCCGGCGGCTCCTCGAGAATTTTCAGGATCGCGTTGGCAGCGCTCGCGTTCATTTCATCGACGGGGTCAACAAGGACAACCCGCCAGCTTCCTTCCGACGCTGTCAGGTGGAAAAAACCGGCGAGGGCGCGAACATCGTCAACGCGGATAACGGTGAAAAGCTTCTTGTTTTTAACATCATATTGGCGTTTGAGGACGGCGAGGCCCGGATGCGAGCCTGCCTTGATGAGCGCAACCGCAGGGGCGCCCGGCTCAACATCAAGGCTGTCAGGCGGTCCGAACAGGCCATGGCCTCCCTCCCCTTGCTGGCTTAAGAGGAATTTCGCGGCGCGGTAGGCGAAGGTCGCCTTGCCAACCCCCTTCGCGCCGGTAATCAGCCAGGCATGGTGAAACCGGCCGCTGTTGATATTTTCAAGAAATGTTTTCTCCGCCGCCGCGTGCCCGATGAGCCTCTGTGTATCCAGCGGATGCGGGTATCTGTCGAGCTTGTCGGAGACCGGTTTCTCGGTCACGGCATCAGGCGCGCTTTTAAAATGCGGCGCAGCTCCTCTTGTATGGATTCAATCTCACGCGTGGCATCGATGACAACGCAGCGATCCGGGTTTTTCCGGGCAATATCGAGAAAGCCCTCGCGGAGGCGCCCATGAAAGGCGAGATCCATCTTCTCGAAGCGGTCCTCGTTATGGGTGCGGCCGGTTGTGCGGCGCAGGCCTTCTGCTGGCGGCATGTCGAAGATAAAGGTGAGATCGGGCTTGAATGCACCGACAGCGAAATCATGAACCCGCTGTACGGCGGCTTCTCCCAATTGGTTGCCATAGCCCTGATAGGCCATGGTGGAATCGGCAAAGCGGTCGGATATGACCCAGGTTCCGGCCTTCAGTGCCGGCCAGATCGTCAGGCGAAGATGATTGCGGCGCGAGGCATAGAATAACAGGGTTTCACCGACAGCATCCCAGCGGTCTGGATCGCCTGTGAGGATAAGCTGACGGATTTCGTCGGCACCGGGAGCGCCGCCCGGTTCACGGGTCAGCAGCGTTTCAATGGATTGCTGCCGGAGATATTCGGCAAGCAGACGGGCCTGCGTCGACTTTCCGCTGCCGTCGCCCCCTTCCAGAGTGATAAATTTTCCGCCGTGCGGTTGCTCCTTCGTCATCTAGGCAATATTGCCTTAGTTCGCCGACGCGCCAAAGACAAGATACTCGACGGCGGAGGTCAGGCGTTTGAGGGGGCCGGGGCGGGTGACATCCTCGGTTGCCACAAGCGGAACCGTCACGGTCTCCATATCGGGGCCGGACACGACGAGCTGTGCGACCGGCGTGCCTTTCAGGATCGGCGCCGGGATCGGCTCGTCATAGACGACCTTGACGGTCATGGATTTGCGCGCCTGACGCGACAGCGTGACGGTCAGGTCTTTTTCGACCGATAGTGGAACCGTATCCTGGCTCCCGAGCCAGACCCGGGCGTTATCGACGACTGCGCCCGTCTTGAACAGTTCATAATTATTGAACTCGCGAAACCCCCATTCCATCAGCCGCTCGGATTCCCGGCTGCGTTCCTTGGCGCTGTCAAGACCATTGACGACGACGACCAGCCGTCGTCCGTCGCGTAATGCCGAGCCGACAAGACCATAGCCGGACTCTTCCGTATGGCCTGTTTTAAGGCCGTCGGCGCCGTTATCCTTATAGAGTAGCGGATTGCGGTTTCCCTGCTTGATTCCGCCGTAGGTGAAATCCTTCTCGCCGAAGATCAGGTAATATTCCGGGAAATCCTTGATGATATGTTTTGCAAGCATGCCGAGCTCGCGGGCGGTCATCTTGTGATTCGGATCCGGCCAGCCGGTCGAGTTGTGAAACGTGCTCTTTTGAAGGCCGAGTTCACGCGCCCGTGCGGTCATCGCTTCGGCAAAGGCCTCTTCGGAGCCGCTGAGTCCTTCGGCAACAACAATGCAGGCATCGTTGCCCGACTGAACGATGATGCCGCGCAGGAGATCTTGGATGCTGACGCGTGTGTCCACTTCGACAAACATCTTCGAGCCGCCCTTTTTCCAGGCCTTCTCGCTAACCGGAAGAGTATCCTCGAGTTTGAGTGATCCGTCTTTCAGCCGTTCAAACACCATGGTGATGGTCATCAGCTTGCTCATTGAGGCTGGCGCCATCAGATCATCGGCGTTTTTGTCGAGAAGCACGGCACCGGTATTCACATCGAAAATAAAGACTTCCCGCGCCGGCGTATCAATGCTCTCGGCTGCTGCGGCTCCGACGGAAACGGTAAAACAGATCAGCAGAAGAGAAAAAAATTGCCCTGAATAGGCACGGAATTTCGAGAAGTTCGATGTTGCAGTCATTTTCATTCCATATTTTTGTCGATACAGCCGGAGAGGGCATCTGTATCTGTCTTTAAATCGTCATTTTGGCCAGTTTATGACCAGTTATTCGATTATAATCCGGGCATCCTTGTGTCCGGTGTTAATCAGGTCGGCGAGTAATTGATCGGCTTTTGAGATATCATCGACCGGTCCCACGCGCACGCGATAGAAATCCTGGCCATTGACAAGCACCTGGCTGACCTTGGTCGGCCCCAATGTTGATAGCCGCGCGCTCAGGATATTGGCGTTGTTATAGTCGATAAAGGCGCCGGCCTGAATAAAAATCTCGCTTTGCGCGACCGGCACAACCGACACAGCGGGCGCGTCGGCCGCGGTGTTGGATGCAAGCTGTACAGGCGCCTCCGCAACCGGGCTTGGCAGTGCTGCGATTTTCGGTAGCGGTGCCGCCTTGACGTCCGGCGGCGGCGCCAGGTTATCCGCAACAATAACGGCCCGTGGCGCTGCGGCAACGTTATTCTTCTCAAGTTCCGGCGTGCTCGTCTTGGCGATGACGGCCGGGTTCGTATTATTGCCGGTATTGACCGCCTGAACACGGACTTTTGCCGTCCCCTTCTCAATTATGCCGAGTTGCTTTGCCGCGGCGTAGGACAAATCAATGATACGCGAATGGGCAAACGGCCCACGGTCATTGACCGTGACGATGATGGAGCGGCCATTTTCAAGGTTCGTGACACGTACGTCTGTCGGTAGCGGCAATGTCTTGTGCGCCGCGGTCAGCTGATGCATGTCATAGATCGCGCCGTTGGCGGTCGGCCGCCCATGGAAGGGTTCGCCATACCAGGAGGCAATGCCTGTCTCGTCATAGGCGTTATCCTCTTTCGGATAATACCAGATACCGTCAATTTGATAGGGGTTGCCAATCTTCGGCTCTCCGCGATCGACACTGGCCTTGCTGACAGAGGCGCCCTTGTTGTTGTAGTTCTCATGCGCTGCACGGTACTTCTTCGCGCCATAGCTGAGAAGAT
>JAIOYL010000023.1 GCA_021741195.1 Sneathiella sp. | reverse complement strand
TCCCGCCAAATGCGCTCTCCAAGATCAGTGGTTTTGGCGTCGATGTGGGAAAAAATTCGATCGATTACCTCGTTGTCATTCAGGATCATGCTCATCGCCCAGTTCTTCTTATTATTTGTTATCGGAACCGATTGTATCCCCTTTATTCCGTCTTTGTCGATCCAGTTGGCTTCTGGCTATATCGGCAACCCAAACGTCAGAATTCAGCTGTATGTCAATTCAGCGCATTGGGCAAAAACAGACTGATCTCCGGCACAGCAATCAGAAGGAACAAGGTCAGTATATCCATTACAATAAACCAGAGAACGCCCTTGAATATGGTTTCAAGTTTCACCGTGTCCCCGATAACCCCCTTCAGGATATACACGTTCAATCCCACGGGCGGCGTAATCAATCCGATCTCCAGTAGTTTGATCATTATGACGCCAAACCAGATCAGATCGTACCCGAGGTTGTCAATCACCGGCACCACTACTGGCAATGTCAGGAGCATGATACCGAGCGGGTCCATAAATGTTCCAAGGACTATATACACCAACGACAGTGCAAGCAGGATCACAATTGGAGGATAATCGAGTGAAAGAGCAATGTCTGAAAGAAAACTCGCGACGCCAGTAATGGCAATAAAGCCGACGAAAATTTTAGCGCCAATGACAACCGCAAAAATACTTGCGGATTGGGTCACTGTTTCAAGAATTGAAAGCTTTGCTTCCCGTGCTTTCAGCCGTTTTGAAAGCGCTGCCAATCCCCAGGCTCCTGCCGCGCCGACGGCAGCGGCTTCAGTCGGAGTTACGATGCCGGCGTAAATGCCGCCCATCACAAGTATAAACAATACTATTATTGACCATGTGCCCTGCAGGGACTTGAATCGTGTTTCCCAACTGACATCCTCCGGGCGAGGGGCTAGTTCTGGATTTATGGCGGCACGAATGATGATCATGACAATGTAAATAAGGGCAGAAAGTATTCCCGGAATCAGGCCAGCAAGAAGCAATTTACCAACAGATAATTCGGTAAAAAGGCCGTAAATGATCATAAGTATGCTGGGGGGGATGAGTGATCCCAGCGTGCCGCTGGCGGCAATTACGCCCGTTGCCAACCCCTTGTCATATTTGTAGCGAAGCATCTCAGGTACGGCCAGCTTGCCCATGGCTGCAGCTGTTGCCAAACTGGATCCACTGACCGCGGCAAACATGGCGCAACCCATAACTGAAGCAATAGCAAGGCCGCCGGGAAGGCGGGAAAGCCAGGCGCGGGCGGCATCATATCCATCTCGCGTAAATCCAAAATGAAAGGCGACGTAACCCATCATCAGGAACAGGGGAATCGCGACGAGGGAAAAAGATGCCACAAACGAATAAGGCTCGAAAGCAATATAGTTGATGGCGGCTTGCCAGCCACGCTCGAGATTAGCTTCCCGTCCTGCGGGCCATCCAATTGCGAGGATGAGGCCGACAAATCCGACAACCGCGAGAGCAACGGCAATCGGGACTCGAATAACAATCAACAACAAAAGAACGCCGATCCCGCAGAATCCGAGTATAATGGGGTCCATAAATCTTTACTTTCTTTTCGCCAAGTCTACGCCAGCTTTAATAAAGTCAATTGCAAACCGCAGTGTAAACATGAGAATGCCTGTAAAGAATATGAAGCGAACCGGCCATTCAGGTAACGCCAATGGCCCCTCCATATAGTTTCCGGTAATCCAGGCATCCAGAAAGTAATGGAAGGCGGAATACGTCATAATCGCGAAGAAAACGAGCCCGATAAGGTACCCGAATGCATCAAGGATCATGTTGCTGCGGTCGGACAGTTTTTCGGTAAACAAGGTTACCATGATGTGTTCTCGTTGCGACTGCACATAGGCGAATGGCAAAAAGACAACGAATACCATCAGAAACTCATTCATCACCACATCGTCAGGAATCGGCGCACCCAAGAGGTATCGGCCGATCACAGACAATGTGGTGATTGCCAGAATAAGCACAACTGCCACACCAGCAACTAGAACGAGAGATTTCTCGAAATAGTGAAAGCCATTTATCATTTAGATTTCCAGACTAAATTTAATATGAATTGATAGCTTAGCGTGTCCAAGGATAGCCCTTTTCTTCGAGCTCCTTCTGGTATTTGGCAAAAGTTGCGTTGTACTGATCGATGACTTTCTGGGAATCAATTCCCTTCGCGTCCACTCTTTTTTTCCAGTCAACAACCAGCTCTTCCGACGCAGCTTTCCATTTGGCTCTTTCGGCTTCGTCGAGGGTGTTGATTTTCATGACCTTGCCGTCGATACCCTTGAGCAATTCTTCTCGTGCAGAAGCGTTATCCTTAATTAGAGCTTCTGAATAATGCTCTACAAACTCATTGCTGACTTCAGTCATGATTTTCTGGATATTTTCCGGCATTTCATTCCATTGTTTGAGATTCATGCCTGCGCCATATCCAAGAACCTGGCCCATGTTGACTTCAGTGACATAATCACCGACTTCAAAAAACTTATAAGCCCGAACCGCAAACATATAGGTTGCGCCACCATCTACCGTTCCGCGGTCCATGGCTTGATAAATTTCGCTATGACCGAGATTGACAGGGATGGCCCCCAGGTTTTTCAGGAGAGGAATAAAACCAGCCGTAGCGCGGATTTTTTTACCGGCAAGATCGGCCGAAGATTTTATCTCGAAGTTTGAAACAATTTCACTTGGGCCGGTAGTGAAATTTGCGAGCATATGAATATCATTTGCTTTCATCTCGGCGACAAGCTCAGGCATTGTCGTTTGCAGGTCCTGCCAGGTTCTGAGTGTTACCCAGATGTCCCCGGCGACGAACGGGATGTTGCCATAATTCCATACCGGCATTTCAGCAGGGTTATAGGGACCCATAATTGTGCCCGTATCGGCAAGACCAGTGGCGACAGCGCGCAAGGTTTCCTTGCCTTTCGATAATGCCTGGCTCCAGAAAAACTCGATTTTAACTTCACCGTTTGAGCGTTTTTCTATTTCAGAAGCCCACCATTTCAAAGATTCTGCACGTGCTCCGCGCGGCGGTCCGAGTTCACTATATCTTAGATTGTATTCAGCATATGCGTTAGCGCTGAAAGCGCATACCGAGAGCAGCGTTACCAGCAGCGCAAGGCTTTTGGCCAACTTAAATTTCAGTTTCATTATTTTTTCCCTGACAAGAATTGTCTGTATGCGTTTCGGTACGTTTGTTCTTTGTTCTTTGGTTGTCCGAAACTGAGAGTTATGGTGATTTAGAATCTAAGAATAGTCAATAGAAAGTGACCCGCTCTTCAATATATAGCCATTTACAATTTAGGGCTGTTCATTATTTGGCCTAATTTTGACTAGGTTGCTATTCCTGTGGTGTGAGCTGTTACCCGTCAGCGCCTATGGGCCTATAAAAGGGAATGCCGTTAGAGAGTGTTTATGGGTCATCGTAGCTTTTATGGAATATAATCCAGAATATTTCGATAAAGAAACCTGCAGACTGGAACCATTTCAAAACCCATTCGGGCCAAAACCGTTACCCACGTCACCGGTATAAAACGTAACCTATGTGCTTGGAAGGGACTTTGGAAAAATGGTGCCCGGAGGCGGCAACGAGGCTGATCGCATGCCAACATGCCGAACCAGGATATTGGATTGGGCCCGTGGCATGCTGGTTGTACTTCAGGTTAGATCTTGAAATTGCGAAAGAACTTTTTCAAGAGATGATAATAAATTTCGCAACCTTAAAACTCAAGTATTTTTCCTCAGATAATGCCTGCCTAAGTAGCATCTCGATCGGCCCATCTTGCAAGGAGATGAACAAGAATGATCAGAAAAGACAGGGGAACGGCGAGGGCGATCCAGGCCATGGGAATTCCCAATGTGTCCACCGTCAGAGCAGCCTGACGTGCAAGATATCCTTTCGCAAAGCCGCCGCGCAGTCCGATAAAGCAAAAATAAATCACGGGCCCGATAAAAGTGAGGATAGCAGCGGTCTGCAGGCCTTCAGCGAGCAGGCCCAAGATATACGGGCGTTTCGGGAAAACGCTTTCCATCAGCACCGCATCCGAATGGCTTTTGAATGACAACGTCGCACCTAAAAGTCCCGACCATACCATCATGTAACGGGCCACGTCTTCCGTCCAGATAGGCGGTGCTGAAAAAGCGTATCGGGCGACGATTTGTATCGCCATCGCCAGGAACATCAGGGTCACCGTGAGCACTGCGGCCCGGCGCACAACGAGATGAATGCCATCGCTGAGAGAAACAATAATGCGGCGCATTGCGGGACCTTTTCGTTTATTGAGGAACCGGTCAGGCTTCGAGGTCTGACCGGCCACAACGGTTTAGCGCGTGCGTTCTGACAAATCAGTCCAAGCCTTCACATCTTCTTGCGGCATAAGGCCGGAATTGTAGACCTGCTTGGAGAGCTCTCTAAATGCGTCACGCTCTTGGTCTGTGAGGCGTTGCACGGTGACACCTTTCTCTTCCAATGCGTTCAGCGAGCTTACAGCCACCTCGGCCAACCAGGCGCGGTTCGCCGCATCGCCTTTTTTAACGGCGGCATAAACGGCGGCGCGCTGGCTATCGGAGAGCCCATCAAGCCATTGCTTGGATGCTAGTATGGCGCGCATCGGAATGATAACACCAGCGTCCGAAAAGTTTTTCACGATATCGGTTTGCCCGAAACTGATCGGCACGAAAGGAGAGTTGAGGTAACCATCTATCACGCCAGTCTGAAGGCCTGCGGGAACCTCCCCCCAGGGCACGATGGTTCCGGTGGAGCCCCACGCTTTATACATTGCGATTTGCGCATCATCCAGAGCCCGCATACGCAGATCGGCCATGTCTGCTGGTTTGCGCACAGCCTTGGTGGTTGTGATGATCCCTGAGGAGGGGCCGATCGGAACAAGCGCCAGTAGAATCACATCCTGCGCCGCGATAGCCTTGTTCACGCGATCAAAGATTTTGCCTTTCTCTAGCGCACGGTCCATATGCGCCGTATTGGCGAAAATATATGGCAAACGGACTCCATAAATGAATGGATCTACCTGCGCGACTGCGCGCACATCAGATAATGACAGTTCCAGCAGTCCGGTGGAGAGCTGGTCAAATTTCTCAGCTTCATTTCCGACGGCGCCGCGTGGCATCTCGCGCACCTCCATGCCCGCTTCTTTCATAGACTGACTGAAGGCATAGGCCCAATTGTAGGAACCTGAGATTTTTAGATCCGGTTTACCATCAAGCGCCAGTTTTACTTCAGCAGAACTTGCCGTAGCGGCGACTGCCGTAGCGGCAAGCATAAGAGTGCCAAGAACGAGTGACTTGAGTTTCATTTAACTTCCTCCCATTTTTTCATTTAGTATCAATCAACGCTAAACCCAAAAAGCCGGGGTAGCGCGAGGCTGATTTCCGGCCATTGTGCCAGGGCCAGCAGGAGTACAACCTGCAGGACTACAAAAGGCAGCGTGACGTAAGCCAGCCGCCAGTAATTCAAATTTGTCAGTGCGGATACAACCACAAGGCATTTACCCAGAGGCGGTGTGATCAGACCAATGCAAAGGTTGAAACACAGGACAATGCCCAGCTGGATCGGGTTGATCCCTTGTTCCATGGCCTGTGGTGCGAACAACGGAATTAGCAATGTCAGAGCGACAGGCGTATCCATGAACATTCCGGCGACCAGAAAGATCCCGATCAGAAAGAATAAGTAGCGTGTACCGGTTATCCCCATGCTGTCTACCCAGCCTGCCAACGCCTGAGACCAGCCCATTTGACCAGCGAGATAGCCCAGTACTGAAATGGCGGCAAGGATGATGAAGATGGTCCCGGTCAACCGTGCAGTCGATTCAACTGCATCAAACAGCATGCGCCAGTTCAGCCTGCCATAGAACTGTCCCGCTATCAGGGCGAAGAGAACGGCAATTGCAGATCCCTCGGTCGGCGTGGCCAGACCGAAGACAAGAGAGCCCAGAATGACGACAGGCAGGCAAAGCGCGGGCGCAGCTTTACGCAAGCTCGGTCCAAAGCGGGGGAGATCGTCTGACTTACCCCCGGGATGTTTGCGCACATTGGCGATCACCGCATTCATTGCCATTAAGGCCGCCGCCAGCAGCAGTCCCGGCAAAACACCCGCGACAAAAAGGGCCGCAACAGAAGAGCCTGTCAGTCCGCCATAAACGATCATGATAATAGAGGGAGGGATGATCGGCCCAATCATCGACGAGGCAGCGGTAATCGCGCCAGCGTAATATTTATCATAGCCGCGATCGACCATGGCAGGAACAAAGGTGCGTGACAGTGAGGCGCTGTCGGCGACGGCTGACCCCGATATTCCAGCGAAAAACACACTCGTCAGAATATTCACATGTCCCAAACTGCCGCGAAACCGGCCGACCACCGACATGGAGAAATCGATCAGGGCGCGCGTCACGCCGGCCCGAGTCATTATTTCAGCTGTCAGAATAAATAAAGGCATCGCCATGAAGGCAAATACATCGAGCTGCGCGAAGATGCGCTGGGGCAAGACCGACAAAAAGTTTGCCTTGCCCACCGCAATGAAGGAGAGAACGGACACGGCTCCCATCAAATAGGCAAAAGCTGTACCGCTAATCAGCAGGATGAAGAAAACGATCGGTGTGATCCACATTTATTCTATCTCCCTACACTGCCGTTTGCGTTGACTTAGATGTGGATCCTGCGCCGTCAAGAACCGGTGGGTGTGTGACGATGGCGCGAAGATCTGCGGCAGCTGCCACCATCTTTAAAAGGTCCGGCCGCGGGCGCGCCGTTTCAGGGTCTCGCTCCAACAATCTTTCAATCGCCTTCCCGGCGCCCAGAAGCAATGCATCCCCTCTCACTTTACCAAGGATTTGCAGACCGAAGGGCATGCCTTTGTGGTCACGGCCTGCGGGGATCGTTAATGCCGGACCGCCCGTCAGTGAGCCCCGATAGGTGAGCGCAAGCCAGCGGTAATAGATGTCCATTGCCTGGCCGTCTATTTCTTCAGGATGAGACTGTGTCCAAGGGAAGGGCGAAACAGGCGTCGTCGGCATCACGACAATGTCAAAATCTTCCATGCGCGCGTTAAACAAACGCAGGATGCGTGTCTGTTCGGCATGCGCCCAGGCGCGATCGGAAAGTGTCATAGCCCGCCCAAGATTTACATTCGTGATAATATGTGGGCCAAAATTTTCAGGTTTCGCGCGTACATCGGCCTCAAAGGCAGCTACAAAGCTTTCCGCGCGCAGGATATCGAAAACACGGTCCATTCCGCCAAGATTCATGTCAATTGGGCGGCATTCGGCCACATGCGGTGCAATTGCCTCCACGCGCTGCATGAAGGTCTCACGTATGGCGGGATGAACGGGTGCGCCCCCGAAATCGGCGCTGATACCGACACGCAGACGATCCAGCGGAATATCGGGTATGTCGTTGAGCCGCGATGGTTGAGACCCGCCGGACAGCGGGTCGTTGGCGTCATAGCCTTGAATGGCGCGTAGCATCAAAATCATGTCATCCATGCTTCGTGCCATCGGGCCCAATACCGAAATGACGGACCAGCCAAGAGGCCGGGTAGGGTGCGCCACCAGGTCGGCGGACGGTCTGTATCCGACAACCCCACAGATTGCTGCGGGAAGGCGTAGGGAGCCACCCGTATCAGAGCCCGTGCAGAGCGGCAGAAGATCAGCCGCCAGCGCGGCCGCAGAGCCGCCTGACGAACCACCGGCAATCAGTACAGGATCGAAAGGATTTCCTGTCGCGCCCCACACTGGATTGCGGGAATTTCCGCCCGCACCCAATTCGGGTACATTGGTTTTCGCCGTGACGATAGCGCCGGCCTGCCGTAACTTGGCGACCATGGGAAGATCACGAATGGGTACATTTGCGCGAAAAAGTGGATTGCCATAGGTCGTAAGAAGCCCTTTGGTCTCCTGCAGATCCTTTACACCAATGGGAAGCCCGTCGAGCGGCCCCTTGGCGGCTCCGTTGTGCCATCGCTGAGTGGAGAGCCGCGCTTCGGCCCGCGCGCGCTCGGTGTCAAATGAAGTTAGTGCGCCGATAGCGGGGTTCAGGCGTTCGATCCTGTCAAGGCACACTTCAAGCAAATCCGCAGGGGTAAACAACCCTTCGGTAAAGCCGGCAAGAAGCTGGATCGCGGACATTTCAGCAAGTGAAGTTATACTCACGCGCTTAATTCCGCGCGCAAATCATTATTATTATTCATATGTAAAGGCCTCCCAACCTTTCCTGTAGTTCATAAATATCAGGAATTGGAAGGAGTTAATAATGATTGTTTTTCTCAAAACCATAATTAAATGGAATGGTTTTGACCTATGGCCTCGTCTGCTGCAAGCATTTCATAAAGAGGTCAAAGGTGCTGTTTGTAGCACTCGGCGACTGCCGCCAAAAACATCTTGCTTCAGATAGAAGGCCCTTTGTTTCAAGGGGTAAAACAGCGATATCGCCCCTTGAAGCATGGGTCTGCGCCAGACTTCGCGGAAAAAACCCCAATGCCGGGATTTGCTTCATGATCTCCAGATTGAGAGTGAGGGACAGAGAGGCGATCGTATTCGTCGGCGGCGCCAGTCCATAGTCGGCAAAAAGAGCATCAACGGCCTGTCGGGCAATGGAATTCGCTTGCGACAAGATCCATGGCCAGGTCACAGCCTCTGCCCAATCGTCTTTTGCACATCGCACCAGAGGATGATCACGCCTTGCGACCACGTCAATCGGTTCCTGCATTAAAACCATCTGCTCAATACCCGGCAGTTCCTGTGGTTGCCAGATGCGGGCCATCAGAAGGTCGATCGCGCCAGATTCGAGTAAAGGAAACAACGAGACGAAATGCCCTTCTATAACCGAGATATTTGCCTCAGGCGCACTACGTTTGAGCAAGGCAATCGGCGCTGGCAATATAATCGGGGAGACCGAGCTGACCGAACCAATTGCAATAGATCCAGACGTGCCGCTGCTCATAGCTTCGATGTCAAAGGCCGCGCGGTCGATCTGATTTAGAACCTGCCGCGCATGTTCAGCGAGACGAATGCCGATCGGCGTCAGGAAAAGACGGTTGCGCTCACGCTTGACGATCTGGGCGCCTACCAGTTTTTCAAGTTCGTTAATTTGTTTCGAAATAGCAGGTTGCGTCACGTTCAGCGCTTCGGCGACTCGCGCAACCAAACCTAGGTCCGCCAAAGCAGCAATTATCCGTAAATGCCGGAGCCTCAACACCTGTTGCAGTTTCTGCCGATTAATGGTCCCGCCTCCTTATCATTGGAGCACGCTATGAAGATGCATACTGTTGAGATATGGCACGGAATATCATTAGGGTCAATTTCGACAAACTCAGAAAACCGCATGGACTACAGCGACGTAAAACATCCTAATTATTCTGACAGGGAGCACGATGAACCAAAAACACTCTCTTAGGCAATTCAGTTATTTAGACCCATAGGCGGTGACAGGGAACACCCCGGCCAAAAAGTCTTGAACAGTTTTAGGGACTAAATCCTCCAGATGATCTTCTCCGAACGTCGCAAGCCCGCTTGTGGCGTTCGCAGTTGTCGATGCAACCTTCTCTCCGGATTTAACGTCAAAGATCACATAGCTCATCGTTGCCCTGTCTTCCCAATGCAGGCCAGGATTTTTGAGACGAATAGATAATCTGCGGAGCTTGAGCTTGCCTTCTCCCTAGCCGTTTTTATGGCCTCTACAGTAACGGCGACTACGACTTCACTTCCCCGCTTGCTGAGTTCGGCAGCAACGGCCGCACTCGTCATTTGTCCTGATCTGGCCTCCTATGGCGTTCCAACGGTACCTTTCGACTCAATTTGGCTAATTGTCGTGTCAAGACCCTGGCGCATATGATCTGTCAAATGAGCCAGCATGGCATCAAGATCGTCCCCGCAAGCAAGCTCGACGTAAACTTCATGGGCTTGTCGAAATGGTCCGGTGCGTGAATGTGCCCGCTGGTGTAACGAAAAGTAAAAGTGGAGATTAGGTTTCATCCTCTCCCAAGCCTGTTGAAGCAGTTTATGATTGGCAAGCTCATAGCACCACGCATGCAATGTGAGTTCTTCCGCTATCGCTCGTTCCGGATCGACTCCTTGATCAATTGTATGAACAAGATTGCGATTACGTTGCCTGAGATCGTCCAAAGATTGCTCAGTCCGTCGGTCCCAGCATTGCTGAAACGCGAATTGTTCCATCATCGTCCTAAGTGAGTAAATTTCTTCGAGGTCTTTTCGCGCAACTGAGCGGACAAACAGACCTTTGTATGGCATACTTATCAAAAGCCCAATGTCGACCAATTCGCGAATTGCCTCGCGCAAGGGGCTACGACTGACGCCTAGCGATTTGGCTAGTTCCTGTTCTGTCAAACGTTGGCCGGGAGTCATTTTTCCGGCGATAATAAGCGCTTTTAATTGTTGAACCACCTGGCGTCGTATGGTTCGATCATCAATCGGTTCGATATTTCCAAGTGAGCTCATAAATTAACTTCCAGTAACTTGTGTAATCAGATCACGATATAGCGCTTGAAGTCTCGCTGTAATGGGACCTATTCCTTCATGCATTCCAATAGGTTTCCCGTCAATTTCAGCAATTGGTGTCTGGGCGCCAAATGTTCCTGTCAAAAATGCTTCATCCGCGCCATAAGCCTCATAAAGAGTATAGTTCTTCTCAAAAACTGGAATACCGTTGGCCCGGCAGAGTTCAATGACTTTTTGGCGGGTTATGCCGTTCATGCAGTAGTCCCCGGTCGATGTCCAGACCTCGCCTTTTCGCACGATGAAGAAATTACAGGCATTCGTCGTATTTACAAAACCGTGCGGATCCAGCATCAAGCCTTCATCCGCTCCGGCCTGTTCGGCCTGAAGGCAGGCAATGACGCAATTCAGTTTCGAATGGGAATTATATTTGGCATCCTGGGACATCGGCAGGCCGCGAACCTGCGGAACAGTCGCCAGGGTGATGCCTTTCGCCTGAAGATGGGCGGCCGGTTTTGAGTGCTCCATGATGATGACGATTGTTGGGCCGAAGCGGGACAGGCTCGGATGCTGGAACGGTTTGGATTTTATCCCGCGCGTCACCATCAGGCGGCAATGCACGTCATGGGTCATGTTATTGGCCCGGGCGGTCTGGGTCAGGGCGTCAAGAACGCCGTCACGGTCCAGCCCAATTTCCAGAGAGATAGCCTTGCAACTGTTAAACAGCCTGTCCATATGCTCGTCAAAAAAGGCCCATTTTCCATTATAAAGCCGCATGCCTTCCCACATGCCGTCACCCAGCATGAAGCCAGAGTCATAGACGGATATCCTGGCCTCATCCCTTGGAACAATCTCGCCATTAACATAAATTTTTATGTTCCGGTTGCGCTGGTCTTCTTCTGCGTCATGGGTGCTGGGACTGTGGATATTCATTTCTTGGTTCATTTTCTTGTTAGTCCAGTTTGGGTTCAGGAAGGCGGAAAGATCCATGACCTTTCAGGAAATTCTTCGTACCGTCTTGCTTTGGGTAGACTAAAACCTCAGCGGGTGTTCCCTGCTCTAGGATGCGACCTTCAGATAGGAAAAGAACACGATCTGCGACCGTATAGGCGAAGCCCAGTTCGTGGGTGACAATGAGCATGGTCATTCCCTCGTCGGCAAGTTCCTTTATTGTCTCAAGCACCTCACCTACAAGCTCTGGATCGAGTGCTGAAGTGGCTTCATCAAACAGCATAATATCCGGCTCCATTGCGAGGGCGCGTGCGATGGCAACGCGTTGTTGCTGCCCGCCTGAAAGCTGTGACGGATAGGCTTCAGATTTCCAACCCAGGCCAACTTTATCAAGGTATTTGCTTGCCCGGCGTCCGCATTCGTCTTTGTCGCATTTCAGGACTGTTCTCGGGCCTTCCATTACATTTTCACGCACTGTCATATGGGGGAAAAGATTGAAATGCTGAAATACCATGCCAACTCTTGTCCGAAGCGCGTTCAGTTCCGCTTCGTTGTATATGACCTTGCCAGCGGTTTCTTTTCCAATGGTTTTGCCACTCAGAACAATACGGCCACTTGTCGGCACTTCCATGAAGTTGATACAACGTAGCAAAGTCGATTTACCAGATCCGGAGGCGCCAAGGATCACGATTGTCTCACTTTTTTCGACATTTACATCGATACCTTTTAGTACTTCAAGATCACCAAAGATTTTATGGATGTTTTGAATGCTTAGAACTGTGGTCATGTTCTAGCCTTTCTCTCTTTGCTTGTCTTCATAGCGTTGCACCAAAAGGGTGAAGGGGAAGATGATGGCGAAGAAAATCAAAGCCACAGTGGTGTACATTTCTATCGGATTAAACTCAATGGTCGAAACCACTTTAGCTTGATACATCAATTCACCATAAGCGATGACCGACGCTAGTGACGTCATCTTCATAAGCTCAATCGCCCGATTCATGAATGCAGGTATCATGCGGCGAATGGATTGCGGCAGTATGACGCGGCTCATTTGCTGCGTATACGACATGCCGAGTGCTTTGCCCGCTTCCCACTGGCCTTTATGAATAGACTGAATGCCGGCGCGATAGATCTCGGCGGAAAAGGCGATGGTATTTAAGGTCAGGCCCAATGCCGCAGCGGTAAATGCATTGATCTCGAACGGTGATATTATGGGAAAGGCAAAGAAAAACCACATGATCTGAACCAGCACCGGCGTGTTGCGGAAAACTTCGACAAACGCCGTCGACGGCCAATATAAAATTGGGTTACGGGAATAGCGGGCTATACCGACGATCGCGCCGAAAGCCAAGCCGAGTACTAGGCAGACCACCGCCAGAATAAGGGTGTTCTGTAATCCGATAAGCAGCAACTGCTTATTATTTAGAATAGATTGGAAATCCCAGAGGTAATCCATTTTCTTCCCCTCAGTGCGCCGTTGTTTCGCCGGTGCGCGCCATGCGACGTTCCAACTGACGAACGCCGATAGAACAGACAAAGATGATGACGAAATATATTCCTGCGGCTACCGTAAAGACTTCAAGAGAACGGTAAGTGGACTGCGCAATAGTGTTGGCTTCGTACAGAAGGTCAGCATACGAAATTGTGCCAACCAGCGTTGTCGTTTTCATCAGCTCAATTGCGCGTTCGAGAAACGCTGGGATCATGCGTTTGACCGCTTGCGGAAGGATGATGCGCTTCAGGCTTTTGTTCCGGTTCATACCGATAGCCTTCGCCGCCTCCCATTGTCCTTTGTCGATCGAAACGATCCCGCCGCGAAATACTTCTGCAAAAAAGGCGGAAGATTGCAGAGAAAACGTTAAAACTGACGCCTTGAAAGGGTCGATCTCAACGCCGATCAGGATTGGCAATGCAAAGAAAAACCAGAAGAGCTGGGCAATTGGCGGAGTTGCCCGAAAGAACTCGATAATGATTCCAACTGGCACACGGATCGGCCAATTCCCGTAAAGCCGTAAAAGGGCTAGACAGAGGCCAAGGGGTACACCGAAAGTTAACGATAAGCCGGTAACCTTCAGTGTATTGATCAGTCCGTGCATAAGTAGGCCGAATTCGCGAAAAACGACCCAGAAATCCCAATCATATCCCATTTGTTAGCACTTTCCTCAAAGCAAATACTTTTCGAGGTTTTGAGTGTTCTCTATCCTGCTTACCAGTCCTCGCGGCGGATTGCGGGAACTGTTGCGGGATCGACACCAAAGCTGGTCAGAAATTCTTCGTACCAGGCTTGTGTTTGTCCGGTTTCATAATAGTACGAGATTGCCGTGTTTACCCAGTCGCGGAATGTTTTATCAGTCTCGCGGCGAACGCCTGCGGACGACGCTGATTGACGAACGGGTGAGGGGAGAACAACCTGGCCGCGCCCAATTTTCTTCCGCATAGCGATCAAGGGTGGATGAAACAGCGAAACGGCGTTTACGCGTTTGGACTGGAAGGCTGCAACAGCTTCTCCATTCGATGGAAAGCGCAGAATTTCCGCTTTGTTAAGGCGCGCTGTGACATAGCGATCCATCGTCGTACCCTGTGTCACGGCAATTTTGATGCTATCCTTGTTCAAATCTTCCCAAGTTGATACTTTCAGATCATCATCTGCTAGAACAGCAAGTGCATAATAGAGCAGTGGTTGCGACGGAAAATCAATCGCCATTGCGCGTGATGGAGTAGCATCCAAGACGAACATGATGTCGATTTTATTTGCTTGAAGTGCCGGTACAGCAGTTCCCCAGGTTACTTCGACGGGCTCGAACTTAACTCCAAGTTCTTTCGCCATAGCCATACCAATGGAGGAACCCAGGCCCGTCCACTCGTTGGTCGCGGGATCTTTAAAAAACCACGGCGGTGCTTGTGTTACGCCGACGCGTAAAGACCCGCGATCCTTTATAGCATCCCAGGTTGAGACATCCTGCGCATGTGAAGCGGTGGACCAGAGTGAAAGTGCAAATACTGCTGTGAGAACAGCGAGTAGCTTTTTACGAAATGATTTGAACATATCGGCCTCCCAAGAGTTGACTAGAAAAATTACCCTTTCATATTGTAGGATTGTCGACAATTGGTCAATAGCAACTTGTCCCCGTCAGCGCCGCGACAAAAATTGATAGGGATACCGGCACCATATTATATAATCCGGCTTTGCTGAATCAATTGACCAAGGATTTTCAGGGGGCTTCAAAAATGCCACTGAAGGGCCATTTCTCAGTCTTTTAACCTATCCGTTGAAAGTTCTAACGGTGTGCTTACGGGAGGTGCCAGTGTGCGCTTTTAGGGCCGATGGGATTTCTCTACAAGGGTGATGCTCTCAAGCTTCTCTGAAGATCGGTATCTCATATGTCTTTGCCCCCATCCCCGATTATGCTCTTTTGAGCAGCCGCAATTCCAAGGCCTGTTCGGCCACCACTTCCTTCAGATCACGGGCTTCAGGTCTCAGATCTTTCACCTCTCCAGTATTGGCTTCCCGTGCCGTATCACCTGCCAGCCGCTTCTTGCCAGCTTCCATGAACTCCTTTGACCAACTGTAATACTGGCGCTGGGTGATCCCTTCCTGTCGGCGGACACCCATTTATGCAGAATGCTATCAAGGATAGGTAACAGGAATTTAGTCTACAATATAATACGAAGTTAATAATATTGTATTATTATAATTGAGCGATGGATTAATGCTGAACATTAAACAAGTTGGTCATAGTGGCAAAACAAAAAGAAAGAAATTACGCTCCCTTTGCTATTTCGGCGGGACATAATAGGGCCGCAGAGATTGCTGCCAATGTACTGGAGTCCGGCGGTAACGCAGTTGACGCGGGGATCGCGGCTTCCATAGCATTAACAGTTCTTCATTCCGAACAAGTACAGTTTGGTGGCGTGTCACCAATGTTGATACATCTTGCAGAACGCAATCAAACTTATTCCATAGAAGGGGCCGGACGCTGGCCAATTGCAACAAAAAGGGCGCTTTTCAAAGAGAAGTATCGAGGAAGAATTCCCCAAGGTATTTTAAGGACTGTGACGCCCGCAAGCCCCGATGCCTGGGTCACTGCATTGGAAAAGTTCGGTAGCATGAGCTTCTCCGAACTTGCCGAACCAGCAAGGGTTCTAGCCAGGAACGGTTTTCCAGCACATCAGGACCTGATGGACTGTACAACACAATTCGATCGTTATTACCGTCGATATGAAGAAAACAAAAAGATTTGGCTGCCGAACGACCAACCTGTTCAACTTGGCCAGAATTTTATTCAATCAGATTTGGCCAATACGCTTGGCGCTATGATTGATGCCGATCGAAAAGCTACTTCGAAAAAGGGCCGGTCTGCGGGCTTAAATGCAGTTCGAGATATATTCTACAGGGGTGAAATAGCGGATGAGATGATCCGCCATATTGTCGATCAGGGCGGATTGATGACACATGCTGACCTTGCCTTACATACAACTCCCGTCGTACCTGCGACATCGGCTTCAGTTTTTGGTGGCTTCGCTTATACCTGTGGTTTTTGGTCACAAGGACCCGTTCTGTCACAGTCGCTTCAGATTTTGGAGCAATTTTTCCTAATGAACCCCCTCGAACTGAAAACGTCGCAACATCATGTGTTTTTGGAAGCAATAAAGCTTGCGATGGCGGATCGTGAAGCCTTCTACGGGGATCCGGATTTTGTAACTGCCCCTTATGATCCACTCCTTTCGCCTGCATATGCCGCCGAACGTGCCGGGCAAATTTGTGTTGATAAAGCCACTGACTTACCACCGCCTCCCGGAAAGTTTTCTGGATATGAAAAACAAAATTATAATGCAAACGAAAGTAATTCCGCTTGGGCAGCATCCTTAGATACGTCTGTTGCAGCAGTTATTGATAAGCATGGTAATATTTTTGCATCGACACCCAGCGATAGTTCATTCGACGCGCCAGCAGTCCCCAACCTTGGGTTCGTAATGTCAACGCGAGGTGGACAAAGCTATGTTGCCGCAGATCATCCCGCCTGCCTCGGCGCCGGCAAACGTCCGAGGGTTAGTGCATGCCCGTTTATTTTTCGCAATTGTGATGGTCATTTCATTGCAGGCGGAGGACCTGGCGCGGATTTACAGCTTCAAACTACAGTTCAAATACTGATGAACCACCTAATCTTCGATCAGCCTTTATCGGAAGCGGTGAAAGCTCCCCGTGCTTTTGCTCATTCAATACCAGCGTCAAGTGAGCCGCATTTATCATTCGCAGGCAAAATCGTGATTGAAGATGACATACCCAAGTCCGTCGCAGCTAAACTGGAAGAGCGCGGTCATAAAGTTACCCGTGAAACTTCCAAGAGTATCAATAGACCCTCTGTTTGCATTGTTAAAGCCGGTGGCGGCCAATACGAAGCGATAGGAGATCCACGCCGTGACAGCGGCCAAAAGGTAAAAAACGTGTCACACTGAGAGGCCCGATTTTGAGTATCGATTCATCTAAAAGAAAATGGAATGTCACCTACCATAGTAGTATTGGTGAAATTCCAGAAGCTGACTGGAACAATTGCGCTGGAAGTAAAAATCCCTTCGTCCAGCACCAGCATTTGAATGCCTTGGAAGAAAGCGGGTTGGTATCTCTCGAAACAGGGTTTGAGCCTCAGCATATCGTTTTACGAGACGGTGGGGGGCGCGCGATTGCTGCCGCACCTGTTTATCTGAAGATGCATTCCAAGGGTGAGTTAGGCGTTGACCTTGGCCTTGCAATGGCTCACGAACGGGCCGTTGGTCCATACTATCCCAAGTTACAGGTTGAAGTACCATTCACGCCCATATCCGGATCACGCCTACTCATAAGGCCAGGCGCAGATAAAGCTGCCGTTGGTCTTGAATTGGTTGGTGCGCTCAAAAAACGAGCGATCGAACGCCATGCCTCTTCAGCTCAGATTTCCTATATGTCCATTGAAGATAATAATCATATAGGGCAATCCGGGTTTATCACAACCGAAGGGAATGCCTATATTTGGAAAGCGAAGGGCATAAAGAGCTTTGATGAATTCCTCTCTAAAATGCGAAGCAAAAGCCGCTCAAAAATTCTTTCCGAACGCCGAAAATCGACCGCTTCTGACTTATGTTTCAAAACCTTTACTGGCAATGAAGTAACCTCTGATCTGGCATCCAGGTTTTTCGAATTGTACAAATCTACTTTTGAGAGAAATGCCACTGATGTCTGGCTTAATTTGAGATATTTCGAAATCCTGTTCGAAACTATGCAGAACTATTTGGAGATAGTAATCGCGTTTGATGAGTCCACCTGGGTCGCCGCTCAACTGGATATTGTCACGCCTGACATTCGATTTGCACAGCATTGGGGGCATATGGGCAGCATCCCATATTTACTTTTTGAAATGGGGATATATCAAACCATAGAACACGCAATCGCGGCCAATCAGGACATCGTAAATTTTGGAACAACCGGTCTACACAAATCCGAGCGCGGTATCGACATCGAGCCGACGCACCACGCTATGTGGTTTGCAGAACCGGCCTTCATTGAAATTGCGGAAGTCGGTCTAACCCGTAAGCGGGAATCTGCGCGACAAGAACGTCTAGCAGAAGCAAAGAGACTACCCCTTCGGCAGGTGTCCTCAATTGGGGATGATTAGGATATGAGTGATCTGACAAGCAAATCTAAATTGCCGTCCACGGTTTTCCACATGAGCGAATGTCCTGCTGGCGGCAGTTTGGTCTTCTTTCCGGATTTTGGCGGGAATGTACTTTATGCAAAACCAATTGTTCAAAAGCTGTCCCGGGACATAAATTGTTACGGCATTCGTCTTTCAACCGATATGGTAAAGGATCTAGAAAGCCTTTCGCTTGTCGATATTGCCTTTCGCTTTGCGGAGGATATTTCGAAAGAAAAACTTCCAGAACCCATTTATGTCTGCGGGTTTTCATTTGCCGGGTATTTTGCATTTGAGACTGCGATCTGGCTTTCGATGAACCATGCGACTATGGCTAATCTGCTCATCCTAGATACAGCTATTCGGCCAAAGAGTTTGTTTGTTCGACTGGCTCAATCCCCCATACTGGAACTACTATACGCAGTTCGGTACCTGAGTAAAAATTGGCGCAGCCTTTTATTTAAAGAAAAATCAACAATCCTACATAAATACGGGCAAATTAATTTTGATTTGGGCCAACATCCTGAAGCCTATCAATACATAATTCGCCATATGTACAGATTGTTATCCAAATACAAACCTCGACATTGGGACGTCGGCAGTGCAATTGTTTTAAAAGCCAAGCGAAACCATGGAGTATGGCATTATAGTAAAGGTGATCTGGGCTGGAATAGATTTGTAAATGGAAAAATCATGACAATAAGCGTCCCCGGAGATCATTTATCCATGCTTCGTGATCCTGATAATGCAGCCGTTCTAACGAGTACTCTACGTGAAATTTTGGGAATTAACAAAAAAGGAACGGACAATGCCCAACTCACTTAATTCCATTGAGGACGGACCGTTCTTTCAACTTCGCAATCGGTTCGATAAGGTTCTTGAAGATGGTGGCAACCGGGTATTTGCCGATTTGTCTGGCGGCATCGTCACATACGCAGAATTATTACGCGAGATGAACCAACTCGATAGTGCCTTTCAGGATATAGGCCTCTCTGTCGGTGATCGGGCCGCCATTTTTTCAAAAAATGAACGAGCTGTAATCGTTCTTTTCCTGTCATTGCTTCGGTCCGGATATACGCCTGTAATTGGAGATGGTGACGCAACTGCCACTGAATTCAAGGAATGCCTGGAAGTATGTCAGCCGGCAATTGTTTTTGCGGATACATCGCTTTCATCCACCCCTTCAATTGAACAAACTGTATCGTCCAGCCGGATAGTTCAGATTGATCAAGAACCGAAAACGACAACATCAAAAGCAAAATTCTCCTTATCTCAGCTATTTAATATTCCCGAGAATCCTGAGAGACGCCAAATTACCGAACCACCGGAATTAGCTATGCTGGTATTTACTTCCGGAACGACATCCATGCCAAAAGCTGTAGAACTAACACATGGTAACTTAGTGGCGCAGTTGAGAATATTTTCAGAAGTATATTTATTTAATTCCGATACAAAGCTACTCAATCTTTTGCCTCTCCACCATGTGGACGGCATCATCAGAGGCCCACTCACTGCCTTGTGGTTTCAAGGGTCAATTCATCGACCTATTCCGTTTTCTGTTCAAAATACACCAAGAATTTTAAGCTCGATTGCGGCAAAGAGGCTCACTCATTTTATTTCTGTTCCTGCTATGCTGAATATTATTGAGCGCGTCGGCCGAACAGAAAGTGATACCTTTCAAACGCCGAGCTTTAAATTTGTAATCTCGAGTGCCGACTTGTTGACGGAACAATTATGGAAACGCGTCGAACAGACTTTCAACATTCCCGTTGTCAATGCGTATGGTCTGAGTGAAGTTGTATGTGACGCATTGTTTGCCGGGCCTGACCAGGAAACACGGAAAATTGGTTCAATTGGAATACCTGTTGGCTGCGAGGCGGCCATCCTGGACAATAGCGGAAAATCTGTTGCCATCGGGGAAGTCGGCGAGTTGACGATTTCGGGTCCGACTGTCATGCGTGGGTACTTCAATGATGAGGAGCTCACTAAACAGGTTATAAAAGGCGGAAACTTCCATACAGGAGATTTAGTCAGGCAACGTGAAGATGGGATTTATGAGTTTGTTGGCCGGAAAAAGACGGCAATAGTTTCTGCAGGCGTCACAATAAATCCCGAAGCCGTTACGAAAGTAGTTTGCGAAATACCGGGTGTAGCGGAAGCCATAGTTTTTGGCGTTGACGATGCCAATCGCAATCAAAGATTGGTAGCGGCTATAGTTCCAGAGACCGGAAGAACCATTTCATCGACGGAAGCCGCCGCCTATTGCAGGGAGCACCTGTCCTCAGAACGAAGACCCAGTGAATTTCATATACTTGATGCACTTCCAAGAACAGCATCAGGTAAAGTTCAAATGAAGGAGCTTACGTCCCTTGCGTCCATGAAACATGCGGATCTGCCGGAGAAGGATGTTTTATCCATAGCCGCGTCCTGCTTTGGCGTACTCAAAGAAGGATTGTCCGCCAACTCGACACCATTCAATACGGAAGGATGGGATTCTCTAGCTCATATGACGCTTATCGAAGAGCTCGAATTGCAGTTTGAAATCATGTTTTCTGCACATCAAATTGCTCAAATCTCTTCCTTGGGTGACGCAATAGAATTTGTCGATGAGGCGAGACGCGAGAAACAGAAATTGGCTTCATCGAGCCATCACATAATTTTTTGAGATATAACGACGCATTTTACGATAGGTGCCCCCGTCAGATCAAATTGGACAAGTAAGGGCAATTCAAAGTGAGTGTTTGGCTTCATCTGTTGGTTGATATTAAGCGGCGAACTTGCGGTGATGCATGCGTCTCTATCGATCGCCCTGTCCTCAATCTGGCGAATTTGGACGCCGTGTCGCCGCATCTCCTGCCAGGCGACACTGTCAGGTATTTAATGCCATTACGATATTGCCCTGCGACCGAGTTTCAAACTTTTGCGCCCGACGAGTTTGGCGCATTTGAAGGCGGTGCGCGAATCACTATAAAGCCGGATTGGATTAATGAAAAAGTCAGATAGGTTTCGGGCTCAAGCAATGGTCAAACGTTTGCCTTCGACACCTTCGTGCGGCGCCAGAGCGTCTGTCGCGATTTTGCTCATCTTATGATCACGCTATCGCGCACCTCTGGTATTCCGGCGCTTTGTCAGTGTTTAGGCGCCGGGGAGTAACGCCGCCCGACTTTTATGCCGTGGCAGAGGTTTATTTGGCGGAGACCTGGCATCTTGTTGATGCGTCAGGCATGGCAAAAGCCGACGAGATAGCGCGGATTGGCGTAGGACTTGATGCCGCCGAAGTTGCCTTTCAGAGCAGTTTTGGGCACATGGAACTACTCACCAATCCGTCCAGACCCAAGTTGTGATAGATTAACCAGCTCAACGGCATTGTCAGAGGAAAACAACTTAAGCTTTGATGATGCGGAAATTACAGTAATCTCATGAAAAAACCCTTCCGCTATTTCAAGACTGCGGCTGATATCATTCGACTCTGACAAAGGCGTCCGAAGCGCTAACCATAAAAGGAAGTCGCAAATTTGCCGCATGTGGCTTCGGACGGTATGAGCCGAGACGAATGCGTGGCCGCTTTAGATAAAGCCATGCGTAATGCTGCGCCACATTATCTAATATGCATAGGCTTGAATATCTTTCGTCTTTATTATATCGTCAAGTTGGAAAGTACTGATTTCGATCATATCGATAACAATGAAATTCAATCACAACGGTCCGTAATTCAGCGCTTATTCCCAATGAAAAAATAGCTGCGGTAAAAACACTAAAAATACGACTGCTTTGGTAGTACAGCACAATCGCACAACGGGAGGAATATCATGACAAAAGAAACAACACTTATCAGTCGGCGCGGCGCGCTGACCGGTGGTGCAGCCGTTTTCGCTGCGCCAGCATTTATTGGCAAAGCCATGGCCGCCGAAAAAGTAACTTGGAAAGTGCAGTCGCATTGGCCAAAAGCCTCCTCGTCGTTTGGCGACAGTCTTGCGGTTATTGCCGAAGAGCTGAAGACAAACACGGATGGGCAGTTCGAGCTACAACTCTTTGGCGCAGGTGAATTTGCCAAAGGCGGCGAGATTTTTAATATCGTGCGTAAAGGTGTGGTCGAAATGGGCACCATTTCCCCGGGTTATATTCTGGGCGAAGCGCCAACGGCGGGGTTGGCACTGGGCGTTCCGGGTACATTCCGCGAACCGTGGGAGTTTGCACACTACCTCAAGAATATGGGCTTTGAAGACATGTTTAATGAGGATTTGGCCGTGCATGGCGTCGTCAGCCGGGCAGAAAAAGTCTATCCAACGGAATTGGTCGTTTCAAAGCCCATTAATTCGATTGCGGATTTTGCTGCATTGAAGTTGCGGTCTTCCGGTAGTTATCTGAAATTTCTCGAAGCAGCAGGCGCCTCAACGCAGAATGTTGCCGGCCCAGAACTTTACTCCAGTCTGGCAAGCGGTGTCGTAGATGGCGCACATTGGGGCGCTGCACAAGGCGCAATGTCGATGAGCCTTTGGGAAGTCGCCAAATTCCACATGAAGCCAACTCTGGGATTGGCTGTTGATACCTTGATCATGAATCAGCGGGCTGTCGACAACCTGTCGCCTGACCTTCGCAAGGAGTTTTTCAGCCTTCTCGACATGCGTTTCTGGAAGCGTACGACGGAGTATCAGTACAAAGAAAAACTGGCACTTTCAAAGGGCCTGGCAGAGCAGAACATCACCGTTGCCCAATTCCCACCGGACGTGTTGGCTAAATTCTCCGAAGCGTCAACTGCGATCCTTGCAGAAGAAAGCGCCAAAGGCGGGAATGCGACTAAGGGAAGTGAAATGCTCATCAGCTTCCTTAAGGGAATGGGCTACGTCTAGGGTCCGCCTTAATCCATCAAAAATTCGGCGCAAGCTGACTTACTTACACCCCAAAACCCTTTGCAGGCGACTGCAAAGGGCCTCAGGTGGGATTGTTCGTGAAATCGCCCATGTGATGATTGGCCGCGCTTCTGCCGGTGTCTGAAAATGCGCCTTTAGTCAAATTGAACAGGAGAACCCCATGCCTGCATTAACCGCGTTCGCACGCGCAGTTACGACAACGAACACTTGGATTGGGCGACTGGTAAGTTATGCCGTCCTCATCCTGTTCGTGCTTTTACTCGGCGACGTGATCATGCGTTACATTACCCAAAGCCCCATATCATGGTCCTCACTGGCGTCGAAAATGGTCTTCGGTATCTATGCCATTATCGGAGGCGGTTATCTTCTGGCCCGACGTGATCACGTCAATGTCGATCTGTTTTACGGCAGCTTTTCTCCCCGTAAAAAGGCAGCGACCGATATTGCAACATCATTTCTGTTTTTTCTGTTTCTGGGCGTTCTGTTAAGTGAAAGCTATTCGATGGCTTACGACAGTATTTCAAGGCTTGAGGTTAGCTATGAGACGACTTGGCGGCCCGCCATCTGGCCGTCAAAATCAATGATTTTCGTTGCCGCGCTGCTGTTGTTGTTGCAGGGGATTGTGAAGTTGATTGCGGACATAATGATACTGCTGGGGCATGAGGTTGACGAGAGTGTCTTTGGGCCAATTCACGATGACGAGAACGACGCAAAGGAATCTGTCTAATGTATGAACTCCTGAGTATTGAGGTACTTACCTTCCTTTTTTTCGGCCTCCTGTTCGCATTCATTATGCTGGGAGTGCCGCTGGCTTTCGTCCTGGGCGGCCTATCAGTTGTTTTCCTGTATTTTGAGCAAGGCCCAATTGCGTTCTACTTGATAGCGTCAAAAATGTGGGACCTGATGGAAACATCGTCGCTTATCGCAATTCCGCTTTATGTCTTCATGGCGTTGCTGCTGGAACGAAGTGGTGTGGCGCATGACCTCTACCGAATGATGCATTTATGGTGGGGCGGTGTACGCGGCGGCCTGGCTATCGGGACCGTTGCAATCTGTACAATCTTCGCCGCAATGTCAGGAATTTCAGGTGCAGCGGTAGTCACCATGGGAACGATCGCGCTCCCACAAATGCTGAACCGTGGGTATGACAAACGTCTTGCACTGGGCGCAATCAATGCTGGGGGTGGCTGGGGCATATTGATACCGCCGTCGATCCTGATGGTCCTATATGCGCTGATTACCGAGGTCTCAGTTGGCAAACTATTTGCAGCAGGCGTTTTCCCTGGTTTGCTGCTTTTCGCGCTGGTGTCGATCTATATTGGTATACGCTGTTGGTTCCAGCCACATTTAGGGCCCGCATTACCACCCGAAGAGCGGGCGAATTGGCGCGAAAAGCTGGGTGCTTTACGTTCCGTGTTTCTACCCATTTTTATCATCGTCATCGTCCTGGGCGCTATATTCGGCGGCTATGCCACCGTAACTGAGGCCGCTGCCGTTGGTGTCTTCGGAGCACTGGTTGCCAGTGCCATAAACCGGAAATTAACGTGGAAGGTGATCTCGCAATCGTCGCTACGCACCTTCCGCTTAACAACCATCATCACCTGGATTGTATTCGCCGCTCATGCCTATTCGATGGCCTATACGGCGATGGGCGCTGAGGAATTCATCACCCATATGACCCAGCAAATCCCGGGTGGCAAGTGGGGCGCGCTCGCTTTTATGATGTTTGTGTTGTTCCTCTTGGGCATGGTACTCGACCCTGTTGGTATCATGCTTATCACGTTGCCGGTTTTCTTGCCGCTGGTCGCCAGTCATGGTTTCGATCCGGTCTGGTTCGGCATCCTCTTCGTTGTGATGATGGAGATCAGCTATATGACGCCGCCTTTCGGGTTCAATTTATTCTACCTCCGATCTGTTGCGCCGCCGGAAGTCACGATGAAGGACATATACTGGTCAGTGGGACCATATACATTGGTGGAACTGGCTGGCCTATTCATAATAGTGCTATTTCCAGCGATTGCGTTGTGGCTCCCAAACTATTTATTTCAGTGAGGCGTCGCCAGATACCTAAGCAGATTTTTTGTTGTAACAGGAATTTAAGCGTTGGCGTTCCTCATCATCCCTTATGGCGCAGATATAGTGTCGTGAATAAGTAAGTGTTTTGGTTTCATCATAATCTGTGAAGAAACTCAGATGGCGAGAAAGCATAAAATGAGACCCGGCATGTCGAAATGCTTTCAGCCTGCCGGCGGTTCGAATCTGCTTTTGGGCGCCATTTTACAACGATCTTTTTTAGGTAGTTGGTTTATCTTCCATGAAAACCAGTAAGATAGCTCTCGGACAGTTCAAGTAGTAAGGCCTTTGGTTTGCCTTGTGGCGGCAATCTTGTAGCTGGATGATGATATTTAAAAAGATGGACTGAATCAAACTTTTGCCTTTTGGTTTTGTACTGGGGTATCGGTTGCCGTTGCGGCATTGCCGGTATCCTGCACAGCGTCAAGATGCACAATGATGCGCCATGTATGATAGCAGACGCGGTGCAGCCACCGCAGGCTGTCGAGCTTGGCGAGGGTCAGCACGGGGTCACTGCCTTCAGCCGTTGCGGTAACGACAATTTTCTCGCGGTAGGTCCGCCGCTGCCGCCGCAGTATGTCTCTGAGCCGGTCAAAGCGTTTCGCTGCGACGGCCCAGTCGTTGCTCCGGCAAAAACTGCGGATCTCGGCATCCAGCAGCCGCGACAATCTGGCGAGCCTCCTGTCCTCTGGCAATGTCGCCACCCGTTCCAGCTGCCGACAGCGGTTGATCAGCCGGCTCAGATGGTCAAGGCTGTGCAGGGCATGGCGGAGACGTTCGCTGGCGTTGGCATGCAACGGATCGGACCGCATCTTGGCAACGAAGCTCCGGGTCGTCTCCAGCGCGCGGGTGAGGCGGACCAGTTCCTTTCGGCTTTGCCAGTCGCTAATCGTCCCCGTCAGGAGAGCATGGAGAAGGGACAGCGTCTGCAGCGTAATGTCCCGAGTGGTCGTGATGGCGGCGACGCTGGCGGTATCCAGATCGACAAGCAGGCGCTCGTCAAGCCGTCCGACGAGGGGAGCGTCTGTTTCTGGCACCAGCCTCTGGATGAAGGTGGCGAAAATGCGGGTCGTCGGCAGGATGAGAAGCACGCCAAGAACGTTGAAAAAGCTGTGAAAGGCGACGAGCCCGATCTGCTGGTTGCCTCTGCCGTTTTCAATCATCAGGCTGAGTATGTCTGTGACTGGCCCCAGCAGCAGGAAAGCCATCACGCCGGTCATGATATTGTAGATCACATGGGCGTAGCCGGTCTGCCGCATGGCGGTAGAGCCGCCGATCGTGGCGAGGACGGCCGTAAAGGTGGTGCCAACATCCATGCCGATGACCATCGCCGCCGCTTGCGGAAAGGAAATCGCACCCGTGCTGAGGGCGACGAGGGCGGTGGCGACCCCTGCGCTTGACGACTGGGTCACCAGCGTGATGGCAATGCCGATCAGGACCAGCAGGAACCTGCCGAAATAGGTGTCGCTCGGAAAATCCTGTGGCGTCACCACGCCCTCAAAGGGCAGGAGGCCCTGCTGGATGGTTTCAATGCCGATAAAGAGGAGGCTGAAACCGGCCAGAGTCCAGCCGAAATGCGACCAGCGGCCCGGCGCGAACATTTTGAGCATAATGCCTATCAGCAGGAGCGGCAGGGCGATATAGCCGAGTTCCAGTTTGAACCCGCCGACGGCGACAATCCAGCCGGTAATAGTCGTACCGATATTCGCTCCGAAAATAATCCCGAGAGACTGCGGGAAAGTCAGCAATCCCGCGCCAACGAACCCCACGGCCATCACCGTCGTCGCGCTGGAGGACTGGATAACAGCCGTCGTCAGGGCGCCGCTGACGGCACCGGCGGTCGGCGAGGTCGTATGACTGGCGAGCCAGCGCCGGAGTGCATTCCCCGCGAGGCCTTTCAAGCCTTCGGTCAGGATCAGCATGCCGAGCATGAAGAGGCCGAGACCGCCAGCCGCGAGCAGAAGAGGGAAGCCCATTTGTTCAAACATCTGGCGTTTTGTGCTCCGCGAGAGTTATCCTGACAAAAGCATATCCGACTTCGCAGAAGTTCCCAACCTATGCTTTGGGAATTTGCCACCAGCAGCTAAAAGTTGCTGGAATCAGAGATTCAGGATAGTAATAGAGGAATGATCGGCAGGAAGATCAAGCTTTACATGGCTCTGAGCGACGATGATATTATCCTGGATGTAGGAATATTCGGGACCGACGCCCTCGGTAGAATCGGCTCGGCGGCGGCGGAGCAAATCCTTGCGGGCTGGGAAACTGTTCTTGCTTCTTCCGATCCGGAAGGCCCGCATGGGCTGCGCATTGGCCTTCGTCGGCTGCGCACTGCCCTGCATATTCTGAAAGGAGAAAAGCTGAGCCCGGACCTTGCGCAGCTTGAGACGGATGCGCAGGAACTTGCCCGCATCGTCGGTCAACTCCGCGATGCCGAAGTTCTGCTTGGGGATATTTTCAAACCCGCCGCGAAAACTTTGCCCAAGGTCGCCCGCCATGGAACGCTTCGTGAACTGCTCATCAGCTATATCAAGCAACAGCGTAAAAAGGTTCGCGATAGTCTTCAAAGCCCGAAATGGTTGGCCTTCAGGTTAAACTGCCTGTCCTTCGATAAGGCGGTGGACCGGGCACGCGGTCTTGCGGCGGCGCGTTTTGAGGATCCGGGGATCCAGCCGCTCGCGGACAAGGCTCTCGGAAAATCCTGGAAGCAGGTTCATAAATCAGGACGCAGGATCGGCAAGCTTTCCGCTCTCGAACGCCACGCGATGCGAAAGAAACTGAAGACACTGCGCTATACGACGGAGTTTTTCCTGCCACTTTACCCTGCCAAAAAGACGCGGGCCTTCCTCAAGAAGTTGCGAGATCTGCAGGATGTTTTTGGCTACCTGAATGATGTAACGCTGAGCAGGAAACTGTTCGCGATCGCGGCGGATGCAAAAACCGATCCAGACGAACTTCTGCTGGATGCCGTCGCCATCTACAGCTGGCATATGAAGCGCTCCGAAACTGCGTGGCGTGACGCTCAGGAGTGTTGGAAAAAACTGAAAAATGCAGACCGTTTCTGGGAGTGAGGCAGCCACTCCGCTATTCGTTTCTCATTGCCGTCATATTCTCTGTTCGAAGAGTATCACGGTTTGAAATTATCCGCTTTTGACACTTTGCATGCACTGCATTAGTATGGCCGCAAATACTACATTCACAAAGCACGTCGACGTCCTATCTGCCTATCGGCAGTCCGTTACCGCCTTTAGGCTCCATTTCTCAATACTTAAAGATTGTGCTTGCAATGGGCTGAAAATCTAACCCATGTATCCAGAATAAGCAGGAACCTATATCTCTGGTAGGCCAAACGCCTCGCAGAGGAAAAGTCCTTCCATCAGCGTTGGGTCTCAACTACGATCGGCTGCAAATTAAATGTCATCTAGGTAACGCCGTATGAAATCAACCTAGATCGATATTTTATATCTCGCACGGCATGAGAGAGTATTGAAATCTAGACTTGAAGGCGTTGTCGGAGGGGAAAGTGGTGAAGATTGACAAAAACACCGATACCACGTCAGTCAGTCAAACGCGGCCGGAGCCCGCTTGGATAAAATTCAATGATGACGGGAGGATAGTACTTGGTGGGTGTTGGGCCATCGGTGAGGCCGAGCGGCTGGACAAGGAGCTCATGTTTATCCATGGCGGGGCCGACACCAAAATTGTCTTTAATCTTTCTGGATTGGCGAGGTTGGACACAGCTGGTGCCTGGCTTATCCATCGTACCCGTAAAAACCTGGAAATTGGTGGTGCAGAAGTGATGCTCGAGGGTATGAACCCTGAATACGGGGTTCTTTTGGACGAAGTTGCGGCCAACGATCAATCTTCTCCCCGGCTTCCCCATGCGAACCAACTGGTGGAATGGGTTGCTCGCATGGGCGAAGTGACCCTGGATACCCTGCGCCGAGCCCATGATTTTCTCGGCTTTTTTGGTCTCGTCGTCCTGACCATATTGCGCACTGTGACGCACCCAGCTCGCCTTCGTCTCGTCCCGCTGATCCACCACATGGAGCAGGTTGGGCTGAACGCGCTTCCCATCGTCGGCTTGATTTCCTTCCTCATTGGCATCGTTATCGCTTATCAGGGGGCCAGCCAGATGAAGCAGTTCGGAGCCGAAGTGTTCGTGGTCAATCTGATTGCCGTTTCGATCCTGCGCGAGATAGGCATCTTGCTTGCCGCCATTGTCATTGCCGGGCGGTCGGGCAGTGCCTTCACCGCACAAATCGGCGCAATGAAGGTGAATGAAGAAATCGACGCCATGCGTACTCTGGGTCTTGATCCCGTTGAAGTACTAGTGCTGCCAAGATTGTTGGCATTGGTGTTGGCCATGCCGCTACTGGCCTTTTTCGCCGACATGATTGGTTTGCTTGGTGGCGGACTGATGTCTTGGATTGTACTCGACATCAATCCCGATCAGTTTGCCGAAAGACTTAGTGACGCAGTCTCCTTGTGGAGCTTCTGGATTGGTATAATCAAGGCACCGTTCTTCGCCGTGATTATTGCTTTGGTAGGCTGTTATGAGGGCTTCCAAGTAGGAGGAAGCGCAGAGAGCGTTGGTCATATGACGTCCCGTTCCGTTGTTGAATCCATCTTTCTGGTTATCGTGGCCGATGC
>JAIOYL010000183.1 GCA_021741195.1 Sneathiella sp. | reverse complement strand
TACCATTGAAGGTCTGGCCAAAAACGGAGAACTGCATCCAATGCAGGCGGCGTTCAAGGAAAATCATGGCCTGCAATGCGGCTTCTGCACGCCGGGCATGATCATGAGTGCTGTGGATCTGGTCAAGCGCAATCCGAACCCTTCCGAAGAGACAATCAGGTCCGAGCTTGAAGGTAATATCTGCCGGTGCACCGGATATCATAACATTGTCAAATCAGTCAAAGCCGCTGCGGAGAATATGGGAGGGTGAACAATGTCTGTCGAAAATGGAATTGGCGCCTCAGTCAGGCGTAAGGAAGACCAGCGTTTTATTACCGGTAACGGCCATTATCTGGATGATCTGAACAGGGTGGGACAGGCTTACGGGTATTTCCTGCGCTCCCCGCATGCTTTTGCTAAAATCAAGAGTATCGACCTCGACGCGGCCAAAGCGGCACCCGGTGTCGTTGATATCTTTACCGGCAAGGATATGGTTGCCGACGGGATCGGCGGGCTGATCTGCGGCTGGGGGATTACCAGCAAGGACGGTACGCCGCACAAGGCGCCGCCGCATAACAGCATGGCAGTCGATGCCGTGCGCCATGTCGGCGATCAGGTGGCTTTTGTCATCGCGGATAGCCTCCAACAGGCGAAGGATGCAGCGGAACTCATCGAGGTCGATTACGGGACTTTGACCCCGGTCACCAATATCGCCAAGGCTCTCGCCCCCGGCGCTCCGCAGGTACATGAAGAAGCCCCCGGAAATCTCTGTTATGATTGGGAGCTTGGCGACAAGACGGCGGTCGATGCTGCTTTCGCGAAGGCAGCACACGTCACGAAACTGGACCTCATCAACAACCGCCTCTCTCCGAACCCGATGGAGCCACGCGCAGCCCTTGGCGAATATGATGCGGGCAGCGGTGAACTCACCTTGTACACCACCAGCCAGAACCCGCATGTGGCAAGGCTGATCATGTCCGCCTTTTTGGGTATCGCGCCGGAGAACAAACTCCGCGTCGTCGCTCCCGATGTCGGCGGCGGCTTCGGCAGCAAGATCTTTGTCTATGCCGAGGAAACAACCACCATCTGGGCGGCGAAGAAAATCAACCGTCCGGTGAAATGGACGGCGGATCGGTCTGAGGCGTTTCTCACCGACGCCCATGGCCGCGATCATGTGACCCATGCGGAGCTCGCCACGGATAACGATGGCAAGATCCTTGCCTTCAAAGTCTCGACACAGGCCAATATGGGGGCCTATCTCTCGACCTTTGCCAGTGCCGTTCCAACCTATCTTTATGGCACGTTATTGAGCGGGCAATACAAGATCCCGAGCATCTATGTCGAGGTCAAGGCAGGTTTTACCAACACAACGCCGGTCGATGCCTACCGCGGCGCAGGACGCCCGGAAGCAACCTATGTCGTCGAACGTATGATGGATACGGCTGCACGGGATCTGAAAATGGACCCCACCGAGTTCCGGCTAAAGAATTTCATTCAGCCGGACGCATATCCCTATGAAACGCCGGTTATCATGACTTATGATTCCGGTGACTATCCACTCTCCATGAACAACGCCAAGGGCATGATCGATTACAACGGCTTTGCCGCCCGCAAAGCCAAGTCGGAAGCCAATGGCAAGCTTCGGGGAATCGGTTGCGCCGCCTATATCGAAGCCTGCGGCATTGCGCCCTCTGCGGCGGTAGGCTCGCTCGGGGCGGGCGTCGGCCTCTGGGAATCAGCGGAAGTACGGTTCAATCCGACGGGCAGCGTCACTGTCTTTACCGGCAGTCACAGCCATGGTCAGGGCCATGAAACCACCTTCGCGCAGATCATCGCCGATAAACTCGGTGTTCCGATCGATAGCGTGGAAGTTGTGCATGGCGACACCAGCAAGGTGCCGTTCGGTATGGGTACTTATGGCTCGCGCTCCCTTGCCGTCGGCGGTTCCGCCATCGTCAAGGCCGTCGACAAGATCGTCGAGAAATCAAAGAAGATCGCCGCCCATCTCATGGAAGCGTCGGTTGGGGGTATCGAGCATGAGCATGGTGTTTTTTCTGTCGCCGGTACTGACAAGAAACTCACCATGGGCGAGATCGCCTTTGCCGCCTATGTACCACACAACTATCCGGCCGATCTGGAACCGGGCATGGCGGAGAATGCGTTCTATGATCCTCTCAATTTCACCTTCCCGGCAGGAACCCATATCGCGGAAGTCGAAATTGATCCGGCAACCGGCGTTGTCGATATTGTCGATTGGGCGGCTTCGGATGATTTTGGCAATGTCATTAATCCGATGATCGTCGAAGGCCAGGTTCATGGCGGCGTCGCGCAAGGCATTGGTCAGGCCATGCTCGAAGGTGTTCAGTATGATGAGGACAGCGGGCAGCTCTTGACCGGCTCTTACATGGATTACTGCATGCCGCGTGCGGATGATTTGCCGAATTTCCGGGTGGCCACGACGAACACCCCCTGCCCCAGCAACCCGCTGGGGGTCAAGGGATGTGGCGAGGCAGGCGCCATCGCGGCACCGGCGGCGTTGATGAATGCCATTGTCAATGCCCTGGGCAAGGATATAGATATGCCGGCAACGGCCGAAAAAGTATGGCGCGCCGCCAATAGCAATTAAGAAGGGAAAAACCACATGTATTCATTCGATTATGAACGCCCTTCGGGGATAAATGAAGCCGCCTCGGCCCTTGGTGAGGATGATAAGTTTCTGGCAGGGGGGCAAACCCTGATCCCGACACTGAAACTACGTCTTGCACAGGCCGGAAAGCTCGTCGATCTCGGCGGGATTGCGGAACTCAAGGGGATCAGTTCCAACGGATCAGAACTTTCCATCGGGGCGATGACCCGACATGCCGATGTTGCGAATTCGGCGGATGTAAAGTCTGCCATTCCTGCGCTTGCCGCACTTGCAAGCCATATCGGCGACGCGCAGGTCCGAAACCGGGGAACAATTGGCGGCTCGATCTCCAATAATGACCCGGCAGCTGATTATCCGGCGGCGCTCGTCGGGCTCGGCGCGACCGTGCATACCAACAAGCGCAGCATATCGGCGGAGGATTTCTTCGTCGATCTGTTCGAGACGGCGCTTGAGGAAAATGAGATTGTCACCAAGATCTCTTTCCCGATCCCGGAAAAGGCCGGATATGCTAAATTCCCGAACCCGGCTTCGCGCTTCGCCCTGACCGGGGTGTTCGTCGCCAAGACGGCAAACGGGGCAAGAGTTGCCGTGACCGGCGCCGGGCCAAGCGTCTTCCGGCAGACAGATATGGAAGCGGCCCTGTCGGGTAATTTTTCTGCCGACGCTATTGCCGGAATTAAGACATCCGCCTCTGGCTTGAATGCCGATATTCACGCCTCCGCCGAATATCGCGCGAACCTGATCTCGGTGATGGCGGGACGTGCCGTCAAGGCCGCTTCGTAACCGGGATTTACGATATTAATGACAAATGAAGGGGAAGTTTCGGCTTCCCCTTCCCATTTATGGCAGAATTGCCGAAACAAGAAATTGAGGTTACCCTCAACCCCATAAGCGCCCTGATCAACAACCGGATGCCCTAACAATATGCCAAATGCCTTGCCCAAATCCATCGATGCCGTTCAGGACATGCTGAAGGCCGCCAGTTATGTGGCGGACCGCAGCCTCGCCACCGTCCTCTTCCTGGCGCTCAAGATGGGACGGCCGTTGTTTCTGGAAGGGGAAGCCGGGGTCGGCAAGACGGAAATCGCCAAGGTCCTCGCCGAACAGCTGAACCGGCCGCTGATCCGGCTGCAATGCTATGAAGGGCTGGATGTCAGCTCTGCCGTCTATGAATGGGACTATGCCCGGCAGATGATCGAAATCCGCCTGGCCGAGGCCACGGAAACTGCGGACAAGGACCGGCTCGGCAGCGATATATTCTCGGAAAAATTCCTGATCAAGCGGCCGCTCCTCCGTGCCCTTGAGGCGACGGTCAGCGGCGCACCGGTCCTGTTGATCGACGAGCTCGACCGGACGGACGAGCCCTTCGAGGCCTATCTTCTGGAAGTCCTCTCCGATTTTCAGGTCACCATTCCGGAATTCGGCACCATCAAGGCGGCAGAGCCGCCGATCGTCATTATAACCTCCAACCGGACGCGGGAAATACATGATGCGCTGAAACGCCGATGCCTCTATCACTGGGTCGACTATCCGGATGCCGAGCGGGAAAAGGAGATTATCGCCCTGAAACTGCCGGGCGCAAATGCGCGCCTGTCCGAACAGATTGTTCTCTTCGTGCAGGAGCTCAGGAAGGATCCCAATCTCTTCAAGCTGCCCGGCATCGCCGAGAGCCTGGACTGGACATCGGCGCTGACCGAGCTTGACGTTATCTCGCTCGATCCTGACGTGATCAATGATACCCTTGGGGTTCTGCTCAAATACCAGGACGACATCCTGAAAATCCAGGGGAGCGAGGCTGCCGAGATCATCAAGAAGATAAACAAGGAAATTGAGGCACAATGACCGGCAGCGCCGTAACATCCGGTGGCACCTTCGCTGAAAATATCATGCATTTTGCGCGTACCCTGCGCCGCGCCGGGCTTCCCGTCGGGCCGGGCCGGGTGATCGAGGCGATCCGCGCGGTCGAGGTGGCAGGCATCCGGCGGCGCGACGATTTTTACTGGACCCTGCATGCCGTCTTCGTCAACCGGCGCGATCAGTGGGTTATCTTCGATCAGGCCTTTCATATCTTCTGGCGCAATCCGGAAATCCTGAAAAAAATGATGGATATGATGCTGCCGACGACCTTCCTTGACAGCGTCAAGGGAGAGGATCAGCCGCAGATCAGCCGCCGGCTGTCGGAAGCCCTGGCCCCCTCGCCCGCGCCGGATCGCGGCGAAGAGCAGCAAGAGGAGGAGGTTGAGATCAATGCCACCCTGACGGCGTCCGACAACGAACTCCTGCAGACCAAGGATTTCGAGAGCATGAGCACCGCAGAGATGGAGGATGCCAGGAAAGCGATGGCAAAAATCCGCCTGCCGATCATGGAAGTGCAGACCCGCCGCCAGCGGGCCGACCTTCATAGCGGCAACATTGACATGCGGCGGACTTTACGCGCGAGCCTCAGGACGGGCGGCGCGACCATCCCGCTCCGCTTCAAGTCCAAGGTGACCCGCCATCCGCCGCTGGTGATCCTCTGCGATATCTCGGGCTCGATGACGCAATACAGCCGCATGCTGCTGCATTTCATGCATGCGCTGACCAATGACCGGGACCGCGTCCATACATTTGTATTTGGCACCAGGCTCACCAATATAACGAGATATATGCGCTATCGCGATGTTGATGCGGCGCTGGAAGCGGTAAGCGAGAAGGTTGAGGACTGGTCCGGCGGCACCCGGATCGGCGCCACTATCAAGGAGTTCAACAAGTTCTGGTCGCGACGGGTCTTGGGACAAGGAGCTGTTGTCCTGCTGATTTCCGACGGGCTTGACCGGGACGCCGGAGAAGGGCTGGGGATCGAAATGGAACGGTTGCATAAATCCTGCCGCCAGTTGATCTGGCTGAACCCGCTGCTGCGCTATCAGGGTTTTGAGCCGCGCTCCAAGGGCGTGAAGGCCATCCTGCCGCATGTCGATCAATTCCGCACCATTCACAATCTTGACAGCCTCAGGGATTTGGCCGATGTGCTCTCCAAACCCGCAGGCTCACATATCGAGAAAAGGAGTTTCGCCGCATGACTGACAATATTCCTGCCGATGACATTCTTGAACAGGCCTTGATCTGGAAAAAAGCGGGCCGGAATGTCGCCATCGCGACGGTGATCAGCACCTGGGGATCAGCGCCACGCCCCGCCGGCAGCCAACTCGTGATCGATGACTTTGGTAATATGGCGGGGTCCGTCAGTGGTGGCTGCGTCGAAGGCGCCGTCATTCAGGAAGCCCTCGATATTATCAAGAGCGGAAAGTCGAAAATCCTTGAATTCGGGGTCAGCGATGACGAAGCCTGGGAAGTCGGGCTCGCCTGTGGAGGCAAGATCAATATTTTCGTCGAAAAGCTTAACTAGGACACTGCATGAAAACGACACTCCTCAATGAACTCCAGCAGGCACGGCGGGAAAAACGTCAGGTTGTCCTTGCAACGAATCTCATGTCCGGTGAGCAAAAAATACTGTATCCGTTTGACAATAAAGAAATAACTGATGTCATGGAGGCCGCTCGGGCTGCGCTGAATAGCGACAAACCGGCAAGGATCGAGACCGACGAAGGCCCGGTTTTTCTGAATATTTATAACCCTCGGTTGCGCCTTTTCATAATTGGCGCCGTCCATATTGCGCAAGTCCTCGTGCCGATAGCCGCCGCGGCCGACTATGAAGTGACCGTTGTCGATCCAAGGCGGAGTTTTGGATCGGAATTCCGTTTCCCCAATGTCACCCTCGACAACCGCTGGCCGGATGAAGCCTTCAAAGACCTCAAGCCCGACCGCCGCTCGGCGATTGCTACCCTCACCCATGACGCAAAGCTCGACGATCCAGCGCTCCAGCATGCGTTGAAGTCCGATGCTTTCTACATTGGCGCGCTCGGTAGTGGACGGACCCATGCCAAACGGAAACAGCGCCTGCTGGAGAGCGGCTTCAGCGAGACCGATTTCGCGCGCATCCATGGCCCCATCGGCCTCGACATCGGCGCCGAGTCACCT
>JAIOYL010000022.1 GCA_021741195.1 Sneathiella sp. | reverse complement strand
TCTCGCCCTTGAGGATATGCACCAACTCATCCCCGCCCTGATGCCGCTCCCAAGGGCTCTCCCCATCAAATGTTCCCGTGAAGACTGCCCCATTGTCAAATTTTTCTAGAGTGGCAAAGGCAGCATTTTCCTCGGCAATGCTAGTTTGGCTATCCCTGTTTCGAAGTGGCGTTAGTCCGGAAAGAGCCGCTTCTATGTCCATGGCTTCAGGCAAGATGGCCTCCGTTTGGTTCAGATTTTTATATGGACTCCCGAAAACAATTGCCTAGTTATTTTTACAAGAACCCGCATATTTACTAAAAAATTAGGAATTTCTGTTTAATTTTTCTCTACCAGAGATATTAATTTATAACGTGCAAGAGTACAATTGGATCAGATGACGAAAAACTACAATTTCACAAATCTGGATATTCTTTTTGTTGATGACAACAAAAACATGCACCTGCTCATCAAGAGCCTGCTTTTGGCAATGGGTATTATCAAGTCAAGAGGTTGCTTCGACCCCAATGAAATGTTTAGAATAATGCAGGAACAAACTCCGGACGTCGTCATCACCGATCTAACCATGGCGCCTGATAACGGATTGGAGCTTATCAAACGTATCCGCCGGGGTGAAAACAATGTCGATCCATATGTGCCAATCCTGGTGCTGTCGGGGCATACGGATATTGCTACCGTTATCGAGGCGCGCGATGCCGGTGCGACGGAATTTCTGGCAAAGCCGATATCTGTCGGCTCTCTTTATGACCGGCTTGTCTGGATGATTGAGCATCCGCGTCCATTCATCAAGGCCGCAGGTTACGTCGGACCGGACCGGCGACGGGCAATGCGGGGCTACGAGGGTCTCGAACGACGGGATGAGACGGCACAAGAAACAGATGGCTCTGAGGGAGCCCTGATCAGTAGTGGGGGCGCCAGATGACCAAGATCGTCGACATGGGCAATTACGAAATGCACCACCCGACTGAAAAATTAAAAGGCAAGGTCAGCAACGATGGCGCTCTGTCGATGGAGGAGATTGAAAAGCGCGTGGCCCAGAATATGGAGAAGCTGACAGCGGAGTTTCTGAAAGGCTTATCCGAAAGCATTATCACCGTTAATGGCGCCTTGACGGCACTTGGCAGTCGGGAAGCCAGGCCGGAGGATCAGGATACCATTTTCCGCCATGCCCATGACATGAAGGGTATGGGTGGTTCGTTCGGATACCCGATCGTCGGGATGATCGGCACTGCGCTTTCCGACCTAACGGATGAAAAAACCAAACTTGCGGCGTTGAATATTCCATTGATAAAGGCGCATATGGACGTTCTTCGCTGGATTGTAGATCAGAAAATAAAAACCGAGGAAGATCCGAGGGCCGCTCCGTTGCTGGCCGCACTGGAAGAGGCCAAATCAAAGCTTTAATCCGGCCTCATACCGTTGGAACGGGCGACGTGTAGTTGAGTCCAAGCCTGCCGCCATCCGCATAGATAATCTGACCGGTGATATAGGAACTCTCCTCGGACGCCAAAAACAGTGCGACATTGGCAATTTCCTCCGGCTGTCCGGTACGGCCCATGGGTGTGCGTGAGAGAATAGTCTGCCGCGCGGCTTCGTCTTCCATCACTTTTTCCAGCATCTCCGTCGCGATTGAACCAGGGCCGATTCCGTTCACACGAACGCCCCGCTGTGCGAGCGATATGGCCATTACCCTTGTGAGCTGGTTAAGGCCGCCTTTGGAGACATTGTAGGGCAGGATATTCGGGATAGTCAGAAGGGCATTCACGGACGACATATTAATGATGCTACCGCCGGTTTTCTGATCAACCATAACCTTGCCCGCGGCCTGGCTCAGCAGAAACGCGCCTTTCAGATTAACCCCAAGCACAGCATCGAAGTCTTCCTCGGAGATTTCAAGGACATCCCCGGTCCGCAGAATACCGGCATTATTGACCAGAATATCCAGATGTCCCTGCTCTTTGACCACGTCCGCAACAAGCTTGAGGCACTCTGATTTTTTCGAAACATCACAGGCTTTCGCGACGGCCTTTTTCCCAAGCTTGGCGGCGGCGGTTTTTGCGGCGGCGAAATTCGTATCAGCAAGGTAAACAATAGCTCCCTGCTCCACGAAAACTGCGGCGATACTATAACCAATGCCTTGCGCGGCGCCGGTCACAATGGCCACCTTGTCTCTCAAGCGCATCAACGCCTCCCTTTAATCATGGGCCGGAAAGCCGGCTTGCTTCAGAATATCCGTTATTTCCGTGAGGATCGCGGGATCATCAATAGTTGCAGGTGCATTATAGGGCTCCCCATCCGCTATTTTCCGCATAACCCCCCGCAAAATCTTTCCGGAGCGTGTCTTGGGCAGTCTCTGGACCACCAGTGCAATTTTAAAGGCCGCGACGGGTCCAATTTTTTCACGAACAAGCGCAACCAGCTCCTTGGCCACATCTGACTGCGGACGGTTTACACCGGCATTAAGAACGGCGAACCCCATCGGCACCTGACCTTTCAGATCGTCCTGCACGCCGATGACAGCACATTCCGCCACATCACGATGACCCGCCAGAACTTCCTCCATGCCGCCTGTCGACAGGCGGTGCCCGGCGACATTGATAATATCGTCCGTGCGGGCCATGATGAACAGATATCCGTCTTCATCGATAAAACCTGCATCCCCCGTCTTGTAATAGCCCGGAATATCGGCGAGGTAGGATTTGACATACCCCTCATCATTGTTCCACAGCGTCGGCAATGCACCGGGCGGCAAGGGCATTTTGACGGCAATGGCGCCAATTTCCCCGGTTTTCATCTCCGTTTTACCATCTTCCTCATTGATGATGCGGATATCATAGCCTGCAACCGGTAGCGTCGGACTGCCCAGCTTCACCGGCTTCATGCCGTATCCTACGCAATTGGCGCCCATCGGCCAGCCACTCTCGGTTTGCCACCAGTGATCAAGGACCGGGACTTTCAGCTTGTCCTGCGCCCAGATAATGGTATCCGGATCGGCGCGCTCGCCGGCAAGGAAAAGCGTATCGAAATTGCTGAAATCATAGTCACTGATCAACTTTCCTTCCGGGTCCTGTTGCTTGATCGCACGGAACGCGGTTGGCGCGGTGAACAGCGCTTTCACCTTATGATCCTGGATGACCCGCCAGAAGGTGCCTGCGTTCGGAGTGCCAACCGGCTTGCCTTCAAACAGGATTGTCGTGCAGCCATGCAGAAGCGGCGCATAGACAATATAGGAGTGACCGACGACCCAGCCCACATCCGACGCCGCCCAGAAAACCTCCCCGGGGTTGATGCCGTAAACATGCTTCATCGACCAGCGAAGGGCAACGGCATGGCCGCCATTATCGCGGACGACGCCCTTTGGAACACCCGTCGTTCCGGAGGTATAGAGAACATAGAGCGGATCCGTCGCCAAAACCGGAACACAGTCGACCGGCGTGGCCTTCGCCACCAATTCCTGCCAGTCATGATCCCGTCCGGCGGTCATGTCGGCGACGCATTCTGGACGCTGCAATATCACGCAGCTTGCGGGCTTATGCGAGGAAATCTCGATCGCTTCATCAAGCAAGGGCTTGTACGCGATCGTCCGGCCCGGCTCCAGCCCGCAGGACGCGGCGAGAATGCAGACGGGCTTGGCGTCATCAATGCGCGTCGCCAGCTCTTTTGGCGCGAATCCGCCGAACACCACCGAATGAATGGCACCGAGACGCGCGCAGGCCAGCATGGCGACGGCGGCTTCCGGTACCATCGGCATATAGATCAGGACACGGTCGCCTTTTTTCACGCCGATATCCGCCAATCCACCGGCGAAGACGGCGACCAGGTCTGTAAGCTCAGAGTAGGTGAATTTCTTCACTTGACCGGTCATCGGGCTGTCATAGATCAACGCAACCTGGTCTCCGCGCCCGTCTTCGATATGCCGGTCCAGGCAATTGTAGCAGGTGTTGAGTTCCGCTCCCTCAAACCAGCGGTAAAAAGGCGGATTATCGGCGTTCAGGACAGTATCCCAAGGCTTGTACCAAGAGATAGCGGCCGCAGCCTCTCCCCAAAAACCTTCCGGGTCATCTAATGATCGCTGATAATCTTCTTCGTAGCTGGCCATTCCCTTACTCCCTGGCAATTTTTATTTGTCCCTAGAAAAACAACGCCTGATGTCCAATGTCAACAGAAACTGGATTTATATAAAGGGCATGGCGCTCCGGCATTGATATAAAACAAAACCGCGGGAATTACCCCGCGGTTTTTGGACTTTTCCAGCAGGACATTGTTATTTTTTGGAAGAAGATTTAAACAACTCGTCAAAACTCTTGGCGGCGCTAGCCTTATCCTGCCGTTCTTCTTTTTTCGGCGCGGATTTGCCGAAAACAGCTTCCGCTTCAGCGCGCGGATCATAGGCTTCCTCCCGATGGACCTGCTGCTTCTTGATCTCATAGGGGGTGAGCGGCACAGCGGCGGCTTCGGCGGCGACAGCGGCCGCGACTTCTTCTATCAGTTTTCCACGATCTTCGTCTTTACGCCGATGGGCGGATTTCTGAACGGCTTCGTCAAGCTCGAGCTGTGTACAAATACCAAGGCTGACCGGATCGCGCGGGCGGATGTTCTGGGCATTCCAATGGGTCCTGTCGCGGATCGCGCTGATCGTGGTCTTGGTGGTGCCAATCAGTTTTGAAATCTGGGCGTCCGTAAGTTCGGGATGGAATTTCAGCAGCCAGGAAATGGCATCCGGGCGATCCCCACGGCGCGACACAGGCGTGTATCTTCCACCACGACGCCGTGGTTGCGGGACATCTCCCGCCGGTTTGCTGATTTGTAATCTTGCCGTTGGATCCGCCTGACAGCGATCCAGCTCTTCTTGCGTCAACTGACCGTTGGTGACAGGATCCAGCCCGACGATACCGACCGCAACCTCTCCGTCCGCAATCCCCTGCACTTCCAGTGCATGAAGCCCGCAGAAGTCCGCGATCTGCGAAAACGACAAAGATGTATTGTCAACCAGCCAAACAGCCGTCGCCTTTGGCAATAATGGCGTAACCATAAAATCTCCTTTTTCGGCCCTAAACGCCTTAACGAGAGCCAACATGTAATTATTTTATGTATATGGCGGAAACAAGCCGTAAAGTCTAGGTCATAAACTCCTAGACCTGCAAAACGATTTTCCCGATATGGGAAGAATCATCGATGCGGGTATGTGCCGCCGCCGCTTCAGTGAGCGGGAAAATGCTATCCATGACCGGCTTGACGGAGCCCGCCGACAAATGTGGCCAGACTTTTTTCTCAAGCCGCGCCCCGATCTCGGATTTCGCCTGTACCGACTGGGGCCTGAGTGTGGAGCCGGTGATGGTCAGACGCTTCATCATCACCGCCGCAAAATTGACCTCGGCAACAGCTCCTCCCAGAAAGGCGATATAAACCAGCCGCCCCTCCACGGCGAGCGCCGTGATATTCCGCTGGATATAATCTCCCCCTACCATATCGAGGATGAGGTCAACACCGCGGCCCCCGGTCAGTTCCTTGACAACTTCGACGTAATCTTCGGTGCGATAGTTTATCCCACGCTCTGCGCCCAACTGCTCAACCGCGCGGCATTTCTCGTCCGTCGAAGCCGTGGTAAAGACACGCGCGCCAAAAGCCTTGGCGAGCTGTATCGCCGTCGTTCCAATCCCGCTTGCTCCGCCATGAACGAGGAACGTCTCGCCTCCTGTCAAGTGACCGCGGTCAAAAACATTGGTCCAGACCGTGAAAAAGGTTTCCGGCAATGCGGCCGCCTGAACCAGATCGAACCCTTTCGGGATATTGAGACACTGAGCTTCCGGCGCGACGCAATACTCGGCATAGCCTCCCCCCGCAACCAGCGCGCAGAGCCGATCTCCAATCTTGTATTTGGTGACACCGGCGCCTGCGGCAACAACGGTTCCTGAGATTTCGAGCCCGGGAATGTCTGAGGCGCCTGGAGGCGGTGCATATCCGCCCATACGCTGGAGGACGTCCGGCCGGTTCACTCCGGCGGCGGCAACCTTGACCAGAACTTCTTCATGGCCCGGCTGCGGCACCGGCCGGGTTGCCGGGACAAGGCCTTCCGGGCCTCCAAATTTCTTGATCTCAATGGCCGTCATTGTTTCGGGCACTGTTGTCATGTGTCTCTCCAAGCTTTTTTTGGTTATCGATCTGCAAAACCGCAGACAGTCCACCTCTGATCGATTATCCTGCACCCAGATCTTAGCATATTGAGGAATACAGCGATGGCAAGTGATGATGACGACCAGCCCTTGGCACACAGGACCCAAGTAAACTTCGACACCATGTCAATCGAGGAACTGAAGGATTATATCGCTGACCTCACTGCGGAAATTGAAAAAACGAAACAGGTTATCGAAAAGAAACAGGCTGCCCAGAATGCGGCCTCCGGTTTTTTCAAAAAATAACCCATGGATACACTCCGGGTTATTTCCGGTAAATCCTCCAGAACTGCGAACCCGATTCGAAAAATGACCACAAATGGTCATGAAATATGGAAAAACATGTATTTGTTAATTGTAATTTAACAGTTAGGGGTTAAATTGAAGCCTGCAGTCCTCCATGGGCTGCTGCGGGCTGGAATCCCAATTTCAGTCCTTATGACGCCTCCCTGTTGACTTGAGCCGCCCTTTACAGGCGGCTCTTTTTTTGGTCAAACGCTCAAATATTAAGCAACTAATTTTCACAAATTTGTCATACAGGGCCTTGACTCTTATAAACATTCAGAGTTTTAATTCAGCCCATCAGAACAAGTCTGACAGGTTGAGGCAAAAAAGAGGGGGCACCGTCAAGGGAAGCCCCCTCAATTGTTTTCAGACTAAATCTCAATTAAATCACAGATGGCCGATACGCGGAGGCCCGCCTTTCGAGGCCTGGCTCGGACCAAATGCCTTGTCGAGAATATTGGTGCTATCCTCCGCCAACAAGATCGCGTCGGTCAGCAAGCCGAGAATTCGCATATTGTTGGTAAGCACAGCTTTCGCTTCACCACGCGGATCATCCGTGATCAGCGCGCAGCGATCCAGAATATCCTTCCTCACCAGACCAAGGACCTCTTCCAGCTTTTTTCCGGCCGGATTTTCTTCGGTTACCAGATAATGGGTCAAGTTAATGCCCTCCAAACCAAAACCAGTCGCCAATATAGACGGTTCTTGGTTAAAGTTTTACTAACTCGCCGGAGCTAACGCCAAATCTCAAAGATTCCGGGCGCGCTCGCGGAGGACAAATTTCTGGACCTTGCCGGTGGAAGTCTTGGGAAGCTCTTCGAATACGACCGTGCGTGGACATTTAAAATGCGCCATATTGGCCCGGCAATATTCAATGATCTCCTTTTCCGTCGCTGTATGGCCAGCGCGCAAGGTGATAAAAGCGCAGGGCGTTTCGCCCCATTTATCGTCCGGTCGGGCAACCACGGCCGCTTCCAGCACCGCCGGATGCTTATAGAGTACATTCTCCACTTCAATGGTCGAGATATTCTCGCCGCCGGAAATAATGATGTCTTTTGAGCGGTCGCGAAGTTCAAGGTACCCGTCCTCATATACCACCCCAAGGTCACCGGAATGAAACCACCCGCCGTCGAAAGAAGCCTTGGTTGTTTTCGGGTTCTTGAGATAGCCTTTCATCACCAGATTGCCGCGTAGCATTACCTCACCCATGGTATTACCATCCCGCGCGACCGGCGTCATTGTCTCGGGATCCATGACCTCAAGCCCGGCGAGGGCATGATAGCGGACGCCCTGACGGGCCTTGAGTGCGGCCCTGTCTTCAACCGGCTTGACATCCCACTCGGACTTCCAGTCGCACAGGACAGCCGGCCCATAGGTTTCCGTCAAGCCGTAGACGTGGGTCACGTCAAAGCCCAGGGTATCCATCTCCGCGAGAACCGCAGCTGGCGGCGGTGCCGCAGCCACCATGAACTTGATCCCTTTCGGGGCTTTCGCCTTGTTCTCATCAGTCGTGTTGATCAGCATGGAGAGAATAATCGGCGCGCCGCACATATGATCGACATTGCATTTCTGCATTTCATCGAAAATCGCCGTCGCCTCTATCTTGCGAAGGCATACATGTGTTCCGCCAACGGCCACCAGGGTCCAGGTGAAGCACCAGCCGTTGCAATGAAACATCGGCAGGGTCCAGAGATAGGTCGGGTGCTTGGGCAGACTCCAGGACATGGCATTTCCCATTGCCGCGAGATAGGCGCCGCGGTGGTGGAAGACGACGCCCTTAGGATCGCCGGTCGTACCCGATGTATAGTTGAGGGAAATCGCCCGCCATTCATTATCGGGACCTGTCCAGTCATATTCGGGGTCACCGGTCGCAAGAAAATCCTCATATTCCATCTCACCGATGAACTCGCCACCTTCCGCTGCTGCATCGTCGATATCGATGACAATCGGCTTCACCTTGGCAAGCGAGAGCGCCTCCCTGGTGAGAGCGGAGTATTCCCGGTCGGTGAGCAGCAGCTTGCAGTCAGCATGGTCAAGGATAAAGGCAAGCGCTGCCGCATCCAGACGGGTGTTCAACGTGTTCAGAACCGCCCCCGCCATCGGCACGCCGAAATGGGCATCAAGCACAGCGGGAATATTCGGCGCCATGATCGATACTGTGTCGCCCATGCCCAGGCCTCTTGCCTTCAACGCGCTCGCAAGCCGGCGCGTACGGGCGTAATACTCCTTATAGCTGTAGGAAATATCGCCATGAATGATCGCCGTGTGATCCGGATAAACTTCCGCCGATCGCGGCAGGAAAGTCAACGGCGTCAAAGGTTCATAGTTCGCCCGATTCATATCAAGATCGGTTTCATAAGGATTCGCAGCCACGATAGTCTCCCTGATATTTTCTTTGTTTGTCAGTTAGGGGCGTTTTCCGTTTGCGGGTTTTGGTTCTCCCAGATCAACGGGAACGCCAGGTAAAAATTTTGAAACGCGAATACCGAGAGAGGTTTTCACATGCTCCACGTTCGGCGCCGCTGTCAGTTCGTGGGTCAGAAAATGCTGGTAGGTGTCCCAATCCTTCGCAACAACTTTCAAGATAAAGTCATTCTCGCCCGCCAGCATAAAACATTCCCTAACCAGCGGCCATGTTTGCACAAGGCCTTCAAAGGCGGATAGATCCGTCTCGGCCTGGCTTTGCAATCCAACGAGCGCGAAAACCGTTACGCCAAATCCGAGATGTTCCGCGTCCAGTTGCGCATGGTACCCCTGAATGTAGCCCGCCTCCTCCAATGCGCGGACCCGTCTGAGGCAGGGAGGTGCGGAAATGCCGGCATTCTTCGCCAGCTCCACATTTGTGATCCGGCCGTCATCCTGCAAATCATGCAGGATACGGCGGTCAATTTCGTCCAGCTTAACGCGTTGCATTATTTCCTCCAGCTATCAGTTATGCGCAATATTATTACAAAGAGCGCGTTCCGCCAAGCAATAGAAGCAGGGACCATGCCAAAAGGGTAAGAATATTACGTCGACGCCTTCTAAAATACTTGACCATTATCGGAGCCGCGGCCTATGCCAGCAAAATGGAAACCGAAAACACAGGAAATAAAGAGAGATGCTGGATTGTCACCGACGGCAGTGCGGGCATGGAAATCCAGTGCATTGGTCTTGCGGAGGCCATGGGACTGGACTTCAGCGTCAAAAGAATTGCAACGCGAAAACCCTGGAAGTGGTTGCCTCCCTCCCTCTGGATCGACCCGCTTTCGCGCCTGAAGAAAAGCGGTGATCTTCTGGCCCCGCCCTGGCCCGATATCCTGATTACCTGTGGTCGGCAATCCATTCCCCTGAGTTTGGCAATTAAAAAGGCAAATGGCGATAAAACATTCACCGTTCATATCCAGACACCGAATTGTTCCGCCGAAAAATTCGATCTGGTGATCGTTCCGGAACATGACAGGCTTCGCGGCCGCAATGTGCTGGTCTGCCAGGGGGCGCTCGGCCGGATTACTCCTGAAAGGCTGAAGGCGGCGGGCGATCAGTTTCGACCCTCAGTCGAGGGGCTGGCGCATCCTCTTGTGACTGTATTGGTGGGCGGCAGCAACGGTTGCTACAACGTGACGCCGGACGTCATGCGGGATCTGTCGAATCATCTCAAATCCCTCCACGATCAGACGCAATGCACCTTTCTCGTGACCACCTCGCGACGGACCGGCAAGGAGAATGAGCAGATTTTGAAGGCGGCGCTTGATGGCCTGCCCCATCGCTTCTGGACGGGTGACGGTGAAAATCCATATTTCGGCTATCTTGCGTTGGCGGATGCGCTAATCGTCACGGGCGATTCCGTGAATATGGTCTGTGAGGCTTGTTCCATGGGCAAACCCGTATATGTTTACGAACTCCCGGGCGGAAACCATAAATTCAATTATTTTCATCGGCGCATGCGCGATCAGGGCTACACAAGGCCTTTCCGGGGAAAACTGGAATATTGGACGTCAAAGCCCTTGCTGGAAACGAAAAAAATAGCGGAGGAAGTCCGCCGGATCATGGCTGCACGGCGATAAACGCGTGATCAATGTCTCAAACCTGTCCCTGCCTCTTGCATGGCTTCGCTGCACGTTATAAATAACGCTATGCGGCAAATTTGCTCCCGGAGTTAGGCATGGCGGAAATCCACCACACAGAAGTTCTTATCATCGGTTCCGGCCCTGCGGGGGATACGGCGGCGATCTATGCGGCGCGCGCCTCGCTTGACCCGATCCTTGTGCACGGCCTGCAGCCCGGCGGGCAGTTGACAATCACCACCGAGGTGGAAAACTACCCCGGCTTTGCGGATCCGATCCAGGGTCCCTGGCTGATGGAGCAGATGGAAGCCCAAGCGCGCAATGTCGGTACGCGTATTTTTAATGACTACATCACCGATCTCGACGTCACAAAGCGCCCCTTCATTGCGACGGCTGATTCGGGCACGAAATATATTGCGAATTCCGTCATTGTCGCCACGGGCGCGGCTGCAAGATGGCTGGGTCTTCCGTCAGAAGAGAAATTTATGGGGTTTGGCGTCTCGGCTTGCGCGACCTGTGATGGTTTCTTCTATCGCGGCAAGGAAGTCATGGTCATCGGCGGCGGCAATACGGCCGTTGAAGAAGCCATGTATCTCACCAATCACGCTGACAAGGTGACAATCGTGCATCGTCGGGACGAATTCCGGGCGGAAAAAATTCTGGTTGAACGGTTAATGAAAAACCCGAAGATCGAGGTGATTTGGGACAATGTGCTGGACGAAATCATCGGTCAGGATGATCCCTTTGGGGTAACGGCGGTGCGTATCCGGAACGTAAAAACCGGTGAAACACAGGACATTCCCGTGCATGGCGTCTTTATTGCCATTGGCCATACCCCCAACACGGAGCTGTTCAGGGGCAAGCTTGATATGGACACGGAGGGCTACCTGATTACGGCACCCGATTCCACAGCAACAAATATCCGCGGCATTTTCGCCTGTGGCGACGTACAGGATAAAATTTACCGTCAGGCGGTCACAGCCGCTGGAACGGGTTGTATGGCCGCTCTGGAGGCGGAAAAATTCATTGCCGAGACGGCAGACGCAGCGGCTGAAGCCGCTGAATAGCCCGGATTAAGTTTCATAACGCTGCAATGATCGTAATGCAGCCTTGTTTTCGCCAATAAGCTTCGGATAGTCTGATCGCTGAAGAGGGAGAGTGCCGCCCTTACCGGCTATACCGGGCATTTTCTGGACGGCATCGGATATCGATATGGATTGGGATAAGTTACGCATATTTCATGCTGTCGCCGAGGCGGGCAGTTTTACCCGTGCGGGTGAAACCCTGCATTTGAGCCAATCGGCGATCAGTCGCCAGATAAGTGCGCTTGAAGAGAGCCTTTCTGTCGCGCTTTTCCACCGTCATGCCCGCGGGCTGCTTCTGACCGAACAGGGCGAATTGCTCTATCAGACAGCCCATGAGGTGTTCGCCAAACTGGCGATGACGGAAGCCCGGTTGATGGATGCCCACGAAAAGCCCTCCGGCGAGATCCGCGTCACCGCGACCGTCGGACTCGGCGCCAACTGGCTGACGCCCCGGATACGTGAGTTCATAGAGCTTTATCCCGATATCACTGTCAACCTGATCCTGGCAGACAGGGAGCTGGATCTCGGCATGCGCGAAGCCGATATCGCCATTCGCCTGCGCGCGCCGGTGCAACCAGACCTGATCCAGCGCAAATTAATGACCGTCAATCATCATGTCTATGCCTCTCCGGATTACCTGAAGAAGCATGGAACGCCGGCACGGCTAGAAGATCTCATGGAAAGCAACCTGATTATCTATGGTGATGAAGCGCCCTCGAATATCGCGAATGTCAACTGGCTGATGAAAGAGTTGACCCAGATCGGCCGAGTTAAAGAACCGGTGTTCAAGGTGAATAATATCTATGGATTGTTGCTCGCCGTGCAAAGCGGATTGGGGATCGCCAGCCTGCCCGATTATATCGTGCACGGCCATAATAACATTGTCCGCATCTTGCCTGACGTCGGAGGGCCGACTTTTGACAGTTATTATGTCTACCCGGAAGAGCTAAGGAAATCCAAAAGGGTGACCATCTTCCGTGATTTCCTTATCCAGAAGGTCGCCGAATACTCATTTTAGGAATGCCCGCCAAAAGCCATGCGGTTGACGCATATCGGCCCTGCCGAGATTGATCTTTTAAATTTGCGGCGTTTTTTCTACAAAGAGGGCAGACGATGTTGCATTGCAATATCAGTTTTCGCAGAGGGTCTTTGGCCTTTTGTGAAGTTGCAAAATCTCCTCCCAGAATTTTGCAATTTCATGTCTCCCTGACATGATACCTCCCTGTTAGACTTGCCGGCCATTCATTTGGCCGGCATTTTTTTGACCTTCTGTGCAAATTTGTGCGGACCATTAAGATAGATATGCATTTCACGCATAGGTGCACTGCAATATTATAGGTGGCAAACAGGCCTGCAGTTAGTTATTTATAATTCATGAATGTTGCAATGCAGCATTCCTTTTATATCAGCTCCCTGCTGATATATAGGTTACATGTATTCCTCCCAATCACATGTAGCCTGTATTGTCGAAAGACAATACCTCCCTGTTAGACTAAGCCGGCCTCTTATGAGGCCGGTCTTTTTTTTGGGGCGACATGTGCTCCTGACATGGCAGCCATGAGTTTTTACGGGTTCACAAAATTCCATTGATCCCAATATATCTAATGAGTGATATTGCTTGGCAAGTCACTTAAATGCTGGCACCGTCCAGTATGGAACAACGGATTCCTCCCTGTCTTTGTTGTTCCCGCATCTTCAACTGAAGATGCAACCTCCCTGTTAGACTTGCCGGCCATTCATTTGGCCGGCATTTTTTTTGGGTAGTATTCTGACGGCCTACTCGTGGGCGATAGGCTTGTCTGTAAAGAGATAATCCTTGAGTTCATTGTCGAACTTGGGGTCTCTTCGCCGGATCCATTCCAGAACCATCGCCGCATGTTCCTTCTCTTCGTCCCGGTTATGGGCGAGGATCGCTTTCAGGCCTTTGTCCTTGCAGGCATCCACCCGTTGATTATACCAGTCTACCGCTTCAAGCTCCTCCATAAGTGAGGTAATCGCGCGGTGCATGTCCCGTGTCTCGTCAGACAGTTCCTCGATTGGCTCGTGGTACCCTTCATTGGCCATATGTACTCGCCCTCCTTGGCATTTTGGAATTCATCAGGTCGTACTGCTTGTCCGTCATTGATAGCAGAACACGCGAGGTTCCGAAACTGTAGAGATGGTTTTAATCGTCCGGGCCAAAAAAATTAGTGCGGTGGTGGACGCCCATTACATAAACAGTTTCTGGTCTTTCATATCCTTGTATATATCCGCGACAAACTCCCCGTAACCGTTGTAGATAACGGTCGGGAGCCTTTCCCCGGTGCCAATATCCCGCTCTGTCGCCTGCGACCAGCGTGGATGATTAACTTCCGGATTAATATTGGCCCAGAAGCCATATTCATCGCTATTCAGCTTTTCCCAAAAGGTTATCGGTCGTTTATCGGTAAAGGTGAAACGGACAATCGATTTCACCTGCTTGAAGCCATATTTCCAGGGGGTTGCCAGCCGGAGCGGCGCACCATTTTGCTTCGGTACGGGCTTCCCATAAAGACCTGTGACCATAAAGGCGAGGTCATTCGTTGCCTCTTCCATCGTCAAGCCTTCCGTATAAGGCCAAGGATACCAGAATTGCTTCTGTCCAGGCGCCACCGACTTATCTTCAAATGTCTGCATCACAAGGTATTTGGCGCCCGAGGTCGGCGCCGCCAGTTTCACAAGCTCCTTCAAGGCAAAACCGCTCCAGGGAACAACCATGGACCAGGCTTCAACGCAGCGGTGCCGGTAATAGCGTTCTTCAAGCGGCATCTTGGCAAGCAGATCATCGATCCCGATTTCCATCTCCTTTTCCACCATGCCGTCTATTTTGACTGTCCAGGGACGTATCTTTAGCGCTTGCGCGGCTTCGGAGATTTCCTTATGGGAGCCGAATTCATAGAAATTATTATAGGTCGTGGCAATTTTCTCGGGCGTCAGAGGCCGCTCGACCGTGTATCGATCATTTCTTGGAACCGGATATAATTTCGCACTTGGATCCATTGTATCGGCAAAAGCGTGGCGGAATGTCGCCGCTGACCCGATTGACGCAATCAAGCCGGCACTGGCCATCCCTTGCAGGATAGACCGCCTGTTCAGATAATTGCTTTCTGAGGTTACCATGCTCTCGGGAAGTTCCCAGCCCTTTGGAATTTTGATCAGCACGCGCCCATCTCCTCTTCACAAACTATGTCATTTGTAAAGAATAGTGGTTCATCGCGATTTCAACTACAAGTCAACAGTCCGTGAGTCCCGGCGAGACAAAAGTCCGTCAACTCCGGTTTTGCAAGACCTTTTCCGCGTTCTGACCGGTCAGTTCCTGAAGATGGTCAAACTCGCTGCGATATGTCCCGACGCCGAGGGTCGCTGAGCGCAAATCGACAATCAGGTCATGAACTTCGGATTCCGGGATCATTGCCACCAGCATATCCCAACCGTCCCAGCCTTCGCGCGCATCATAGCCCAAAATCTGGCCCCGCCTGCCGCTGACAATGCTGTTCACTTTCGATGTATGCTCCGACGGCATGGCAATCTCGACCTTGTAGATCGGTTCCAGCAAGACCGGATCGCATTTCGGCATCCCTTCGCTCATGGCGATACGGGCTGCTGAACGGAAAGAGTTTTCCGAGCTGTCGACGGAATGAAACTGCCCATCGAAAAGGGTGACGGACACGTCTACAACGGGGAAGCCCAGGGGACCTTCAAGCAGATATTCCTTCACGCCATGTTCAACGGCGGGAATATACTGGCGCGGCACCGACCCGCCGACGATTTTTTCCTCAAAACTAAAGCCCGATCCGCGCGGTCGTGGCTTGATTTCGATCTGGACATCACCGAACTGGCCATGGCCGCCGCTTTGCTTTTTGTAGCGGGCATGCTGCGTCGCCGCCTTCCTGATCGCTTCCTTATAAGCGACCTTCGGCCGGCGCGACTTGACGCTTAGCCCGTATTTATTACGCAATCTTTCCAGCGCCACCTTGAGGTGGATTTCGCCCTGTCCCCAAAGCAGCAGTTCCTGGGTTTCCTGTTTATGCTCGGCTTTGAGTGAGGGATCCTCTTCAACAATTTTACCTAGTGCAGAGGATAATTTGACATCATCCTCCCGCTTTTCAGAATAGAGGGCAAAATTATAGACCGGCTCAAGAATTGAGTCTGCCTGCGCATGTATTGTCTCGGCCGTCGTCAGAATATCTCCCGTCTGCGCTGCATCCAGACGGCCAAAAGCGACAATTTCTCCGGCTGTGGCCGAGTCAAGCTTATCCGATTTTCCGCCTTGAAGCCGGAAGAGACCCCCCACCCGGCCAACAGCGAAACTGTCGCCATCCTTGACGGTGCCCGACCAGATACGGGCGAGCGAGAGTTTCCCACCCTGCGCCGACATATAGGTTTTGACAACCTGGGCGACGGGGCCATCCGTCCCGGCCCCAAAACCCGCACGCGCCGCCGCGACGGATGCTTCCGGAACTTCGTGACGCAGCGCCTTCAGCAACCGCCGAACACCATTGTCATGTTCCGCGGAACCGAGAAATACGGGAGTTACCAGCCCTTCCTTCAGGTCATTTTGCAAAAGGGAGTATATTTCCTCGCGTTCCGGATCGATATCCTCAAGCAGTTCCTCCATCAGATGGTCATCGAAATCCGCAAGTTTCTCAAGCATGGCGAACCGCGACGAACCTTCCTCTTCCGCCATTTCCGGCGGCAGGTCGATAATGCGGGAGGCCTCACCCTCCTTATAAACATAGGCCCGCTCGGAGGCGAGATCGACATATCCTGTGACAATATTATCTTTAAAAATCGGCACCTGACGTAAAACAAGGGCGCGGTCCGTAACCGACTGCAAGGAATTGAACAGATCCTGAACCGAGCCATGCGCCTTGTCGATCTTGTTGACGAAAATAAAAGTCGGCAGGTTCTTTTCCTGGAGGCGTTTCAAGATAGGTGACAACGTCAACACGCGATCACTGTCAGGCTCGCAAACGACAACCGCCGCATCCACGCCGGTTAGGGCATTCTCCGTTTCCTGAAAAAATTCAATTGAGCCGGGGCAGTCCAGTATGCTGAAATCATCCCCGAGATATATCGCGTGGGCTGCGTTGACTTCGACGCTCATCTGCCGGTCCCGCGCCTCCCTGGAGCTATCGCCGCAGGACGTCCCCGCCGTCACGCTGCCTTTTCGGTCTGTTTCGCCACAAATATGAAGGATTGCTTCGAGAAGAGTTGTTTTACCGCTTGAATAGGGGCCTACCAGCGCGATGCTGCGAGGCCCCATTGGCTTGTCTACGACCATGACGTGCCTCCCTTGTTTGTTAGACAAAGCTAATGTTCCTCCTCCCTTCGGCGAGGTGCAAGAAAAAAATTCCGCCAGTATCCATGCGCCTTTGTTTGTGCGGCTTACGCGGGAATTTTTTTTATGGAAGGCAAGTCATCAAAAAAAGCGGCCGAATCATCAGCCGCCTTTTTATTGAGCCGGAAATCCGTCAGGTCAAGCTGGCGCAGAACCGCTGAATTCGATTGCAGGCCTCCGTCAGCGCCTCGGTCGAAGTCGCATAGGATACCCGGAAATGCGGTGCCAGACCGAAAGCCTCACCATGCACAACGGCAACCCCTTCTGTCTCCAAAAGCGCTGTGACAAAATCAAGATCGCTTTCGATCACTCTACCCTCCGGCGTTTTCTTGCCGATGCAACCTGCGCAGGACGGATAGACATAGAACGCGCCCTCCGGCGTCGGGCAACTGAGGCCGGACGCCTGGTTCAGCATGCTGACCACCAGATCGCGTCTTCCTTCAAAGACCTTCGCCCGCTCGGCGATAAAATCCTGCGGACCGTTGAGCGCCTCAACCGCTGCGTACTGGCTAATCGAGCAGGGGTTGGAGGTGCTTTGCGACTGAACCTTCGCCATCGCCTTTATCAGTTCCACCGGGCCAGCGCCATAGCCGATACGCCAGCCCGTCATAGCGTAGGATTTCGACACTCCGTTCATGGTCAGCGTCCGGTTATACAAAGCCGGTTCCACCTGTGCCGGGGTGACAAATTTAAAATCGCCATAGACCAGATGCTCATACATATCGTCGGTCAGGATCCAGACATGCGGGTGACGGAGCAGAACATCGGTCAGCATTTTGAGTTCATCATGGTTATAGCCCGCACCGGACGGGTTCGACGGTGAGTTGAAAATCAACCATTTGGTTTTCGGCGTGATCGCCGCTTCCAGATCAGCCGCCTGCATCTTGAAGCTATTTGCCGCGGTCGTCGGCACAAAAACCGGCTCGCCGCCGCCCAGCAGAACCATATCGGGATAGGAAACCCAGTAAGGCGCCGGGATCAGAACTTCATCGCCCGGGTTCAGCGTAGCAATCAGAGCATTGTAGATGATCTGTTTGCCGCCTGTGCCAACGGACACCTGGGAGGGTTCATAGTCGAGGTCGTTGTCGCGCTTGAATTTCGCGCAGATCGCTGTCTTCAATTCCGGAATACCGTCAACGGCCGTGTATTTCGTCTTGCCTTCGTTAATCGCGCGGATTGCTGCTTCCTTGATATTGTCTGGCGTATCGAAATCCGGCTCTCCGGCGCCAAGACCAATAACGTCACGACCAGCTGCCTTGAGTTCAGCCGCTTTCGTTGTAACAGCAATGGTAACGGAGGGTTTGATACGGCCCAGACTTTCCGCAATAATAGACATAACTTCCTATCTCTTTCGGCTAAGATAAAATTACGGCGCGTTTTGCACCAATAAGCAACAGGTCTATAGCGTTAATTCACCTCTGAGACCATCAATTTTTCAGCATTTACAGCAAGAAAACGAAGCGGAATAAGCGTCATTACTGATTAATTAAAATTTTACCATATTCGCGGATAATCCCTTCCGGCAGTATTGGGAGAATACGATGCCGGAGGAATAAAGGGAATGTCCGAAGTTAATCACGAAGCCGACAAATTTGTCACGCAAATGGCGAACGAGGTTGGCAATCTGGGGGTTGAAGTCGCCGAGATTGCAGGACATCTGGCTGAAATTTCGACGCGGAGCAAAGCGCAGTCAAGGCAGTTCGAGAGCTTGTCCGAAGTCGCAACGATAATGATTTCCGCGAACAGCAAGATCAGCGATGCCGCGCAGTCATCGAAAACCGCAACGACACAGACAGCCGCCGAAATCTATGGCTCACGCGAAAAAATATCAAAGGCCATCAATAATATTCAGGAACTGGTAACAGGTGTTACGCAAGTTGAAAACCAGCTTGCAAGCCTGAGTGCGGCTCTGGCGAGTGTCGCCGAGGTTGCCGCCGGGATTGAAGGCATTGCCAGCCAGACCAACCTTCTTGCCCTAAACGCGACGATAGAAGCCGCGCGAGCGGGCGACGCCGGAAAGGGCTTCGCTGTCGTGGCGTCGGAAGTCAAAAGCCTCGCCGATGAAACCAGAAAGGCCACCGTGGAAATCACAAATACAGTTAAAGTGCTGACAGATCAGGTTGGCGGCCTGCAAAATCAGGTCGCTGGAAACTCCAAGCTCGCCCAGTCAGCGCAGGACGGATCCGCGAATATCACCGATATATTCGAGACAGTTGAAGGTAACCTGCAGCAGATCAACACGGAAATCTCGGCGATGGCTGAGGATGCGGACAGCAATCTTTCTCAATGCAACCAAGTGTCGTCTGAACTCGGATCCCTCATGAGCAGTGTAGAGGAAACCGACAAGAATATCTCGCTCGCAGACGCCAAGGCGGCAGGCCTGCTTCAAGTCAGTGAAACCCTGATCGAATTGATCGCCGGAAGCGGTCACGAAACCGTCGATAGCCCCTTCATCCGCCTCGCGACGGAGAGCGCAGCCGAGATCTCAAGAAAACTTGAAGAAGCCGTGAATGACGGCACCATTTCAATGAACGATCTGTTTGACGAAAACTACGTGGATGTCGAGGGAACGAATCCGCTTCAGAAAATGACAAAATTTGTCGATTTGACGGATCGCATCCTGCCCGATGTTCAGGAACCGGCTCTCGCGAAAAACGACAACATTGTTTTTTGCGCCGCGGTCGATCGCAACGGATATCTGCCGACCCATAACGTCAAGTTCTCACATTCACAAAGGCCAAACGATCCGGAGTGGAACGCCGCAAATTCACGGAACCGGCGGGTGTTTGATGACCGCACAGGTCTGGCCGCAGGGCGGAATACCAAACCCTTTTTGCTGCAGACCTACCGCCGGGACATGGGTGGTGGAAATTTTGCCATGATGAAAGATCTCTCGGCGCCAATCGTCGTGAAGGGCCGTCATTGGGGCGGATTCCGTATCGGCTACAAGCCGCAAACTTAAGCGCCGCTGAGGCTCGCTTCCGGTTCATCCTCTGCGCTTGACATAAAGCGGCCCGGGTTCGCCGACGCCTCTTTCATGAGCCAGTTTCGAAATGCCGTGATACGCGGCCGGTCTGCGGTTTCTTCGGGACAGATAATATAATAGGCATGATGGGCCTTAATCGCATGTACATTGAACGGCTGCACCAGCCTGCCGGCCATCAGGTCATCCGCGGCAAGCGTACTCCTCCCGAGCGCAACCCCCTGCCCCTCCATCGCCGCCGTCAGCACCATCGAACTATCATTAAAACTCGGTCCCTTTTTCGGATCGACATCCTTGACACCCGCCAATGCAAGCCAGGTTTGCCAGTCAATCCGCATATCGTCATGCAGGAGTGTGTGGTATTTGAGATCTTCAGGATTTCTCAAGGGATGTTCCCCCTTTAAAAGACTTGGGCTGCAGACGGGAAACATGACATCTTCAGTCAGGAGCTTGTCGACCCTTAAGCCCGGATAGTTGCCATGGCCGTAGCGGATGACGACATCGACTTCTTCCCGATTGAAATCAGTGAGTTGGTCCGATGCTGAAAGGCGGACATCAATATCCGGATATTCCTCGCGAAACCGGCTCAATCTCGGCAGCAGCCAGCGCGCGGCAAAGGACGGCAAGGTATTGACGTGGAGCGAGCCGGCGGCGTCCTGCTTCATGACTTTTTCAGTAGCGATCCGGATAACCTCAAGCCCTTCCCGGATGCCCACCAGATAGCTTTGGCCTTCATCTGTCAGCATCACAGCGCGGTTCATCCGTTTAAAAAGAGTGAGGCCGAGCCAGTCCTCCAGCGCCTTCACCTGATGGCTGATGGCGGCGGGCGTCACGAACAATTCATCCGCCGCCTTCGAAAAGCTCAAATGACGGGCCGCCGCTTCGAAACTGCGCAGTGCCCTAAGGGGTGGAAGTCGCATTAGCAATCCATGCTTCAGATTAAAAAAACTAATCTATATTATTAGAATTTGTCGTTTGTATTCAAGTTAAAAAAAGCACAAATAAGGGTCATCAGAATTGCAGACGGATCCGGCGGCATACCGGCTCTGATAAATTTTAGGAGTGAAGACAATGACAGTAAAAACATATACTACTGGCGGAAATTTGAACGCCACCACGGCAACCGGACATGGAGTTCTGGCATCAGTCGCCTCAATCCTCGTCAAATGGCAGGAGCGGGCCGATATGCGGTATAAGCTTGGAGCCCTGGATAAAGAATATTTGATCGATATGGGCTTGTCCGCCCATCAGGTTCAGGCCGAAGTCGCCAAGCCATTCTGGCAGTCATAAATAGTTCAAGCCGCCGTCCGGATAAACGCCTGTCTTCCTTCCTGTTCACAGGCATCCGGATGGCACCCCTTTTTTGATACAGATCACAATTTCCCGGTTTCTTGGTTTCTGCGCCAGATAGGGATGGAATTTTAATTTCAGGCACCCTATAAACAACATATGCAGATAGAGAACAAAACTGAAACATCTGGATTGGAAGACGCCTCAGCCGCCTTTATTCCCCATCGGCCCGTCCGTCCCGAAAAATCCCAGGGCGGCATCGCCTTTGAAGTTGTTTCGGAATACGAGCCCGCAGGCGACCAGCCCGAAGCAATTGAGGCCCTCGTCAGCAGCATCGGTGAAAGGGAAAAAGATCAGGTCCTTCTTGGCGTGACGGGTTCCGGCAAGACTTTCACCATGGCCAAGGTCATTGAGCGCATTCAGCGACCAACCCTCATTCTCGCCCATAACAAAACCCTGGCCGCGCAGCTTTACGGGGAGATGAAGAGCTTCTTTCCAAACAATGCCGTCGAGTATTTCGTCTCCTATTACGATTACTATCAACCCGAAGCCTATGTCGCCCGCACGGATACCTATATCGAGAAGGACGCCTCGGTGAATGAGCAGATCGACCGTCTCCGCCATTCGGCGACGCGCGCGCTGCTGGAGCGCGATGATGTGATTATCGTTGCTTCTGTCTCCTGCATCTACGGTATCGGATCGGTTGAGACCTATAGCGAGATGACTTTGCATCTGAAAGTCGGGCAAAGCTTCGACCGCCAGAACCTTCTGAAGCGGCTGGTGGAAATGCAGTACCGGCGCAACGATGCCAGCTTTACACGGGGCACCTTCCGGGTGCGTGGCGATACCGTTGAAATTTTCCCAGCCCATCTGGAAGACCGTGCCTGGCGCCTCTCGCTTTTTGGTGACGAGCTTGAAACAGTCATGGAGTTAGATCCGCTGACCGGGGAGAAGACCGGCACGCTCGGCGAGGTCCGCGTCTATGCCAACAGCCATTATGTCACGCCGAAACCGACGCTCCGGCAAGCGCAGGAAAAGATCAAGCTCGAGCTCAAATCACGCCTGGCCGAATTCGAGATACAGAAAAAGCTGCTGGAGGCACAACGGCTTGAGCAGCGCACAATGTTTGACCTGGAAATGATGGAGGCGACGGGTGCCTGCGCCGGGATCGAGAATTACTCGCGCTACCTCTCGGGCCGCGGCCCCGGACAACCCCCGCCAACATTGTTTGAATATCTGCCGGACAATGCCGTGTTGATGGTCGATGAAAGCCATGTCACAGTCAGCCAGATAGGCGCCATGTACAAAGGTGACTTCAAACGGAAATCCACCTTGTCCGAATATGGCTTCCGCCTGCCCTCCTGTATGGATAACCGCCCCCTCAAGTTCGAAGAATGGGAAATGATGCGCCCGCAGACGATCTTCGTCTCGGCGACGCCGGGCCCCTGGGAGTTGGAGCGCACCGGCGGTACTTTTGTTGAACAGGTGATCCGTCCCACTGGCCTCACGGACCCGGAATGCCACATTCGCCCTGTCATGAGCCAGGTCGACGACCTGATGCGTGAATGCAAACTCTGCGCGGAAAAAGGAGAGCGGGTTCTGGTAACGACCCTCACCAAGAAGATGGCGGAAGACCTGACCGAGTATTTTCATGAGAACGGGATCAAGGTCCGCTATCTGCATTCCGATATTGACACCCTAGAGCGTATTGAAATCATTCGCGATTTACGCCTTGGCACCTTCGACGTCCTGGTCGGCATCAACCTCTTGCGCGAAGGGCTGGATATTCCGGAATGCGCGTTGGTTGCCATTCTCGACGCCGACAAGGAAGGGTTTTTACGCTCCGCCACCTCCCTCATCCAGACCATCGGCCGCGCCGCGCGGCATGTTGACGGCCGGGTCATTCTCTATGCCGACAAGATCACCAAGAGCATGCAATTTGCCCTTGATGAAACCAAACGGCGCAAGGACAAACAGGAAGCCTATAACGAGGAACACGGCATCACACCTATGTCAGTGCGGAAAAACATCGGCGACATCATGCAAAGCGTGTATGAGCAGGATCACTATAATGTCAGCCTGGGCCTGGACGATGCGAGCCATATGATCGGGCATAACCTCGCCGCGCATATCGAAGAGCTGGAAAAGAAAATGCGCACCGCCGCCGGCGATCTGGAATTCGAGGAAGCCGCGCGGCTGCGTGACGAGATCAAAAAATTGCAGGATGGCGAACTCGGGATTGGCGGTCCCAATACCGGCCGGCCGCAGGGCCGCTCGAGCAAGGGCCGCGCCGGAAACGCGCATGTCCTGGGTGGACGGTCTCGCTAACCTCTATTCATTTGTCGTGATAAATCCGAAGCGATGAAAGATGTCCTGGCCATCCTTCGAGCGCACAAAATCGAAAAAGAGTTTCGCCGCATGGCTGCCGTTGCCTTTGATCATCGCCATGCCATAGCTGATCCTCGGATAGGCATCTTGCGGAAGGGATGTGACGATTTGGACCTTCTTGCTTAATTGAGCATCAGTCGCATAGACAACGGCGAAAGGCACTTCCGCGCGTTCAACCAATGAGAGGACCGCCCGAACATTAGGGAGCTGCACATATTTTCCCTTCAATTCATCCCAGATATTCAGGGACTGAAAGGCCGACTTGGTATAAGCACCCACAGGGACAGACTCAGGGTTACCGATAGCAAGAAATTCGCTGGCAAGTAATGACGGCAACTTGCCCAGATCGAAAGGATCAGGGACAACAGTATCCTTCGGCGCAATCAGAACAAGCTGATTGGAGGCAATTTCAACGGACCCGCCCGCCTCCAGCAGGCCAGCTTTCGTCAGATAGTCGAGCCACTTCATATTCGCGGAAATGAAAATATTCGCCGGAGCGCCCTCCTTGATCTGCCGCGCCAGCGTGCCGCTGCCTGCAAATGACGCCGTAATTGAGAAACCGGTCCGCTTTTCAAACTCCTGCGCGGCGGCCGTTATGACATTGGCCGTGCTGGCGGCGGCGAACACGACGACATCGTCTTGGACCGCCCATGCGGCGCTTGACGGCATTATCGTCATTCCAATCAGGATCAGTATTCTGCCTATCAATTTCCGGCATTTAGAATGCGCTTTAATCATCATTGTTCCTCAGGGGCGGCAATTCCGTGTAATTGTCTCATAATATGGTAGTCTGCCCATAAGTCCACGCCTTCGCAACAAAAGGGGCCCGCTATGAATTTCTTTTCAAGGCTCACGTTCAGCCTCGTTACCTTGATCTCTTTTGCCATCCTTCCGCTTTCATCCTACGCCAGAGTTACAGCGCCGGAAAACTGCGAAACACGGCCATTCGACAAAGGGCGACTGTGGAAAGTGACGATAGAAAATGTAGTTCCAAGCTATATTTTTGGCACCATGCATTCGAAAGATCCGCGCATTTTGCATCTGCCGGGTGCCATCATGCAGGCATTTATGGGGTCCGACACCGCGATATTCGAAACCTCGCTTAAAAATGATGAACTGGCGGCCAGCCGCGACTTAATGATGTTGCCCACCGGAAAGAGCCTGAAAGCAGTGATCGGCGAAGACCGCTTCGCTGAACTTGTCGTTCTGGCTGCGCCATACGGAATGAATGCGGCTACGCTGGACCGGTTCAAGATCTGGGCCGCAGCCGCTATTATCAGTCAGCCGCCCCCCTCCCACCAACAGGGCGCCCACCCGCTAACCCTGCTCGACAAGGAACTTGAAAAATCCGCCTATCAGTCCGGAAAAAAGGTTGTCGCTCTCGAGAGCAACCGTGAACAGCTTGATATTTTCAATGGTATGCCTGAAGCAGTGCAACTGGAATATCTTGATCAGAGCATGATGGAAAACAAGGAGCTTGATGCGGAACTGGAAACGATTACAAGCTATTACCTCTCGGGAAATACCGGATGGATTGCCTGTGATCTTGAGGAGGCGCTCAATCATGCCAGCCCGGAACTAAACAAAATAATGACAACCGAATTGATTGAGGAACGCAACCGGCGAATGGTGAAACGGATGGTTCCAGAACTTGAAAAAGGCAATGCCTTCGTCGGGGTCGGGGCGCTGCATTTACCCGGAACCGTGGGCGTCCTGTCGCTCCTGAAAGAGCGCGGCTATTCAATTGAAAGAAAGTATTGATCGATCAATCAGCTTGGTCAATTTCAGCAAACTTACCGCCGGCATCGGAGATACCCGCATATTAATTTGAATTTGCTCTTTTACTGCTCCGGGGCCATGTCTATATAACAATCAATTGTCTTTAAAGAACAGTGGTGGCGGGATGAATTTGACGGGCACGAAATCCCGGGGCGTATACATTTTATGATGTACCTACAAGTAGCTGCTGGTCTTGTAATCCTTCTCGTTTGTGGGGAACTTCTGGTCCGGGGCTCGGTTGCATTGGCCGAACAGATGGGTGTTTCCAAGCTTGTTATCGGATTTACCGTCATCGCTTTCGGCACATCGGCGCCAGAACTGGTGGTCTGCATTCAGGCCGCCATCGATGGCGCTCCGGGCATCGCCTTCGGTAATGTCATCGGCAGTAATATTGCCAATATTCTCCTGGTAATTGGGATACCAGCCCTGATTTACCCGCTCGTCTGCGACACCCGGTCTGCGCTTCGCGACAGTCTCATAATGGTTGGCGCCTCAGCCCTGTTCATGGTTCTTGCCTGGAACGGCGTCATTCATTTCTGGCAGGGAGCCGTACTTGTCGCCGTTCTTGCCGCTGTTGTCCTGAGATCTTATTTCCGGGCGCGCAGGGAAGGGGATGAAGGCGCGGAAGAAGCGCTGGAGGAATATGAACAGAACATGCCCAAAAGCATTTGGATAAGTCTGTTGTTCGTCGCCATGGGTTTGATCGGATTGATTCTCGGCTCGCGGCTGCTTGTTGATGGCGCCGTCATCATCGCCAAAATCGCCGGCGTATCGGATGAGATCATTGGTCTCACGCTTGTGGCTCTTGGCACTTCCCTGCCCGAGCTCGCAACCTCAATCATTGCTGCATTCCGCCGCCATGGCGACGTTGCGATCGGCAATGTACTGGGATCCAACCTGTTCAACATCACCGGTATCATCGGGGTGACGGCAATGATAGAACCCATGAGCGCGCCGACGCAGATCCTTCATTTTGATTTATGGATCATGCTTTTCGTCTCTCTCCTGATGATCCCTATATTTCTGTCGAAGAAGCCGGTCGGCAGGGTTCTTGGCGGCGCTTTCTGTATCGCCTATGTCGCCTATGTCACTGCCCAGTTTTATGGTATGTCTGGCGTCTATGCCGCTCCATTATACTAGGCCAGACAACGGATCATCAGGTGCATGTCAAAGAATGTATTAATAACGGGAGCCAGTCGGCGCATTGGCCGCGCCATTGCGCTGTCTTTCGCGAATAAGGGCTGGAATATTGCCCTTCATTACAATCGATCGAGGGATGAGGCGGCAGCACTTCAGGACGAACTGTCAGGCCACAAAATATCCGCAGTCCTTTTGCAGGCGGATTTGCAGGACCCTTCCGCAACCACGGCACTGATATCACAAGCAAATGAAATGCTTGGTCCGCTTCTTTGCCTTGTCAACAACGCCGCCTTGTTTGAGCGGGACACGATCTTTGATGCGACAGCGGAAAGTTTTCGGCGGCACTTGAATACCAATCTGCTGGCGCCCCTGCTCCTCACGCAAGCGTTCGCGAGGCAGGTGCCGACCGGCCAGCAGGGCAATGTCGTCAATATCGCTGACCAGCGCGTCTTTAATTTACGGCCGGATTTCCTGAGCTATACGCTCAGCAAGACGGGCATCTGGACCTTAACCCAGACGACGGCCATGGCCCTCGCGCCTCATATCCGGGTCAACGCCATCGGACCCGGACCAACCCTGGCCAATACAAGACAGACTGAGGCGCAATTCAAACAGCAGCAACAATCCGTACCTTTACGGTATGGACCAACACCCGAAGAGATTGCAAAGGCGGTCCAATTCATTCTGGAGGCGCGCTCAATGACGGGTGAATTTATTTCTCTTGATGGTGGACAGCATCTGCCCATATACCAAACGGAGGCGAAGGAGGATTTGCATGAATAAATCCACAACTGTCAATGTTCTGTATCCAGACAAGATGACGCGTCCTACCTCGACCCATAAAGTCTTTATCAATGACCTTATGGTCGAAATGCTGATCGGTGTTTACGCCCATGAAAAAGCAACACCGCAACCTGTCCGCTTTACAATCGAGATGACAGTCGAGGACACGCTTATTCCGCTGTCGGATGACTACAAAAATGTCGTCTGCTACGAATCGATCGCAACCAGCATAACGAAAATGGCCGCAACCGAGCATGTCAATCTGGTCGAGACACTCGCTGAGAAGGTGGCCGCGATCTGCCTTCACAATGAACGGGTTAGCCTGGTTAAGGTGAAAATTGAGAAGCTGAATGCGATCGAAAACACCTCAAGTGTCGGGGTCGAAATAATCCGTGGAAAGCTGTAAACTTGTCCAATATTCTCAAAATTCGTAAAATTTGAAGAAATCTCATCGACAGTTGTGCACAATGGCAAACAGGAGAAGCTAACCACCAGAACCTTCGAGAAAAAATTGTGATTTTCCCCAAACCTCCAGCTTGACTTTTAAAAATTTCATATAAATCAATAAGTTATAAAAATGCCTAAAAAATAGGCATGGTCGTCAAACACTAGGTTTCCCATGACCTACAGGGTTATGTAAGCGGGTTACCCACAAAGTTTTCCACAGGATTGGTGGATAGTGTCAAAAAACTGTAATAGTGAACAACAGGCGAAAAAAAATGATTGCTAAAGTTCTTTTTTAATAAGGGAGTTAGGCTATTTTACTGATCATGGTTTTAGCTCTGCCGTCTAACTGCTCCGGAAATTACGTACCCGAATGCCGCAAATGACATCAGATACGGTCGAATCATCCGCAGGAGGAGTCGAATCACCTTTTCGGCGAGGCGCCGAAGTAATCGAGAAGGCCCTGAAGACGCTTCCCGCGTCACCCGGCGTCTACCGGATGATCGATTCCGCAGGTCAGGTGCTCTATGTCGGCAAAGCCAAGAATCTGAAAAAGCGGGTCAGCAGCTACGTGAAACTGACCGGACAATCGAGCCGGATCCTGCGTATGGTATCCCTCACCCGGTCGATGGAATTCGTCTCCACACACACCGAGGTCGAGGCGCTGCTGCTCGAGGCGAACCTCATTAAAAATCTGAAACCCCGCTACAATATTATTTTGCGGGACGATAAGTCCTTTCCCTATATACTGATTACTGGCGATCATGACTGGCCGCAAATCTCGAAGCATCGTGGCGCGCGATCACGTAAGGGTGAATACTATGGCCCTTTCGCGTCGGCTGGCGCCGTCAATGAGACGCTCGCCACCTTCCAGCGGCTGTTCCCCCTCCGCTCCTGCTCCGACGCTGAATTCCAGAACCGTACACGCCCCTGCCTGCAATACCAGATCAAGCGCTGTTCAGGGCCTTGCGTCAATCTGATCAGCAAGGAGGACTATCTCGACGTCGTCGATGAGGCACGAAGCTTTCTGTCCGGGAAAAGTCACCAATTGCAGAAAAAACTCGCGAGCCGTATGCAGACGGCCAGTGACGCACTCGATTTCGAACAGGCCGCTGTTTTGCGCGACCGGCTGAAGGCCATGGCCCATATCCAGTCCAAGCAGACCATCAACCTGCCAGGAATTGATGAGGTCGACGTCATTGCAGCCCATCAGGAGGGTGGGCAAACCTGCGTTCAGGTCTTCTTTGTGCGATCCGGCCAGAATTTCGGTAATCGCGCCCACTACCCTTCCCACACCAAGGACGATGATCCGGCCGACGTCCTGAGCGCCTTTATCGGGCAGTTTTATGATGGCCGTCCAGCGCCCCGGCGGATCTGGACGAGTCATGAACTCGCAGATGCAACCCTTATTGCCGAAGCACTGTCCGTCGCCGCCGAACGTGTCGTTAAAATAGAAACGCCGAAGCGCGGGCCGAAGAAGGAACTGGTGGAACATGCCATTCTCAATGCCAAAGGTGCTCTCGCCCGGCGCATGGCGGAAAATGCGAGCCAGCGCAAGCATCTGGACGGCGTCGCCGCTGCCTTCGGCCTGAGTGAGGCGCCAACCCGCATTGAGGTTTATGACAACAGTCACATTTCCGGCACGCACTCCGTCGGGGCCATGGTTGTCGCCGGACCCGAAGGATTTGAGAAAAAAGCGTATCGCAAATTCAATATCAAGGACAAGAACCTCGCGCCCGGAGATGACTATGGCATGATGCGGGAAGTCCTCACCCGCCGCTTCTCAAGGCTGCAGAAGGAGGATCCGGACAAAGCGGGGCCTGCTGCCTCAGGCTCCCGGGAGCAATGGCCCGACCTCATCCTCATCGACGGAGGACAGGGTCAGCTGAGCATCGCGCAAAGCGTTTTTGATGAACTTGGAATTAATGACGTGGTCCTAGTCGGGATTGCCAAGGGACCGGACCGCAAT
>JAIOYL010000182.1 GCA_021741195.1 Sneathiella sp. | reverse complement strand
TGTATTCCTCAATCTCCGTATAGCCCTGCTTGAGTTCAGCGAAGGCAAGCTTGGCGAAACGGGCCCAAATTTCAGCAGCCGGCGTCAGCTCGATCCCCTGACCGGTTTTACGGAACAGCACCATTGTCGATAATCGCTCGAGATCCCGGGCCGCGCGATAAAGAGAGGGTTGGGAAATTCCAACGAGGCGAGCCGCTAGACTGAAATTACCGGTCTCGGCAATGGAAATGAGTGCCCTGAGCTGCACGCCGGAGACAAGCTTGTCGAGGTTCGCGAACCCTTTTCCGGCTTTTGCCGGGGAGATCCGGCGCGCCGCCTCTATACCAGCCTTGATAAATTCCTGAGCCCGCTCCGTGCGGACAAGCAACAACTTGCCCGCCTCCGTGATGAAAACACCGTCGGTGCGCCGAGTAAAAAGCTCAACCTCCAGCGCCTGCTCGATTTTGGCAATGGCCTGCGTGATGGCGGGTTGCGAGAGAAAAACCTCCTCTGACGCCCTGCTGATGCTCTGGTGCGCGGCGACGACGCGAAAGGCGCGCAAATGCCGAAGATTGGGAGCCATTCTATTCATTAACGAGTATATGTTTCCACCGCAGAGACAAGATTATAGGAAAAAGTTATATCACGAATGTGAATTTGAAATAGCAAAATAGCACCTGAAGGTAGACTGTACTTTTGGGATCTTAGAACTTCCATATAGGAAGCGGCCCGCAAGTCGAGGAGTTCAGAAAATGCCGGGAAACAAGACTGCCCTTGTCATCAGTGCCCATGCTGCGGACTTCGTCTGGCGATGTGCTGGCGCAATCGCGCTGCATGAAGAAAAAGGCTATGACGTGACAATCGCCTGCCTTTCCTTCGGCGAGAGAGGCGAAAGCGCCAAGCTTTGGAAGCAGGAAGGCGGAATGACCCTTGAAGAAGTGAAGAAGTCTAGGCGCGTTGAGGCGGAGAATGCGGCAAAGGCGCTCGACGCCCATGACATTGTCTTTTTCGACCTCGGCGATTACCCGCTGGAGGCAACCCGCGACGATAAATTCAAGCTGGTCGACCTGATCCGTAAAGTGCAGCCTACTTTCATGCTCAGCCATTCACAATATGACCCTTATAATACGGATCATAGCTTTGCCACCCGCCTCACCATGGAATGCCGTATGATCGCGCAAGCCTGGGGCCATAACCCCGGCGAAAAGGTGCTGGGGGCGCCGCAGCTCTATCTGTTTGAGCCTCACCAGACGGAGCAGATGGGCTGGAAGCCTGATGTCTTCCTCGATATCACGTCCGTTTGGGACAAGAAGCGCGTAGCCATCGAATGCATGCAGGGTCAAGAACACCTTTGGGATTTCTATACCAATGTCGCCGAAAACCGCGGCAATCACTTCCGGCGCAACTCGGGCGGTCAGGCGGGCGGGCGGGCAGCCCGGTATGCGGAAGGCTTCCAGTCGATCTATCCGCGCACGGTGGATGAACTCTGATGGGCGTCGTTGTTCAGAATATTGAGCGCGCCGATCCGGCCATCATCGACCGGCTGACAAAATGCGGTGTTGCGACCGTTCATGAAGCACAAGGCCGCAAGGGGCTTCTCGCCTCCTACATGCGGCCAATATATTCCGGCGCATCAATTGGCGCTTCCGCCGTGACCATATCCGCGCCGCCCGCTGACAACTGGATGGTCCACGTTGCGATCGAACAGGTGAAAGCCGGGGACATTCTCGTGCTCGCACCGACGTCGCCATCGGATGCCGGTTATTTCGGGGATCTTCTCGCGACTTCCATGCAGGCAAGAGGCGGTGTCGGTCTTATCATCGATGCAGGCGTTCGGGATATCCGCGATCTTACCGCGATGGAATTTCCGGTCTGGTCGAAGGCGATCTTCGCTGAAGGCACGGTGAAGGAGACTTTAGGGTCGGTCAATATCCCAATTGTTTGCGCGGGCATGCTGGTTAATCCGGGAGATGTTATTGTCGCCGACGACGATGGTGTCTGCGTGGTCCGGCGGGAAGAGGCGGCTAGTGTCGCCGACAAGGCCGAGGCACGTATTGCCCTCGAGGAAGAAAAGCGCAAACGGCTCGCCGCCGGGGAACTCGGCCTTGATATGTACAAGATGCGCGAGCGCCTCGCTGAGAAAGGGCTGAAATATGTCTAGCGCCCCCTGCATGTGGATGCGCGGCGGTACATCAAAAGGCGGCTATTTCCTCGAAAGTGATCTGCCCGCTGAACCGGCAGCGCGAAACGAATTTCTCCTCAGTGTTATGGGATCCCCCGATCCACGGCAGATCGACGGCATGGGGGGCGCCGACCCCTTAACCTCAAAGGTCGCCGTTGTCAGGCCGTCCAATCGAGAAGGGATTGACGTCGATTACCTCTTTTTGCAGGTCGTCGTCGACCAGCCGATCGTCACCGATGCGCAGAACTGCGGTAATATTCTTGCCGGGATCGGTCCTTTTGCCATTGAACGGGGCCTTGTTCCGGCGTCCGGTAAGGAGACCGAGGTAGCGATCTATATGGAGAATACGGGGCAGACGGCGATTGCCCGTGTCTCGACGCCAAACGGCGTCGTGTCTTACGAAGGCGCAGCGACGATCGACGGTGTTCCGGGCAGCGCTTCGCCGATCCCAATCTCTTTTACCGAGACAGCAGGCTCAACCTGCGGTGCGCTGTTGCCGACAGGAAACACGGTCGATGTCATTGACGGCGTTGCGGTGACCCTTATCGACAATGGCATGCCCTCGGTGATCCTGCGGGCGGAGGATATGGGGATCACGGGCCGCGAAACCCGCGAAGAACTGGAGGCGAATGCGCCGCTAAAACAACGGTTGGAGGCTATTCGCCTGAAGGCCGGACCTATGATGAATCTTGGTGATGTCGCGCAAAAGACCGTCCCCAAAATGTGCATGGTAAGCGCCCCTATGGATGGCTGCGCAATCTCGACTCGTACCTTTATCCCGCATCGTTGTCATGCCTCAATCGGTGTGCTGGGTGCGGTGACTGTCGCAACTGCCGCAGCGCTTGACGGCTCGCCCGCCGCCAAGCTCGCCGTCGTCCCACAAGGAAACCGGAAAGCGCTCAAAATCGAGCATCCGATCGGCGAGACAACCGTGGTCCTGGAAATGGACGATGCGGGTGCGGTTGAAAGCGCCGCCATTCTCAGAACGGCGCGAAAACTTTTTGATGGCATGGTATTCGCCCGATAAGGAAGAAAAAGAATGGATCCGGATTACCTCCCCTTTCACCCCAACCCATCGAAACCGACATACAAAGCACCTGCGGGAGCGGTCGATGCCCATTGTCATGTGTTCGGGCCCGCCGATAAATTCCCATACGCACCGGAACGGAAATACACGCCCTGCGATGCGCCCAAGGAAAAGCTGTTTGAATTACGTGATTTTCTTGGATTTTCACGCAATGTGATCGTTCAGGCGTCCTGCCACGGCAGGAATAACGCGGCGCTCGTGGACGCCCTCATGTCATCGAATGGTCTCGCGCGCGGCGTCGCCGTCGTCGGCCCGGATGTAACGGATGAAGAGCTTCATGCTATGGACAAGGCGGGCGTTCGCGCCGTAAGGTTTAATTTTGTGAAGCGTCTCGTGGATGCGGCACCGAAGGATATTTTCCTCAAGATTGTGGACCGCATCGCAAAACTCGGCTGGCATATCGTGGTCTATTTCGAAGCCCCGGATCTTGAGGATTTGATCCCCTTCCTCAAGCAACTTCCCACAACGGTCGTTGTCGATCATATGGGACGGCCGGATGTCCGCAAGGGTGTTAATCATCCCGACTTTCAACGCTTCGTGACCCTCCTCGCGGAAAACAAAAATTTCTGGACCAAGGTGAGCTGCCCGGAAAGGCTGACGATACAGGGCCCGCCCTATGAGGATGTCATTCCGTTCGGCAAATATCTGGTGGAGAAATTTTCCGATCGCGTGCTCTGGGGCACCGACTGGCCGCACCCCAACATGAAATCGCATGTCCCGGATGAAGGCGTTCTGGTTGATGTCATCCCGCGCATCGCAACCACAGAGGCGGATCAACAAAAGCTGCTGGTTGCCAATCCAATGCGGTTATACTGGCCCGAGGAAGAGCAGGAAAAATGACCAAGAAAAAAGCTAGAAAGCCCATTCCCGGTACGACTATCTTTGACGGCAGGATGGCCATGAAGGGGTATGCGCTCAATAAAATGTGCTACTCCTTCAATGAAGCGGCAAATCGCGAGGCGTTCAGGAAGGACGAAGACGCCTATTGCGACAAATACGGTATTACCGACGAGCAACGCGCCGCCGTCAAGAAGCGCGACGTCCTGAAACTTCTGAGCCTTGGCGGGAATATCTATTACCTCGCCAAACTGACTGGGATTTTCGGCCTGAACATGCAGGATATCGGCGCGCAGCAGTCCGGTGTCACTCTTGAAGAATTCAAGGCGAAATTACTTGCCGCAGGGGAGAAATAATATGGCGCGTCTTATTGGTGGCATTGGCAGCTCCCACATCCCGGCAATCGGTAATGCAATAGAGAAGAATGCGCAGTCAGAACCTTACTGGAAACCCTTTTTCGATGGGTACAAACCCGTCTGGAAATGGCTGGAGAAGAAAAAACCGGATGTGGCGATCCTGGTCTATAACGATCACGGCCTCAATTTCTTCCTCGATAAAATGCCGACATTCGCCATGGGCGCAGCGCCGGAATATCAGAATGCGGATGAAGGCTGGGGATTGAAGCCGATTGATCCGATACCCGGTCATCCAAAAATGTCCTGGCATCTGATTGATGCCCTTGTCGAGGACGAATTTGATCTCACCATCTGCCAGGAAATGCTTGTCGATCACGGCTTTACTGTCCCTGTGTCCCTGATGTGGCCAGAACCCGAGCTCCGCAAACACATCAAGGTCATTCCACTTTGCGTCAATGTCGTGCAATCCCCCTTTCCCACGGCACGGCGCTGCCTCAAGCTCGGAAAGGCCATCGGCCGAGCGGTCGCCAGCTACGAAGAAAACCTCGACGTGGTCATCCTCGGAACCGGTGGCCTTTCCCATCAGCTCGACGGAGCACGGGCCGGTTTCATCAACCGGGACTTTGATTTGGAATTCCTGGACAAGCTGAAAGACGAGCCGGAATGGCTACTGCAATATTCAAACTATGAACTCGCGGAATTGACCGGAACGCAGGGCGTGGAAATGATCATGTGGTTGATCATGCGGGGGGCACTTGGCAAAAATGTGACGGAAATTTCCCGAAATTACCATATCCCCATCTCGAACACCGCTGCCGGAGTTATCCTTTTTGAAAAGGACGCTTAGGTAATATGAAAACAGGCTGGCGTAACGGCTCTTCACATGCCAAAATCCCGCGCACAGGGAAAATGAAAGCAAAAAGAAGAGCAATCGAATGTCACGCTATGTCCTCGCAATTGATCAGGGAACAACGTCCAGCCGCGCCATTGTTTTTGACAAGGACTACATACCGGTAGCGACCGGGCAGCAGGAGTTTGCACAATACTTTCCGGCGTCCGGCTGGGTCGAGCATGATCCCGAGGAAATCTGGGACACAACCCTGGCGACCTGCAAACAGGCTCTTGCCAAGGCCAAGGCCTCGATAAACGACATAGCCGCTATCGGTATCACCAATCAGCGAGAGACAACGCTGATCTGGAACCGCGAAACCGGCAAGCCCATTCACAATGCCATTGTCTGGCAGGACCGGCGGACAGCAGATTTTTGCGACAGCCTGAAGGAACGCGGGTTGGAAAATCTATTTGCTCAGAAAACAGGGCTCTTGCTTGATCCCTATTTTTCAGGAACCAAAATAACCTGGCTTTTACATAATGTCGAAGGCGCGCGGGCTGATGCGGAAGCCGGAAAGCTCGCTTTTGGCACCGTCGACAGTTTTCTGCTCTGGCGGCTCACCGGCGGGAAAGTCCATGCAACCGATGCGACCAATGCCAGCCGGACGCTGATCTATGATATCCATAAAAACAGCTGGTCGGACGAGCTGCTGGAAATATTGCGTATTCCCAAATCCCTGCTGCCGCACGTTCTGGATTGCTCCGCCGATTTCGGCGAGTTGGACCCATCCCTTCTCGGCGGAACGGTGAAGATAACCGGTATCGCCGGAGACCAGCAGGCGGCAACGGTTGGCCAGGCCTGTTTCAATCCGGGCATGATGAAATCGACTTATGGCACGGGATGTTTCGCGCTTCTCAATACTGGCGAGATACCCGTCAAATCCAACAACAAGCTTCTGACAACCGTCGCTTATCAGCTCGACGGCAAGCCGACCTACGCGCTGGAGGGGTCCATATTCGTCGCCGGGGCGGCCGTGCAATGGCTGCGCGACGGTCTCGGCATTATTAAACATGCCGCCCAGTCCGGCGAATTCGCGCAAAATGCCGATCTCGGTCAGTCGGTGATCATGGTTCCGGCCTTTGTCGGCATTGGAGCCCCCTATTGGGATGCGAAATGCCGGGGCGCGATATTCGGCTTGACGCGTGCCGCCGGTCCGAAGGAATTTGCGAAGGCCGCACTTGACAGCGTCTGTTTTCAAACGCGCGATTTGCTGACCGCCATGCATGCCGATTTCACCGGTAATCACGAGACGGTCCTCAGGGTCGATGGCGGCATGGTTGCGTCTGAATGGACAATGCAGCGTCTCGCCGACATCCTTGGCGCGCCTGTCGACCGGCCAGTCTCGGCGGAAACCACAGCGCTTGGCGCGG
>JAIOYL010000181.1 GCA_021741195.1 Sneathiella sp. | reverse complement strand
ATAATTTCATCTAGTCCGGACAGGTCAACCGCCCCCTGGTGATCGGCGCCGGAACCTTCTCGCGTATTCTCGACTGGGCGGGCCGCACAACCTCCGTCCTGTTCGCCGCCGGCGCCGGCGCCATCGTGCTTGAAGCCGCCGAGGGGACAGGCACGAACGCGGATCGCGGTATCCTTACCAGCCATCTGCATTCCGACGGCGACAAGCATGATCTCCTCTATGTCGACGGCGGTCCGTCCTCGACCCAGACGACCGGCTACTTGCGCATGGAGGGGCGGGAGGTGTTCCGCCATGCGGTCAACAATCTCGCCGATGTCGTGCATGAGGCGCTGGACGCCACGGGCCTGCACGCGGAGGATATTGACTGGCTGGTGCCGCATCAGGCCAACAAGCGGATTATCGACGGGACCGGACGTAAACTTAAACTCGATCCTGAGAAAGTTGTCATAACTGTCGATAAACATGGAAATACTTCTGCCGCCTCAGTTCCACTCGCCCTCGATGAGGCTGTCCGCGACGGGCGCATCAAGCCGGGCCAGATCCTGCTGCTGGAGGCGATGGGCGGCGGGTTTACCTGGGGCTCGGCCCTGGTGCGCTGGTAGGGTTGCTGCGAATCTCTTCAGTAACTCGCCGGTTACGGCTTTCAATTCCGTGATCAATTTCAAACAGTTATCGTGTGTAATTGCCAAAAACCGCCATTTTCAGGCGGTAAGAGGCGGTATTTGCACCTTTATGATTGACGGCGCCCGCCGCTTTGATAATCCTGTTAACTCCAACGGGGTGAAATCATGACAAAAAACACATTGACCAGAGCCAATTTGGCGGAAGCGGTATACCAGCAGGTGGGATTGTCTCGGAACGAATCTTCCGACCATGTCGAGACGGTTCTCGCCGAAATTGCAGACCGGCTTGTCGCCGGAGAGACAGTAAAAATATCGTCCTTTGGCAGCCTTCAGGTGCGCCAGAAATCCGGCCGCGTCGGCCGCAATCCGAAAACCGGGGAGGAAGTGCCGATCAATCCGCGGCGCGTCCTTGTTTTTCGCGCGTCCCACGTGTTGAAGGACAAGATCAACCAGGGCAGGGGTGGCGCTTAAGGTGGCGAGAGGCGCCCAGAAACTGCAGAAATCCCCGGATGCCTTCCGCACCATCAGCGAGGTCTCCGAGGAGCTCGACGTGCCGCAGCATGTGCTCCGGTTCTGGGAGACCAAGTTCAGGATCGTCAAGCCCTTGAAACGCGGCGGTGGGCGGCGCTACTACCGTCCCTCCGATATCGAGCTGATCCGCGGCATCCGCGATCTCCTCTACAAGCACGGCTTCACCATTCGCGGCGCGCAGAAGCTCCTGAAAGAGCAGGGCGGGCGTATCGACAATGTCGATGCCATGGTTTCCGCCGCGCGGGCCGATGGCAATCCGGCGCTGAAACAGGCTGCCGCCGACAATGACGCCGCCGCGCCGCTCTCAAGCGAGGCGAAGGCGCAGATCAGGGCGGTGCTGCAGGAGCTGCAGGAGCTGAAAAACCTGCTTGCCTGAGACGCACAGGCGGGATTTCGCGGCCGCCGAAAAAATGCGCCGCCGCCGCATAACGGGCGTTGCCATCCTGCGCCGTGGTCAGTATAGTGCGCCACCGCAATCCTTTGTCGGGCAGTAGCGCAGCCTGGTAGCGCACTTCACTGGGGGTGAAGGGGTCGTCGGTTCGAATCCGGCCTGCCCGACCAAATCAAAGCCTCGAAGCCATGCGGTTTCGGGGCTTTTTTAGTGGGGAGAAATTTTTTGATACCACATCTTGTAGGTCGTGATGATAGTTCCCATATAATTTGCAATCCTGATTTGTCAGGATAGAAAGTGAGGATATTTATGTCCGAATTTTTGCATTACCCAATCTCATTTTTCGCGGCGGTAACTGCGAAGTAGGACAAACTAAAGGGTTGGGGAGAGAGATCAAACGTTGTGCCATCTCGATTTACCGGTCTTGGTGGTCTGCGGCTTCCGCTATTGGGGCCATTCTTTGGAAACCCTGATAGTCCCGCTTTTCGAAGCGTGTTTTTTCGGACGCAGGCAGATAAGATCTGGAGTTACAGTTTGTCCCGGAACCTTTGAGAAATCCTCAAGGCCATCTCGGATTTGAGAGTGCTCCCCCCACTTAATACGCCAGTGCTAGTTATCTAGTACTGGTTTATTTTTTTCTCCACTTTACTTATTTCCCGCAAAGTCTGGATACTCATATCTGTCAGAGACGGGAGTTCTGGGTGAAAACCAGCGTCTTACTCCCGATCCGAGATCAGGACATCGATGGTGGTTCCCTGCGCGGTGGCGAGGGGACTAGGTGTTGGTAATCTGTCGTGACAGTTTATCGCGGGCGGCTTCGGCCAGAAAGCCGGACCGATTATCGGCAACGGCATCGATATCAGCCAGCAAATGCTCGTCAAGCGTGATCTGCACCCGTTGCGCTTTGCCTGGTAATTTTGCGCTGATTAAAACAACGGCCAACGCGTCACCGGTAATAACTTCCGCAAGCGGCGTTGCTGCCGGAATTGAATCTTTATTCTCAATCAAACCGTCAATATGAAATTGCAGGGCTTCATGGGCGTCTTTGATGGCCTCTTCAATGTTCTCACCGGCACCGACGCATCCTTCAAAATCTGGAAAAGATACACCATAGTCGCTGTCTTGATCTTTATCGATTACAGCAGGGTAAAATACCTGTTTCATTGCGATCTCTCCTCCTATTCGCATTCTTCGCCTAGGACAATCCCGATTATTTAAACCGGGCGCCTCTCACCCTCTCAATGCTTCTGAGGGTGCCAATCGGGAGGCTTTTTTTCGGATGTGGAACGGTAATAAGTCCCTTCTTTGCTGGATGTCTGAATTGATGGTGACTGCTTTTGGAAACTCGAACCAGAACCCATCCTTCGCTTTCAATAATCCTGATAACATCTCGACTTTTCAGCATGACCCCTCTCGGTAATAAATATATTATACATCCTATAAAGGATTTTGCAAGAAAATGTATATAATATACATACTTTTTGCGGCTTTCGGGAAGGAAATCACGGCCTAGCCGCCCCTGCGGCGGAGTGCCGCAACTCTCCACGCGCTATATTGCGTTTGCCTGGAATTCGGCTATGGTGCGGGCCATGGCAACCAAGATACATACACCCGGAGCGGCGGCGGCAAGTGACGGGCGGCGGCTGGTGATTGGCTGGCTGGCGCTGGTGGCGCTCTTGGTGTTCGCGATGATCGTGCTGGGCGGGGTCACGCGGCTCACCAATTCGGGCCTCTCCATGACCGACTGGAAGCCGATTACGGGCTGGTTGCCGCCGCTTAGCCATGAGGCCTGGATGGCGGAGTTCGAGCGCTACAAGGCCTTCCCCGAGTATCAGAAGATCAACCACGGCATGACGCTTTCCGAGTTTCAGGGCATCTATGCCTTCGAGTTTGCGCATCGCCTTTTGGGCCGGGTGATCGGCGTCGCCTTCTTCGTGCCGTTCGTGATCTTCCTGTTGATGGGGAAAATCCGCCGCGAGATGGCACCGCGGCTCATGCTATTGTTCGCGCTCGGCGGACTGCAGGGCGCCATGGGCTGGTTCATGGTCAAAAGCGGCCTTGTCGATAACCCGGACGTCAGCCATTACCGCCTGACGGCCCATCTCGCGCTCGCCAGCCTGATTTATGCGGTCATCCTCTGGACGATCTTCGATCTGTTGCGGCCGCCCTATGCAGGCTACGCAGAGGCGCATCGAACGGTCCGCCGCAGCGCCCTTCTCCTGCTCGCGCTGATCGCGTTGCAGATCGTCATCGGCGGGTTTGTTGCCGGGCTCAACGCGGGCTTTATCTATACGGACTGGCCGCTGATGGGCGGAAGTTTCCTGCCCGACGACATGTTCGACCTGGCGCCGCTTTATCACAATTTCCTCGAAAACCCCGGCACGGTGCAGTTCACCCACCGCATGGCTGGCTATGCCATCGCGATTATGAGTATCTGGCTCTATCTTGTGAGCCGGGGGCGGGACATCAGCTATCCGGCAAGGCTCGGCATTGCCGGACTGGTGACGATGGTCTTCATCCAGGTCTTCCTCGGGATCGTCACGCTGCTCTATGTGGTGCCGGTCCCTCTCGGCGCGGCGCATCAGGCGGGCGGCATGCTGGTGCTCAGTTTCGCCCTCTTCGTCGTGCATGAACTGTCGGTGGAACGGGGAAGTGCGAAAACCGGCCAGCGGTTAAGCTGACCGGCGGAAGAAGCCATTAATATTCGCGTCAGATGCGCGACTGGCACTGCATTCAATCTCTATTCCTGCAAGGATTGAAGCGAGGCGAGTATGTCGCTGCCTGAGGAAGACTCATTGCTGATATTCGCGCCTTCACCGTCGTCACCTTCCGGTAATGGAACCGGGGTCAGGTCGGCTGTTATGGGAATTTCAAGGGTGATAATCTCGCCGTCACCATTGTCACCTTCCGGTAATGGAACCGGGGTCAGGTCGACTATTGAGGGAAGTTCAAGGTTGATATTCGCGCCTTCTTCTCCATCTTCCGGGAGCGGAACGTCGGTATTTAGCAGTATTGCAGAACCTGTGATATCCACGTCGATCGGATTAAAATCGGCAGTAAAGCCGGTTTCATAGTATGTGTGAACCCCGACGGCTGTCATGCTGAAGGTCGGCTGAGTCAGCTCCAGGCCGTCGGCCTGCGCGGGGGCGCTTTCCGTGTTCAACGCTCCGGAGTGGGCGAAGCCCAGAGCCGCCGTTACATTGCCGACATTGATGCCGCCATAATTCTGGGACAGGCCGCCACCATTGGTGATCGTTGCGGTCACATCGCCGTTGGTCACGGTAATCCGGCCGTCATTGTCCGCGAGAGCGGGAACCGCCAGCAGGGACAAGGCCAGAACACCGGTTGCTAGTTTGATCATTGGTTTTCTCCTATAAAATAAAGATGCATTGGGGTGAAATGACGCATCCTCTGTTGTCCGGATTTTCTTGTTATGAGTTGGCGGGCGCGGTGTCTTCGACGCCCTCTACGGTATCGACGATTTGCTGACAATCCTGCCGCAGGGCCGGATTGAGCTGCGCCAGCATTGCATAGAGGCCGAATTGCAGCATGGACCGAAGCGAAAGCTGCAGCGGTTCGCGGTTCTGGCCGCTGATGTCGAGATCGACCAGCGTATCGCCAAAGAAGCGCCCGATGCCAAAGCCCGCCTCGTCGGCGAAAATCTGTTTGGAGATATTGACCGCCGCCAGTACTTTCGATGTCCGCGCATCTGTGAGATGCAGATCGAGCCCGACGATGGCGCGGTTCTGGCGATAGCGCGGCCCGATGCCCGCGATGGTCAGATCCGCCGCTGCGCCGGGAATGAAGTCGAGCGTATTGATGGAGCCGGTGATATAGTAATCCATCAGGGTGAACTGCTTCGCATTCCGGATACCGAGCTTGATTTCGGTGATCACGGGGCGCGGGTCGCGGCGATTGACGATGGATTCGGCCTTCGCCTGAACCAGCGTTGTCTGCATCATGTCGCCTGCGCCCTGGGTGATATATTTGCCGGTTCCGGCATATTCCGCGCTGAATTTTCCGGTGGCGTCGGTAATCTCCCCCACGGCCCAGACGCCACGGAGCTTGGCGCTGCTGGCGATACAGCCGATCAGCCGATCATAGGGGGTCACCATCGTCTGCACGGGCGGACCGGCGGCCAGTTCCACATTCTCCCGGCTTGTCGCCACGCAACCGCCCAGAAAGACGGGGAGGAGAAGGGCGAGGCTAACGACCCGCCGCATTTCCGTTTCCCATCTCGCAATTGGTGCCGCCCGTGGCCGTCTCGCTGTTCCCGCCGGACTCATTAACGGCGGTGGCCGTCGTCGCGCCGCAATTGACCGGCGCTACGGAAACATCGGATTCGACAGAGCCGTTGAAAATCACCTGATTGCCGATCGCATTCGACTGTGCGCCGATATAGGTGAAATAGGAATTGTTCTGGTCATAGCCGTCGTAAAAGCCGTTTTCCTTCTTCTCGATCAGTTCGGCGATGACAGACTTCGTGAGAATGTCATAGGATGTCTGGAAACCGGCGCTGTTGTTCCAACCTTCGGCCGCCGTGACCGTTCCGTCCCTGGCTGCGGCGACTGTCGAAACAGTAATAAATAGTATTGGTGTAATTAAGAATGAATATTTCATAATTATTCCTTAATAATAATTCATTTTAACAAAGTAATATTATTTATTAAATCTTCAATAGTAAAATAAAGAAATAATTGATGATAAAAAACATTGATCATTTAGTTTTGACGATCTCTAATCTAGAGAGAACGAAGGCATTTTATTGTGAAATGCTTGGAATGACTTTTGAGGAATTTGCCGAAGGGCGGCAGGCGCTGAAGTTCGGATCCTCGAAAATCAACCTGCATATCGTCGGTCAGGAACTGACGCCGCGGGCGCATCTGGCGAAACCGGGAACGGCGGATCTGTGCTTTATTATAGAGGGGACGCTGTCGGCGATGCGCGCGCGGCTTGATGCCGCCGGAGTCGCGATCCTTGAAGGGCCCGTCCGGCGCACCGGGGCGAGGGGGCCGATCACGTCACTTTACGTGCGCGACCCCGACCTCAACCTGATAGAGTTGTCGGTCTATGACGAGTGAGGTCTAGCTCGCGGCGAGCGCCTGTTCCAGGTCGGCGATGATATCGAGCTTGTTCTCGATGCCGACGGAAAGACGGATCA